>JBKPRE010000192.1:0-15684 GCA_046734435.1 Pseudomonadota bacterium | reverse complement strand
CCTGTCCTAGGTGCCGCTTCGCGGTTTGTTCATCGACCGATAGGGTGAGAAAAGCAGCCGTCTAGGATCAGCTTTTGTTACTCTTACGGCATCAATGTGCGGACGTTTCACAAATCGGCTGACCTGGCGCGAGATCGTCGCGCTCTATCGCCTCGCCGTGCCAGTAGCACCGGAGCGTAATCTGCCAGCGCGCTACAACGTCTGCCCGACCGACACGGAAGCCACTCAGCAGCTGCTGCCGTTTCATCTTCGGCCATCTACCGCGCTCGCGCGTGCTTGAGGGTGTTCGACCAAAACGGTCGAATCACCCCGGCGCGAATGGTGGAGGGGTAGCGCAGCGCTAGCAAGAGTGGTTTTCCACAACCCAAAGGGGGGCGCGGCGAGGCAGGAACGCTTGCCGGGGCGCGGGCCGACAGTTATCTGGGGCAGGGCGGGGGTTCCCCGCTCGCTGTTGTGGCCCCGTCAGGCTCCGGCCTCAGGCCACGAATGTGACGCAGCGCTTCCCGGCGCGTCAGGAAAGGGTTTCCGGCAACCGATCATGCTGGTGGACAGCCATTGCCACCTCGATTTCCCGGACTTTGCGGCCGAGCTGGAGGCGGTGGTTGCCCGCGCTCGCGCGGCCGGCATCGGCCGCCTGGTGACGATCTCGACCCGGGTCAAACGCCATGCACAGATCCTGGCGATCGCCGAAAGATTTCCGGAGGTCTTCTGCTCGGTCGGCACGCACCCCAATCACGCGCATGAGGAGCCCGACATCGACGCCAAAACGCTCATCACAGTCGCCAAGCATCCCAAGGTCGTGGCGATCGGCGAGGTGGGGCTCGATTATTTCCGCAAAGGCAGCCCACGTGAGGCCCAGGCCGCCGGCCTGCGGCAGCACATCGCAGCCGCGCGCGAAACCGGGCTGCCGCTGGTGATCCATTCGCGCGATTGCGACGACGACATGGCGCGTATTTTGAAGGAAGAAAGCGGGAAGGGGGCCTTCCCTGCGATCCTGCATTGCTATACCGGCGGTCGCGACCTGGCCTTTACGGCGATCGAATTGGGTCACTACGTCTCGTTTACGGGCATTCTGACGTTCAAGAATTCCGATGCACTGCGGGCGATCGCCGCTTCCTTGCCGGCTGACCGCATCATGGTGGAGACAGACGCGCCCTATCTGGCTCCGCTGCCGTATCGCGGAAAACGTAATGAACCCGCATACGTAGTCGAAACCGCTAAAGTTTTAGCTGATGCTCGGGGCGTGCCGGCCGACGAGATCGCGCGGCAAACGACCGAGAACTTCTTCCGGCTGTTCAACAAGGTCCCGCGCACGCTGGCGAACGCCGCATGAGCTTAACCTTTACGATCCTGGGCTGCGGTTCCTCAATGGGCGTGCCGCGCGTGGCTCTCGGGTGGGGTTCGTGCGATCCGGACAATCCGAAGAACCGCCGCCGGCGCTGCTCTTTATTGGTCGAACGCGCCAATGCACAAGGCCACCGGACCCGCGTTCTGGTCGACTGTTCGCCGGATCTGCGCATGCAACTTCTCGACGCCGAAGTCGACTGGCTCGACGGCGTACTGATCACGCATGAGCATGCCGATCATACGCACGGTATCGACGACCTGCGCCCCTTATTCGTGAGCAAGCGTCGGCGCGTCGATGTCTACCTGGATGAGCCGACATCGCGCGCGATGCACGCCCGCTTCGGATATTGTTTTATGAAGCCGCCCGGCAGCGAGTATCCCCCGATTGCCACCGAAAAGCGTCTGGTTGCCGGGAAGCGGGCCACAATCGAGGGGCAGGGAGGCTCAATTGAGCTCCTGCCCGTCCTGCAGGATCACGGCGACATCCCCTCGCTCGGGTTTCGCTTCGGCAATGTCGCGTACTCCGCTGACATCAAAAGCCTTCCGCCGGAGAGTATTACGGCGCTTGCCGGCCTGGAGGTCTGGATCGTCGATGCGCTGCGCCGAACTCCGCATCCGAGCCATTTCCATCTCGATGAGGCGCTAGAATGGATCGCCAGGATCAAACCGAAGCGCGCAATCCTGACCAACCTGCATACGGACATGGACTACGCGAGGCTCTGCGCGGAGCTGCCGCCGGGCGTCGAGCCGGGCTACGATCGAATGTCGTTTGCCTGCTAAAGCGCCGTGGCTGTTACCGCGCGATTGGTCCTGGAAAGGTAGACTTTTATCGACCCGCTGCGCTCGTGGATGCGGCCACTGATCATTTAGCCTTGATACCAAGGGCCACTATAAAATATTCCATAATATGTCTTATGCGAATCCCCGATATGCGGTCGCAGCCCCGCGAGGGCTTTGCTACGGTCCGGCATTCGATCCGCGCCAAGCGCCAGCCAGACGTCCGCCCCTGTGAAGCCGTCCCGTGACATTACGCGCCTGCTTGAGATCATGGCGGCGCTCCGCACGCCGGGAACGGGTTGCCCGTGGGACCTGGAGCAGAATTTCAGGACCATCGCTCCCTATACGCTTGAGGAAGCCTATGAGGTTGCGGACGCCATTGCGCGCGACGACCTGGCAAGCCTGAAGGACGAGCTGGGCGATCTGCTTCTGCAGGTCGTTTTCCACGCCCGGATGGCTCAGGAGCAAGGCGCCTTCGCATTCGGCGACGTCGTCGAGGCGCTGACCGCGAAATTGATCCGGCGGCATCCGCATGTCTTTGCAGACGCCGACGGCAAGACCGCGGATGCCGTTAAGGGTTTGTGGGAGCGCATCAAGGCGGAGGAAAAGGCCGAGCGCGGCGAGAAGGGCGCAGATGGCGCCATAGATAGCGTCTTGGCCGGCGTTCCGGTCGGCCTGCCCGCGTTAACCCGCGCCCTGAAGCTGCAGGACAAAGCCGGCCGGGTAGGTTTCGACTGGAACGACCCGCGCGCAGTGCTCGCGAAGATCCGCGAGGAAGCGGACGAGATCGAGGCCGAGCTTGATGGCGCCAATGGCAACCGGCTGGGTGCCGAAGTCGGCGACCTTTTGTTTGCGGTCGTCAACCTCGCCCGTCATCTGCGCGCTGATCCTGAAGGCGTCTTGCGTGAAACAAACCTGAAATTCGAGCGCCGCTTTGCCTCAATCGAGCGCGCGCTGGCTGCGCGCGGAAAAACGCCGAAGGAGGCAACCCTGTCGGAGATGGACGCGCTCTGGGACGAGGCGAAGGCCGCCGAAAAGTAAATTTCAGGAATTGAACTTCGCCCGCACCCGAGCCGCGTTGTCGGCATCCGCGCGCACCGTGACAGTCAACCGGCCGTCATCATGCACATCCTTCGCGAGCACTTCGGAGTGGCGGTAAAGCCAGCTCAGGCCGGCGCCATCCGCAGGATCGACCGACACCTCAATCGTCTGCCGGCTTTCGCTCAGGCGCCCTTCGATCGCTTCCACAAGGCGATCCATTCCCTCACCGGTTAATGCCGACACGGCGACTGGCCGTCGATCAGAGGATTGGCGCTCGGCCAGATTGAGTACCCTCGCCCGCGCTTCACTATCGAGACAATCGATCTTGTTCCAGACCTCGATCAGGCGCTTGTCTGTCGCGGCGATCCCCAGTTCGTCGAGCACTTTCTCGACGTCGTGCAGCTGTGCCGCCGAGTCCTCATGCGACATGTCGCGCACATGCAGGATGACGTCGGCTTCGATGACTTCTTCCAGCGTCGCACGAAACGCCGCCACCAGCATGGTCGGCAGATCCGAGATGAAGCCGACCGTGTCGGACAGGATGACCTTGACCCCGCGCGGCAGTTCCACGGCCCGTAGCGTTGGGTCAAGCGTTGCGAACAGCATGTCTGCCGACAGGACGGTCGCGGCGGTCAGCCGGTTGAACAGCGTCGATTTCCCTGCGTTGGTGTATCCGACCAGCGCGACAATCGGATAGGGCACGCGCTTGCGGCTGTCGCGATGAAGCTTGCGGGTGCGCTTAACCTTATCGAGCTCAGCTTCGATGCGCGCGATCCGCTCTTCGATCACGCGCCGGTCAGCTTCGATCTGCGTTTCGCCGGGCCCGCCGAGGAAGCCGAAGCCGCCGCGCTGGCGCTCAAGGTGAGTCCACGACCGCACCAGCCTGCTTTTTTGATAGGTCAGATGCGCCAGCTCGACCTGCAAGGCCCCTTCCCGCGTGCGCGCCCGCCGGCCGAAAATTTCGAGGATCAGTCCCGTTCGATCGATAACTTTTGCACTCCACGCCTTTTCAAGATTGCGTTGCTGAACCGGAGAGATCGGGCAATCCATGACGACGACCGAGGCCGACAGGCTTTTTACCATCCCGGCGATCTCATCGACCTTGCCTTTGCCGATATAGGTTGCCGGACGGATGTCGCTGAGCGTGACAAGCCCCGCCTGCACGATTGTGAGATCGATGGCGCGCGCCAGACCGACGGCCTCCGCGAGGCGCGCTTCGGGCGTGCGTGTGCCCGCTTGCACGCCGGCGTTTCGGCGCGGCGATGCCTTGACCCAGGGTTCAATGACGATCGCACGGCCGGTCTCGCCGCCCGTTGCTACCGGGCTTAAGAGATCGCTCGCCTGATCACGTCGACGTAATTCCAACTAGACTTTGTCTCCGGCCGGCGGCTCGTCGGCCCCTTCGAAGAGCTGGATCGGGTGTCCCGGCATGATCGTCGAAATCGCATGCTTGTAGACAAGCTGCGAATGCCCGTCCCGCCGCAGCAGAACGCAGAAATTGTCGAACCAGGTCACCACGCCCTGCAATTTAACACCGTTCACCAGAAATATGGTGAGGGGTACTTTGCTTTTTCGGACGTGATTGAGAAAAGTGTCTTGCAGATTTTGCGCACGATCGGCTGCCATGGCCGTCTTTCCATTTTTTGCTCGCGTCTGACGCGCGAGACCTTTCGTTGCCCAAGTCCTTCCGCATGCGACCTGAGGCGCATGCGCCACTCTGCCCCACGCGTAGCGGTGCGAGGCCCGGGAAATACTATTAGATGGCAGGCTGTCTTTCCGCGCAAGCACAAGTTCATGCGGGCGCCCGTAAGCCTTTGAAAATATGAGGATGTCCGAGCCTTTCGACGTCGTGCGAATGGCCTAGACGGCGATCTCGGCGTAGCGGTGATAATCGCGACGGAGCCCCGTGGTGATCAGTCCCGGCGCGCCGTTGCCGACCGGCCGGCCGTCTATTTTCACCACCGGCAGCACGACCTGACTCGCCGACGTGATGAATGCTTCGCGCGCCTGGTAGGCCTCCTCAGCCGTAAAGGTACGTTCCTCGAATGGAAGCCCCTGCGCCTTGATCATGTCGATCACGACCGATCGCGTAATGCCGGGAAGGATGTCTTCCCCGAGCGGATGCGTGATGATTCTGCCGTCACGGCTGACGATCCACGCACTCGATGAGCCGCCTTCCGTGATCCGCCCTTTCGCGTCGACCAGCCAGGCTTCGCGCGCGCCCTGCTCGCGCGCAGTCTGCTTGGCCAATACGTTGGGCAGCAAAGCGACGGACTTGATATCGACGCGTTTCCAGCGGATGTCCGGAACGGTAACAATAGCGACGCCCTCGGCGGCTACGTGCTCGAGACGGTCGAGATCGTTGCTGCGCGCAGTCACCACCAGCGACGGGCGGGTGTTTTCGGCTGGAAACGGAAAATCGCGCCTGGCGACGCCGCGGGTGACCTGCAGGTAGACGATCCCGTCGCGGACCCGGTTACGGCGGATCGTTTCGCGCAGCACCACGGCCAATGCACGAGGCGACATCGGACGCGCAATCCGTAATTCCTTGAGCGACCGATCGAGCCGCGCCATGTGGCGGGTCTCGTCGATCATGCGGCCTCCCCTCACCTCGCAAACTTCATAGACGCCATCCGCGAACTGGTATCCGCGATCCTCGACGGCGACCTTTGCCTGGCCGTGCGGCAGATAGCGGCCGTTGACGTATGCGATGCGTGACATGGCCAGCTAATCGATCCCGAGGGCCTTGAGCTTACGATGGAGCGCGGAGCGTTCCATGCCGACGAATTCGGCCGTGCGCGAAATATTGCCACCGAAGCGGCTGATCTGCGCAACCAGGTATTCGCGCTCGAATACCTCCCGGGCGTCGCGCAGCGGCAACCCCATCAGGTGCTCGCCGCCATCTCCGTTCGGCATGTTGGGAACCATCGAGCCGACATCCGGCGGCAGCATGCTCGCGTTCATTACAGCCTCCGGGTCGCCGCCTGCCAGGATCATCAGCCGCTCGATGTTGTTGCGCAACTGACGAACATTGCCGGGCCAGTTGTGCGATTGCAGAACAGCCATGGCGTCATCGCCAATCCGGCGCTTCGGCAATCCTGTCGCCTGCGAAATCTGATCCATGAAATATTCGACGAGATCTGGAATGTCTTCGCGCCGTTCAGCCAAAGGCGGAACACGGATCGGCACCACCGCCAGCCGGTGATAGAGGTCCTCGCGGAATTTGCCTTCGGCGATCAGGGCCTCAAGATTTCGTGCCGTCGACGAAACGATCCTCACGTCCACGGCAATCTTGGCGCTGCCGCCAACACGCTGAAACGTCTGGTCGACCAGCACACGCAAGATCTTGTTCTGGGTCTCGCGCGGCAGCTCGGCGATATCGTCAACGAAAAGCGTGCCGCCATGGGCCTCTTCCAGGGCGCCGGCTTTCCGGCCCTCCGATCCATTCGACTGGTCGACACCGAACAATTCGATTTCCATGCGCTCCGGCGTGATCGCGGCGGCATTAATCACGACGAATGGGCCGTTCGCCCGTGCCGACTGCAGATGAAGTGTCCGCGCAGCGAGTTCCTTGCCGGCGCCGGAGGGACCGACAATAAGAACCCGGCTGTTGGTCGGCGCCACACGTTCGATCCCCTGCCGGAGCTGGGCCATCGCAGCAGAACGGCCAATCAACGTCGCGGGGATCGGCGTCAGTTGCTTGAGCTCTTTAACCTCGCGTTTGAGCCGCGAATTTTCCAGCGCACGATCCGCAACCAGCACGAGCCGATCCGCCTTGAACGGCTTCTCGATGAAGTCGTACGCGCCGAGCTTGATGGCGGCGACCGCCGTTTCGATGTTTCCGTGACCGGAGATCATCACGACCGGAAGCTCTGGATGCTCCTGCTTGACGGCTTCGAGCAATTGCAGCCCATCCAGCTTGCTGCCCTGGAGCCAGATATCGAGAAAGACAAGGTTCGGCCGGCGAGCAACGATCGCGCTCAGCGCCTCGTCGCTGTTACGCGCGGTGCGCGTGACATAGCCCTCGTCCTGAAGAATACCCGCCACCAGATCGCGGATATCGGCCTCGTCGTCGACAATCAGAATTTCGGAAGCCATGCTACTTTCCACTTACCGACGTTGGTTGTTCTGATTGCGGCTGCTCGGCCTTGCCGGCAGCGGCAAATCGAATACGCACCCAGGCACCCCGCTGGCCGGGTATTTTTTCGCTGGCGTCACGCAGCTCGATGCTGCCGCCATGCTCCTCGATGATGCGTCCGACGATCGCCAGTCCCAAACCTGTGCCCTTTTCCCGCGTCGTCACGTAAGGCTCGAGCAGGCGGCTGCGGTTCGATTTGGGAAGGCCGATGCCGTTATCGATCACGTCGATCACGACATCGCCGCCTTCGCGTTCAACAAATACGCGGATTACACCCTTGCCGAGCTCCGCGGGCGGGACGGCCGCGATCGCCTCGGCGGCATTCTTGATGAGGTTGGTCAGCGCCTGCGAGATCAGCCGCCGGTCAAACCGGGCGGGCATAGGCTCCTCGCCGATTTTGGTATCGATTTCGATTTCGGAGTTACCCACGCGCATCAGAAACACGGTTTGCCGGACCGCATCGGCAACGTCTTCCGCGGCCATGACGGGCTTCGGCATCCGCGCAAAATGCGAGAACTCGTCGACCATGCGCCGGATGTCTTCGACCTGCCGAACAATGGTGTCCGTACATTGCTCGAAGACGCCGCGATCCTCCTCGATCACTTTGCCGTACTTCCGGCGCAGGCGTTCGGCCGAAAGCTGAATTGGAGTCAGCGGATTCTTGATCTCGTGCGCAATGCGACGGGCGACATCGGCCCACGCGGATGTGCGCTGTGCGGCAACCAGCTCCGTGATGTCGTCCAGTGTCACCACGGAGCCGCGATCGGAGTCTCCGGCCTGCTCGCTTGTGACGCGGACGGAAAGATTGCGCTCCCGGCCGTTGCGGCTGATCGTGATCTGATCCTGGGTGCGTGATCCGGAGCGGGCCGCGGCCATGAAGTCGGCAAGCTCGGGCAGCGCCTCTGCGAGCGGCCTGCCGAGGACCTCGCTTTCAGTGCGCCCTATCAATTTTTCCGCTGAGCGGTTGAGTATGCTGACTGCGCCGTTCCCATCGACGCCAATGACGCCGGCGCTTGCGCCTGCCAGCACGGCTTCGGTGAATCGCCGGCGGCTGTCGATGAGATCGTGTGCCTGCATGATGTCATCACGCTGCGTCCGCAGCTCTTGCGTCATCCGGTTAAACGTTTCGCCGAGTTGCGCCAGGTCTCCTTCCGCCTGACGCACGGGAACGCGCACATAAAGATTTCCGGTCGAAACGGCATTCGCGGCGCCAATAAGCCTACGGATCGGTGCAACCAGCCGGTTGGCAAAATTCAGTCCGATCCAGACCGCCGAGAGCAGCACCGTCAGCGCGATCACGGTGTACATCAGCGCGAACGCCACTTGCACGCCGGCGCGGCGCGTTTCGAGCGCCGCATATTCTGTCGCGCTCGCGCGGGTTGCCTGAAGTTGCGGGACGACACGTGGATCGAGCAGTCGCGTCAGATAAAGATAATAGTCCTCGTACTGATCCAATTTGACGACGGCGGCGACGTAATTGGCGTCCGGCAGCAGAACGACTTGCGGTTCTTTGCTGCCGATAAGCGGCAGGGCATCGCGTGGCGGCAGCGCGAAGGTCTGATTGATATTGAGATCGGCACGCGCAATGACTTTCAGCTCCTTGTCGAGCACGATGGCTGCGGCGAGGCCCCGGACCTGTGCCTGAAAAGTCAGAAACTGGCGAAGTTTATCCGGGTCCTGGTCGAAGACACTCTTGTTGCGTGCGATGTCGTAGCCCATGACCATGATGTCCGACCGCACGATCTGGGCGTGGTCGCGCAGGTAGGCTTCGGCAACGATCAGCGAGTTCTCGATTGCCGAACGCGTGCGGGTGGAAAACAGCCGATCAAGGCCGCGGTCGAGCGTCACGCTGGCGACGATCGCCACCAGGATCGCCGGCGCGGCAGCGATCAACGAAAATATTCCGACGATGCGGACGTGCAATCGGGCGGCCGCCCGTCCGGTCCGGCGTGCCTGCACGACCTGCCAGATGTCGCGGACGATGACCGCCAGCAGTAGCACCACCGTGGCCGCGTTTGCTGCGAGCAACGAGACCACCACGTCGTGGGTCGGCGAAAGCGGCGTAAAATCGGCGAGGACGATAAATGTCACGAGCGCCGACAGCAGCGCCAACCCGACGGCCAACGGACCAAGGATGCGCATGTCGCGGCGCTTTCCGGGTGCGCCGGCGAGCGTGGTATCGGCGGTAGCAGCCTGTTCGACGCTCATACGTCCCTGTCGCGGAAGCGGCTGCGGGAGGCAGCACTATGCGTCCGTCCCGAAAAGAGGCTTGGATTGGCCCTTTTATGAACTGATGCTTTTATACAACAATGTTGCCAAATTGCGACAAAACCTAGACCGCCGTTATCACGCTTTTGCGGGAAGCCATGGCGCGCGGTCCGCTCCGACCGGCGCGTCGGGCGGAAACGGCGACTAGTCTAAAAGGCGCGCAAGCGCTGCGCGGTTTATGAGGCTGATCGTCCTGGCCGATGCACGCTCGATCAGGCAGGCCCGCTCCAGCTCAGTGATAGTCCGGCTTACTGTCTCAATCGACAGACCGAGATGGTCAGCAACATCCTGGTGAGACATCAGGAGATCAACGTTTGCCGTTTCCGCCATTCTGGCGGACAGGTCGAGCAGAAACCCTGCAACCCGGCATTTCGCGCTCTGGTTGATCCGCAGGGAGTGGAGCTGAATGCACCGCAGCTCGCTTGTTGCCGCTCTCAAAAGGGTATTTGCAACTTTGTGGTCGCGAGACGCCGCCGACATCAAGACATTGCGCTTGAAATACAAGATCAATGCGTCAGTTGCCGCCTCGATCGACAGCGCATGGGTCAATTCGTCGGTCCACCCAAAGAGCTCTCCAGGCGTATGGAAGGCCACGATGGCGCGCGTGCCGTTCTGGAAGGCCTTGCAGCGCCGAACGACGCCATCGACGACCATGAAGACATAGTCGGCCGTGCCTCCTTCGCAGACGATTGTGCTATTGCGTCTGTAGCGGATCGGCCCGCGTCGCACCGAAAGAACAGCGCGCTCCGCACCTTTCTGGCCATTCTCAAAAATATACGAACTTGGAAGGACTGACCCGGCTCCAAACACACGCTTGTAGCCGAAGCGCTGTTGCCGAGCCGCGTTAGGCGCCCTTACAATTTCACGCATTCGAATTCCCCCGAAATCGAGCATCGCCCGGTTCTTTTGCGAGGCGTGAAAAAAGATTAGGTCTTCCCGCAATGTCGGAAAGTGGACTTTGGGCCAACCTGGCGCCGGCCCGGGCCTGGATGCGGAACTATCGGGGTACCCACATGACTGGCTAAGCGGCTTTTTCAGGATGCTTTGGCTTGCGACTTTTTCCCAACTTCGCGCAGGTGGCCTTTAGCCGCACCGCCCTCGACGCCGAACAGACGGCCAATCTCTTTTATCCGGTTATTGTCCTCGGCGCTTAGCTCGCCGCGTGCGCGCAGGACCTGAAGGATCAGGTCGTATGCTTTCTGCCGGCTTTCGAGATCCGGTGGAAGCATCGACGGAATAGCCTCGAGCGCGGCCTTCTGGTCGATCAGCAGAACGTTGAACTGCTTGCGCACCAGTTTCTTGAATTCCGCGAGAGGCATTTCGTCGTTTGCCTCGCGGATCCGACGCGTCACCTCAAAGGCGCGCTCGTCGACTGCAGCCCGATTCATCCCGACATAAATCAGGCTGCGAACAATCGCGGCGCGCAGACCGCCAGCAGCAACAAGCGCCTTGAGCTCGGCGATGCGCTTTTGCAGAAGCTCGCGATGTAAAGGATTTTTGCTGGCCTTTCTCAGCCGTTGCGTCCCGGCAGGATCGATGCCGACGGCCGCCTGCAAAGTTGGCAAGCCGTACATCGCCAGGAACATGCGCTCGGACCATGTTTCGCTCGCTTCGCGCCAGGAATCGAGCGCGCCCTCGATCCGCTTCGACATATTTTCCTGCGCAGCCAGCACCGGATTGTCCTTGTCGACGCTCTTCCGGTTGGCACGCACTTGCTCGGCCAGCCGGGCGATTGGCGCCATGAACGGATTCTGGTCGGAGAAAATTTCGTACTGGAGGCGAAGCGGATGCCATTGCCGGATCCAGTCGGCAACGGGCGCCGGCACCATCGCGCGCACAAACGGCTGCATGAAGGTGCGATAGAGCGACAGGTTTATCTCCGAGACCCGTGCCGCAGTCGCAAAGCGACGCTCGTCCGCCGCATCGTTGCCGCCAAGCGCACGGATGTCGTCCAGTGTTCTCATCTCGCAACGCATGACCCAGTTTCCGCCGGCGAGATCCGGATTGGCCGTGTCGTCGCTTTTGTTCTCGAACACGGCCTCGTAAAGGCCGGGCGGCAAGGTGTCGATCAGATCGATATTGCTGGAAAATTCGCCGTGCTCTTTCTTTGCCACGCCGCCGGAAACGAAGATGCCCAGATGGCCGACCGTCTCATGGATCGTATAGACGATGGTTTGCCCGAAAGAGCGGATGTCATCGACGCTGTCATACAGATCGAGGATCCACCCCAGCGCCTGTTGCGGCGGCGTGATGTTGTCGCCCTTCGAGCAAAACACGACGATCGGCGAGCGGATATTGCGAAGGTCGATCGTTGTTCCGTCCGAGGTCTGGATGCGGCCCGCGGCAAGATTGTTTCCGACGAACAATTCGTCGACGATGAACTGGATTTCTTCTGCATTAAGATTGACGTGGCCGCCCCACCATTTTTCGAAGCCCAGATAGCGAGGCGCTTCCGTGTCGATCTTCGAATAGAGATTGTATTGCTTGGACCACAGCGTATTGGCGGGATTTTGATTCTCGAAGTTCTGCACGAGCCAGGCGCCATCGAACTTGCCGTTGCCGAGATCGCCCGCAAGCGCGGTCAGCCAGCTGCCGCCCAGCAACCCACCCGAATAGCGCATCGGATTCTTGCCGTGCACGCCGGCCCAATATGAAAGCGGTGAGCCGGCAATGATCATGGGGCCGAACAATTCCGGGCGCAGCGCCGCTAGCATCATGATTGCCCAGCCAGCCTGGCAGTTTCCGATCACGCAGGGCTTCCCGCTCGCCTCCGGGTGGGCGGCTATTACTTTTTCGATGAAGATGGCTTCGGC
This sequence comes from Pseudomonadota bacterium, assembly GCA_046734435.1. Classification (GTDB taxonomy): domain Bacteria; phylum Pseudomonadota; class Alphaproteobacteria; order Rhizobiales; family Xanthobacteraceae; genus Pseudolabrys. The sequence continues at coordinate 3,300 of JBKPRE010000192.1, read as the reverse complement.
GCGGGCAATATCCCCGATCGTTTGACCGGGCATCGGATCCGGGAGAAACCCAACGAAATAGCAAGGATGGCCCGCCTTGAACGCAACGCCGATTTCGCTGTCGGCCTTGAAACCGCCGATGCCGGGGCCGTGGCCGGCGCGCGGATCGACCACGACAAATGGACGCAGCTTTGGATTGATCGTTACGCCATCGGGCGGGATGACGCGCACAAGGCCGTAATTTACAGGCCGATCCAGTTTTCGGCCGTCAACAATCAGTTCAACCTGATAGTCGAGCACGTGCGGCGCGTTTTCTGCCAGGTGCTCGCGATACTGGTTTCCGCGCTGACGCAACACATCCCAAAACAACACGCTGCGCTGGCCCGCATCGATAGCGTACTCTGTTGCAGCGGCAAATAACCCAAACGGCGTCGTCGCGGTCTCAGGTAAGAAAGAACTTTTCTGATCCGACATTTTGCGGTGTCCTTGCGGGCCTTGTACGGGGAGATATTGCTTAGTAGCAGCAGAAGATGTTGGCTCTTTGACACAGGTCAATGAGACCCGACATTCCGTCCGCATACTGCACTCGGAATTCCTGTGTCTTGGGAGGTATCATGCTATGGCTACCAAAGAGACAATGAGTACATCGAAAGCAGGCGTTTCTCCGGATGTCGTCAATTGGGGACAGCACCAGACAGAAACGGCGCTCAACTTTCAAAAGGCGATTTTGGAATCGTGCGAACACGCCAGTCGCGCCTGGATTGATCGCATACAGTCCGAAATTTCGCTGTGGTCCGATCTGGCGAGCAAGTTGAGCAGCACCAAAAGCGTTCCGGAGGCCTTTGAGACCTACACGAAGTGTATGTCTCAGCGGATGCAGATGGCCGCTGACGATGGACGAAAGCTCGTCGAAGAAGCGCAGCAGATGACGCAGAAGTTTACGCAATCACTGGGCAACGGGCGTCCCGGCATGACGACGTGAACGCCTCGCGCCTCCATCGGTTCAGCACGGATTGAAACAGACGTCGATGACTGCCTGACTTCGCCAGCTGCGAGGTCAGCCGTATGCCTGTGTTTTCAGCAGAAGCCCCCAAAAGGACGTTTAATGCCGTCAAGAGCCCTCGAATGGAAGACCGATCAGGCATTGGCCGTCGGAAAAGGGGCAACAGTTCAGCAATTTGTCGCGCTGCTGGGCGATGATCGGCTGGAAATCGACGTTGCACCTTGGGGTGAAGGCCACCTGAGGGTCAATGGCCGCGAAATTGCCCACGTTGACGATGCCAAGGATCGACGCCAGGCGTTCCGCGCGATCAAGAAAATCGCAGACCATTATGTGGATACTCACATGACCAAGACTGTAGCCAAAAACACCTCACCGATCCTGCCGACAGCAAAAGCCAAGCTGCTTGAAGGAAAAAGAGGGTTGATCGTCGGTATTGCAAACGAAAACTCGATTGCCTGGGGATGCGCCAAGGCCTTCCGCGCGCTTGGCGCAGAGGTCGCCGTCACCTACGTCAATGACAAGGCCAAAAAGTACGTCGAGCCTCTTGCCCGCGCCCTCGAGGCGCCGATTTTCATGCCGCTTGACGTTAACGAGCCGGGGCAGATGGAAGCGGTCTTTGAGCGGATCGGCAAGGAATGGGGCAAGCTAGATTTTGTCGTGCACTCGATTGCCTTCTCACCGAAAGAAGCGTTGCAGGGTCGCGTCGTCGACGTATCGCGCGAAGGGTTCGCGACAACGATGGACATTTCCTGCTGGACGTTTATCCGCATGGCTCGTCTGGCTGAACCGCTCATGCGCAAGGGCGGCACGCTGTTCACGATGTCGTACTACGGCAGCCAGATGGTCGTTAAGAACTACAACATTATGGGTGTCGCTAAAGCCGCGCTCGAATGCGCGGTCCGCTATATTGCGGCAGAGCTTGGTCCAAAGGGAATCCGGGTGCACGCAATCTCGCCCGGCCCGCTCGCGACCCGAGCCGCGTCAGGCATTCCCGAATTCGACGCCTTGCTCGACAAGGCAAAGGCAAAAGCGCCGGCGCGCAGCCTTGTCAGTATCGATGACGTCGGGGCAGCCACCGCCTTCCTTGCGCATGACGCCGCGCGTCTTATCACCGGCGAAACGTTGTATATCGACGGCGGCTACCACATCATTGACTAGATCCGCCGAGCGATCTTGCTCAAGCGCGCCGGGTCGCGGCGCGCTTGCGCGCCTGCTTGACCTTGCTCGAATGCCCGCCCAACCCTTGCGAGTCGGCAATGCGAGCCAGCATCTGTTCCTCTGGATACCGGAACAACCTTTCGATTTCCTGATCCAACAGCTTTGACTGCACCTGAAGTTCGCGCTGACGATGGCCCGGCAGGGTCTCGTTGAGGTTCTCGATCATTGCCCGCAACCGGCGCACGATCTGCAGATTGTTCGCCCCGCAGGCGCGGATCTCACTGAAGGCCATGTGCACAAAATCATCCCAATTGGGCGTGCGGACGATCAGCCGCAACTGTCCGGAGATGTCGTGGATATCATCGGTGCGCAAGTGCCGCGTTCCGACCGATCGCAACAAGCGATGCAATTGATCGATGGCGAGAACGGCGGTGGTCGGATCGTTGATCGCCGGGGATAGCGCCTTCAGCGCAATGTCGATCACGATGCGGAATGCAAAGGTCGGATCCTGCTCCATCGTGCGTTCCGACCCGAATACGACAGCGGAACGCAATGCATCGTCTTCGACCGTGTGCGCGCCGCCATACAGGTTGAACAGCGGCTCATCGACGGCAACAAAGTCGCCCACCTGTGGCACGAATTCGATGACGCCATGCGACCTTTCGGCCTCGCTCCGCAATTTTTCAAGATTGACCGCCAGAACGATCGCCGACGTGCCCTGATGCTGAATGACACGCTCAGGCAGCGCAAGCGCGCGGCGCTGGCTTTTCGGAAAACCCGGACCGAGACTGGGGTCGGGATACACACTCTTGATGACCGCAAGCCCCTCGTTTCCCACGCGGGTCAGAATGGAGATGGGACGCAGTAATCTCGCCGCATAGTCGATCAGGTAGAGAAACGAGGCAAAACAGGCCAGCGTCAGAGCGGCCGCCACGAATAAAGGCAGCTGGTGCACTTTGCTGTCGATCCTATCCGCAGCGGCCTGCACGAAGATGAACGTGAACATGAACAGCCCGACGGTGTAGCGGACGACGTTGTCCCGCAGCAGGGTCGTGGCGATGATCCGGGGCGTCAGCTGCCCGCTCGCGACCTGGATCGCGACCAGCAAAGAGCCGAACGTAAACACCAGGAATGACAGAATTGCCGTCGTGGCGGCCTGC
>JBKPRE010000191.1:0-6889 GCA_046734435.1 Pseudomonadota bacterium | reverse complement strand
GACGTTGAGCATGAGCGATATTACTGCCGCGACGACGACAAGCACGATCGGCGGCATCAAGCTGCCCGGCCTCGGCGACGTCGGCGCTTTCTTCAAGCGCGGGGATCTGGCGCTCGCGGTGGGCGTGCTCACCATTCTCGTAGTGCTCATCCTGCCACTGCCGCCGTTGCTGCTCGATTTCTCGCTGGCAATCTCGATCATCTTCTCGGTGCTGATCCTGATGACAGCATTGTTCATTCATACGCCGCTGGAATTTTCAGCTTTCCCGACCGTGCTGCTGATCGCGACGATGTTGCGGCTGGCCCTCAACCTCGCATCGACGCGCCTGATCCTGTCGCGCGGCCATGAAGGCACCGACGCCGCCGGGCACGTGATCGAGGCCTTCGGCAATTTCGTGATGAGCGGTAATTTCGTGATCGGCATTATTGTCTTCGCGATCCTCATCATCGTGAACTTCGTCGTGATCACCAAAGGTTCCGGCCGCATCGCCGAAGTTGCCGCCCGCTTCCATCTGGACGCCATGCCCGGCAAGCAGATGGCAATTGACGCCGACCTTTCGGCCGGTCTCATCGACGAGAAGGAAGCGCGCCGCCGCCGGCAGAAGCTGGAGGACGAAGGTGGCTTCTTCGGCGCCATGGACGGTGCCTCAAAATTCGTGCGCGGCGACGCCATCGCCGGTTTGCTGGTGGTGTTCATCAATGTGATCGGCGGCATGATCATCGGCATTGCGCAACAGGGCCTCAGCTTCGCCGACGCTGCGCATTCCTACACGATCCTCACCGTAGGCGACGGTCTGGTGACGCAGGTGCCGGCGCTCATCGTTTCGACCGCCGCAGGCTTGCTGGTCTCCAAGGCAAGCGTCGCTGGCGCCGCCGACAAGGCGCTGCTCAGCCAGCTTTCCGGCTATCCCAAGGCGCTTGGCATGTCGGGCGCGGTGATGCTGGTCATGGCGCTTCTGCCCGGCATCCCAATTTTCCCATTCATGGCGCTCGGCAGCGGTGCAGCGGCGCTGGCCTTTATCGTCGACCGGCGTATGAAGGCAACGCTGGCAGTGGAAACGCAGAAGACCGAAGCCGCGGCTAAGGGCGATGCCCCGGACGAACCTATCGCGGCCGCGCTCAAAATTGACGATTTAAAAGTAGAGCTTGGCTACGCGCTTCTGCCTCTGGTCAACGCGCCAGATGGCTCCGACCGCCTGACCGAGCAGATCAAGGCCCTACGGCGTTCACTAGCGGTCGAAATGGGCTTTGTCATGCCTGCGGTCCGTCTGCTCGACAATGTGCAGCTCGATGCGAACACTTATGTCATCAAGATCAAGGAAGTCGACGCAGGCAGCGGCAAGGTCTGGACTGGCCAGTACATGGTCATGGACCCGGCGGGCGCGCAGGTGAAGCTCCCAGGCACACACACGACCGAACCGACGTTCGGATTGCCGGCGACCTGGATCGATGGCTCGCACAAGGAAGAGGCTTCAATGAAGGGCTACACGGTGGTCGACGCCGCCACCGTGCTCTCGACGCATCTGACCGAACTGCTCAAGAGCAACATGGCAGAGCTGCTCTCCTATGGCGAAGTGCAGAAGTTGCTCAAAGAGCTGCCGAAGGAACAGTCCGAGCTGGTGAAGGATCTTGTGCCCAATCTGATCACGGTTTCCGGCATACAACGTGTTCTTCAAATTCTGCTTGCCGAACGCGTATCGATCCGCGACCTCGCGACAATCCTGGAAGGGATCGCCGACGGCATCGCGGGTTCGCGCAACCCGATCATGCTTGCCGAACACGTGCGTGCGCGGCTGTCACGCCAGCTTTGCGCCCAGCACACCAGCCCGGGCGGCTATCTGCCGCTGGTCGCGCTGTCGGCAAAATGGGAACAGGCCTTTGCCGAATCGATGGTCGGCCAGGGCGACGACCGGCAGCTCGCCATGCAGCCCTCGCGCCTGTCCGAGTTCATCACCCTTGTCCGCGAGCGCTTCGAGGAAGCGGCACGCGAAGGCGAAGCGCCCGTGCTGGTGACGTCGGCGAACATTCGCCCCTATGTGCGCGGGATCGTCGAACGGTTCCGGGCGCAGACACCGGTTCTCTCGCAAAGCGAGATTCACCCGCGCTCGCGCCTGAAGACCGTCGGCAGCATCTAGCCAGCTTGCTCTGACTTCGCGGCGAATCGCCGCTGGCGGCGCCTAAAGTGCCGTGGCTGCAGGCAAATCGCCAAAACATCACGGGGATTCAACGATCCGTGATGCGGCCTTGGGAACTGTGGCGGCGCACCTACGTTAAATGCTCGATCCAGGTGAACCTTTTGTCAGGACGGGGAGACAGAGGAGCAGGAGCCCCGGAGGACGTCATGAATTGGTCCATGTACACCGCAGACCGCGGCACCCATCTCAAGATCGTGGTGGTCGGGCTTGCTGCCGCGCTACTGATCGCCGCGATCGGCATCTCGGCGCGCGAGTTGAATCTTGGCGTGGATATTATGACCGCGCAGAATCCGACGGTGATCAAGGCTGGCGGGCCGGTTATATTTACCGACCGAACCGCGCCGACCGTCCGGTAAAGCTCTTTGGATTTCACTTGCAGTTCGACGCGCCGCATTTGCGGCGCGTTTTGTTGCGAAGTGGCCGAATCGATAAAAATGGCCGACAAGATCCCGTATGAGGACCGGTCTGCGTGCCTGGGCATCCGTGATCGTCTTGAGCTTGCCTGCCCTCGTGCCGCAGGCGTGGGCGCAAGCCGTTTCGCCTGCTGCGCTCGCCGAATATCAGGCAAAGCTCGCGCAATATCAGGCGGCACGGGGCGCCTATGATGCCGAAGCCGATGCCTATTGGGATGCAGTCGCAGCCAAGCGCCGCGTTCGTAATGCGAAACGTCGCGAGCACAGGCCAGTCGAACTCAACGATTATGTGTTGACGCAGCCCCCGGTTTATTCAGGGCCACCGCGCCCGGTCGATCCGCGGGCGCCGACGCAACCGCCACCGGAGCGACCCGATATTCCGGTCGTCGCCGATTTTCTCCAGAACGCCTCCGAGCAATTCGGCTTTGTGCCACAGCGCCCGGCGAGCGAACTCGACTTCAAGCGTGCTTATGCGAAGGCGGCGCTCGCCTCGGGCCTGACGCGCGATCAGATTGTCGGCGTCTACGTCTTTGAGACAGGAGGCAACGGCAACTACGACTCTCAAGCGGGGCTGGTTCCCTACCGGCCCGGCGCGCGCGCGATCTCCCCTGCGGTCGGATACAACCAGTTGCTAAGCACGAATTCGGTGTCACTTCTGGCCGAACACGGCGGTCGGCTCACTGCCATCCTTCGGCAAAAGGCCAACACGCTGAGCGGCGGTGCAAAGATCGCCATGGAGCGCAAGATTGAAGCCTTCAAGCGGATGATCGCGTTCAGCCGCTCGGTACCCAATCACTGGAACGAGCACGACCGGCTCGCAAAGACGACCGCGGGCGGCTTTGGAATTCACGCGGCAGTCCTCGACATCGATATCGGGCCGCTGCTGCAGGTGCAGAAGCTGGTCGATTCACTCCGTTTCGCGCGCGCGAAAGGGCATACGGCAACGCTCACTGCCGCTGAGCTGGAAGTGATGAATTTGACCGGCGATGGCAATGGCTTTGACATTGTGACGATGCCACAGGAAATGCGGGCGCGCGTGCCGACGTCAAATTTCTTCCAACAGCAAGGTTATGAGCGAAACCCTGTCGCAAGACGTACTGCCGTCGTGGCCAATCTTGTCGCCGACATCGAAGGCAAGATGCAGCGCGGCGCGCAGGCGCAAGGGGCGCGTGATCTGGCGAATGCTTTCTAGGAATGCTGCTGTTATCGTTGCTCGCCTGCAATTTCCTCGACCAGGTCGACGACGCGGCGGCGAAGCTTGGAGTCTTTGATGTTGGTGAAGGCCTTCGTCAGCGCAAGCCCGTCGGAGCTCGACAGGAAATCAGAAACGTAATCCGCGACGGGCGCCTTGGATGATCCATCTTCAGATTGCCTCCCGCCGCTCACACCTTCAAAAAAGAACGACACCGGCACTTTGAGAATCTGCGCGATATGCTGCAACCGGCTTGCGCCGATCCTGTTCGTTCCTTTCTCGTATTTCTGCACCTGCTGAAACGTCAGTCCAAGTTTTTCGCCGAGCTTTTCCTGACTCATGCTCAACATCAGCCGGCGCATGCGCACGCGAGACCCGACGTACTTGTCCGTAGGGTTCGGAGATTTTTTTGCCATCATCGGTAAATTGCCCCCAAGGCGATCGGCGCGAATGTCGCGGCCCAACGCCAATGAATTAGAGGGCACCTGAAATTGAGATGCAAGGAAATGTATGTGAATGTATTAATACAAGCGGCAATATCGCCGCGCGCGCGGCAAATGAAATTCGATGCTGGACACGCTGATATGGTTGCGTTGCCCTAAGCAGCGACGCGCGTAAAAAAATATTTATCGACACCTGCAGCCCAACGGTGCGTCGAATTGCAGCAGCGGTAAATTTTGCCGGCTCAAAGATCGACGCTACGCCCAAATGAGAAGAGCCGCCGTCGGCAGCGACCGGCGGCGGCTCGCTTTTTCCGCGACGCTTGGTAGCTAGGCCGGTGCGCCACCTGCGTTAAAGCGAAGCGCAGCAATCCGGTCGAGCTCCGTTTGCTCGCGCGCATTTTCTTCCGCCTTCTCGCGCTGCTGGTCGCGCTCATCCAGCATTTCGACCTTCTTGAGCTCCTCGAATGCCTCGCCGAGGGCGGCCTTGGCATCGTCGAGTTGCACGCGCAATTCGTCGGTCGAGTGCTTGAGATTTTCGCGACGCGACGTCGCCGCCTTCGCATAGGTTGGATAGGCAAAATGAGCGGGGTCGTGGATGCCCGCACGGTCCTGTTCGATCTTGATCTCGCGCTCGAGATCGCCGGCAATACGGTCGAACTCGGCGATCATCGCCTCGATCTGGGCGACCTTGCGGCGTTTCTCGTCGACCTGGAATTTCTTGAGACGGATAAGGGTTTCGCGTGACTTCATCGACTAGGTACTCCCCGAAGTCCCGAATACGTGGGGGGCGGCTTGGCAGTCCCGCCAGGGCCGCACGCCCCATATTCCGGACTAATCAGGGGCCAAGTGTCCCCCAATAACGTTAGTTTTGTGTTTCTTCGCCTCTTAGAATCCGCTCCAACTGCTGGTAGCCCTCCGCCATAGGAGTTGACTCTTCCTTAAGCTGGGCCAGGAAGTCCTCCAGCGGCTTATGCAAGGCTATCGCCTCGTCCACCTCAGGGCTGGAGCCGGGCCGGTAGGCGCCTAGCCGGATCAGCTCTTCCATATCCGAGTAGGTCGCCATCACCTGGCGCGCACGATTAATTGCCGGCAGAAAGGTCGGGTCCGCGGCCCGCGGCATGGTGCGTGAAATCGATTTCAGGATGTTGATGGCTGGATAGCGACCGCGCTCGGCGATCGCTCGCTCCATGACGATGTGACCATCGAGGATACCGCGGACCGCATCGGCGACGGGTTCATTGTGATCGTCGCCATCCACAAGCACGCTAAAAATACCGGTGATGGTACCCTGCTCCGTTCCCGGGCCAGCACGTTCGAGCAGCCGCGGCAACTCCACGAAAACCGTTGGCGTATATCCTTTTGCGGTCGGCGGTTCGCCGGCCGAAAGGCCGATCTCGCGCTGAGCCATCGCAAAGCGCGTCACCGAATCCATTAGCACCAGCACATCCTTGCCGAGATCGCGGAAATATTCGGCGATGGCGAGCGTCAGATAGGCGGCCTGCCGGCGCATCAGCGCTGGCTCATCGGACGTGGAGACGACAACCACAGAGCGCGCGAGACCGGCGGCACCGAGATCGTCCTGCAAGAATTCCTGAACCTCACGTCCGCGCTCGCCGACGAGACCGATTACCGAGATGTCCGCTGACACGTTGCGGGCCAGCATCGACAGGAGCACCGACTTGCCGACGCCCGAGCCCGAAAAGATGCCCATACGCTGCCCGCGGCACACTGTGACGAATGTGTTGAGTGCGCGCACGCCAAGATCGAGCGGCTCGCCCACGCGGCGGCGCGCATGCGCAGGCGGCGGCGAGGCACGATAAGGATACGGCGCGGGCCCGGCTGGCAGCGGCCCCAGCCCATCGATCGGCTCGGCGCGCGCATTGACAACGCGCCCAAGCCAGCGCTCGGACGGACGAATGGCGCCTGCTGCACTCGACACGACCGCTCTGCAGCCACGGCGCACGCCATCAAGCGCGGCGAACGGCATCGCAAGCGCGTGGCCGCCAGAGAAGCCGACAACCTCGCACGGTATCGGCCTGCCGCCGGTCTCGATGGTCAATCGCGCGCCGACCGACATCGCATAGATCGGTCCAGCAACCTCGATCATGAGCCCACGCACGGCTACAACGCGTCCGTAAATCTCAACGCCGTCGATGTCGCCAATCTGCTCCGCGAGCGCTTTCATCGGCTCCGCCCGTCACAGGCGCGCCGACGGCTGCGCCATAAACCGACCCTTAGGCTTACCGCTAAAGCGGTTCCATTAACTTGGTGTTTACCCGGGTCGTTAATCATTGGGTCATTCGTCCACGGGACTTAAGGCTTTGAGTCGCCCAGCCAGGACGGAAGGGGCGAGTCGTTAGAATCGGTTAGACCCGATTCTTAAACTAGGGCATTAGACAGGACGTGGCCAAAAAACCACTCTCCAGCAACATCTTACGCCGATTCGGGCGTCTCTGCCTACGGCACGCTTGCGTGGAAGAATCAGGTTTTGTTAACCATGCCTCGATAGTGTCGATTCGGTTTGTCCCACCGCGTTTTTTTCAGCCTCGCCGCGGGATTGCGGCGTGACCTCATGGCCCGGTTGCGGCGAGAAGGGGACTTAAATGCGCGTTCTACTCATTGAAGATGACAGCGCGACCGCACAATC
>JBKPRE010000190.1:0-11216 GCA_046734435.1 Pseudomonadota bacterium | reverse complement strand
GCTATGGCTAGCGCCGGACGCGGTCATGCGAGTATGGGCGGACGCGGCGGCGGTGGTGGTGGCGCCCGCGCAGGCGGTGGCGGTGGTGGCCGCGGCGGCGGTGGTGGCGGCCGCGGCGGCGGCGGTGGCGGCGGACGCCGTTCAGACATTGCGCTCAAGCATCACGTCATCTTGCTCGGGCATCTCGACAACGGTCTCGGCTTCTATCGCTTCAGCTACAACGGCAGCGAGAAGGGCTATGTCGGCGTGATGGCGCAGGAAGTTCAGACCGTGCGGCCGGATGCTGTTTTCCGGGGTTACGACGGCTACCTGCGCGTCTACTACGACAAGCTCGGAGTGCCATTCCAAAGTTACGACCAGTGGATCGCTTCAGGTGCACGGATGCCATCCATAACTCCGGTCCGCATCCAAATGAGAGGTGAACGGCCATGATCAACGCACGTCATGTTCGTCTCTTGAGCAAAATCACCTTGCTGGCCGGCGCGACGATGCTCGTGCTCGCGCTGTCATCGCTCGCGCAGGCGCAGCAGCGCTTCAGCACGCCTGAGGCAGCTGTCGATGCGCTTGCGAAGGCGGCGCGAAGTGGTGATGGCAAGACCATCGTGAGCATCCTTGGGCCGGGTTCCGCGGATCTCGTTTCCTCCGGCGATCCGGTCGCGGATGCGAATAGACGGCAGGAGTACCTGGCCGCCTACGACGCCGGGCACCGCATCGTCACGGAAGCGGGCAAGGGCGCCACGCTGATCGTGGGCCCGAATGACTGGCCGTTCCCGATCCCGATGGTGCAGCGCGACGGGCAGTGGATATTCGATGTCGCGGCCGGCCGCGAGGAAATCCTGGCCCGGCGCATCGGAGAGAATGAGCTTTCGACCATGAAGGCCCTGCTCGCCTATTACGACGCGCAAAACGACTACGCCGACATGTTCAAGAGCAAGAGCGGCCAAGCCGTCTACGCGCAGCGAGTCGTCAGTTCGCCCGGCAAGAAGGATGGCCTCTATTGGCCGACCAGCGGCAACGAGCAGCCGAGCCCGCTCGGCGAGGCTGTCGCGGCCGCAACCCAACGCGGCTATCGGCCCGGCGCCGGCGAGCCGTTCTTCGGTTACTATTACAAGGTCCTGACGCGACAGGGCCCGGCCGCGCCGGGCGGCGCCATTGATTACATCGCGAAAGGCGACATGATCGCCGGCTTTGCAGCCGTCGCCTACCCCGCCGAATACGGCAATTCCGGGATCATGACGTTCATGATCAACCACAACGGCGATATCTACGAGAAGGACCTCGGCGACAACACGGCTCAGGCCGCATCGCGCATCACCTCTTTCAATCCCGACCACACCTGGAGAAAAGTGGTCGACACGGAGAAATGACGCCGGGTCCCGCTCTGGCTTGATCACGCGGAGCTTGACGCCGTCCTGCAGGCGACGTCGACAGGCCAGATCCTCGCTTCCGGCACGGCCGTGACGCCGAGGCAGGTCACGGCGGCGCCATTTGTCGTTCGCGTCAAGCTCGACGACGCGAAGCTTGCCGCGAGTCTTCCTGCCGGCACCGCAGGCGCGGCCGCGATCTTTACCGAGCACATCAAGCCAAGTCACATCATCCGCAAGCTGATCCTGCGGCAGATCGCGATCGTGAACTACGTCAATCCGTTCTAGTAATAGTCGCCGCAGGTCCAGATCCGGCGTAATCCGCGCCGCGTCTCGACCCACTGCCAGCATCCGTTGTCGTAATAGCCGTAGTCACCCCACCACCACGGCCCGCCGCCGACAAAGAAGACGTTGTTATGGCGGTGGTGGTGACGGCCGTGGTTCCGGTGGCCCCAATTATTCCAGTTACCGGCGTGAGTGGCCCCGGCAGCCATGCGGCCGGACCAATTGTTGCCGGACCAACTGTTCATTCGCGGACTTCCGGAAATTGCCGCTGCCCGGGGGCCGCCGACGCCGCCTATGCGCGCACCACTGGACATGCCACCGGACATCATGGCTGGGCCGCGGCCACCGCCGCCGGCACTCATACCGCCATGCCCTACGCTCATGCCGCCGTGACCGGCACCACCGCCGCCGCCACCGCCGCCACCGCCGCCGCCACCACCTCCGCCTCCACCACCGCGCGCGATGGCGACCGAGGGCACCAGGATAATTGCCAGGATGATGAAAAGCCTGCGCATTCGACCCTCCTATGCGTGTTTCACGTGTCTGTGTGCATGACTTGCATGTGCGTGCGTCGTATATGCGTTGCACGCGTCTTCCCTGAACAAGAAACACCCGGTTTCGCCGAGTCCTGCGCGCGTCACGAACTCTTGATCGTTCGAACGTGTCCGAGACGACACGATATGTCGAATGACATAGCGAAGAATTTCAGACCGAATTTAAATTGTGCTGTGCAGGCGCGCGCGCGTGCTGCCAGGAACTCGCTGTTGATTTTCGCAATGCGCCTGAGTGGTCTTTGCGCGCCGCTATGATTTCGGTCCGGGCGTGTTCCCCTCCAACACGGATTGGGCGGCCTTGGCCGAGCGGGGCGAGGTCGTTGTCTCGAACGAAGGGGAGGAAGAAAAAAAGATGTCTATGCGACTACGGAAGATTGGACTCGCTGCTGTGACAGCGGTTGCGATTGCTGGCATGACAGTCGCTCTTCCTGGAGCGGCCGACGCAAGATGGGGTGGTTGGCGCGGCGGGCATTGGCATGGCGGCTGGGGTTGGGGCGTGGGCCTTGGTCTCGCGACGGGCCTCGCGGTCGCCGCAACGGCTCCCTACTACCGTGGCTACTATGGCTATTACGATCCGTACTATTACGGCGACTATCCTTATGCCTATGGCTACGGTTATCCTGCCTACGGCTACGGTTATCGTTATCCCTATTACGGCTACCGCCGCGCATACTATCGGTACGGCGGCTATCCGTATTATCGGCACTACCGGAGGGCTTACTATCGGTATTGACCGGCTCACATACGCGGCAGGTCTCGCTTGATAGTCGAGCGAAGGCCGCCTTCAGGGCGGTCTTCTTATATTGGCAGGAGAAATGATGGTATGCGGCCGCAAGTTGCGGTGAGCATCTCGAGCCGGCGAGATGCAATGCTGCCGAAGAGCGTCAACGTCGCTAGCCAATATTCAGCACGAAATCGAACCGGCCGGTGAGATTTCCACCGGCCTCCGCAACCCGCATCAGCAATTCGCGCTTGAACAGGTCGTCGCGCGCGTTCGCGGGCTCGTTGGGAAAATAGAGTTGCGTGGTCAGCAGGCGGCTACCGGGCGTCTGAACCTTGATGTGATAGTGCCGGGTACGGCCGGTATAAACCGCAGGCACGATGGTACGGAAGCTGAACGCGCCGTCAGACCCGGTAATGACGTGGCCGCGATACCGGAATCCAGTGTTGTCGTATTCACCCTTGTCATCAGCATGCCAGAGATCGACCACCGCTCCGCCAAGCGGGCGGCAACGCCTCGTCAGCACAAAGCCGGAAAGCTCGAATTTACGGCCGGTAGCGCCACGCTCGCGCAGGTCACTTCTTTCCGGCGAGCTTGGTTTGAAAAACGGTCCTTCGGATTGGCGCACTGTCGGTTCGTCACCGTCGTGACAGGCCGGCGTGGGCGCAAGCTCCTGCGTCAGGACAGTGTCTGCCGAAGACAGCTCCCAGCCCGCGGCGAGCGTGCCGGCGCTCAGCAGAAATCGGCGACGAGTCGGTTTCGACAATGTGTTCATGTCGGCGGCCGTTGGTAGTCGATACGTCTCTGAAAGTACCACGGTCGGGTCTTGGGTCCGACCACCTGGAAGGCAAGTGACGGATTTTTGATCGAGGCGGACCTTGCGCAGAACTTTGGTTGGACCACGGTCCAATCGACCCGAGGCTCGTAATTTTGGACCATCAGCGCGGAACGGAAAGGGCACCCCATCGCATGAAGATTTTGCTCCGGATTCTCCTTGAAGCGACAACAAAGGCACTGCTTATTGCGCTCGCTCTCGTATTTTCCGGCCAGGTTTTTGCCCAGGCGCTGCCGCCGAATCTCCCGACAAAAGAGCAGCTGGCCAACGACAACAATCTTTTCATCGCACTCGCAAAAAAGGCGCTGAAGTGGGAAGAGCCGGCCGAGCCGGTGAGAATTGCCGGCCCGATTTATTTTGTCGGCACCAAAGGACTTGGGGTCTTCCTTTTCACGACCTCGGAGGGACGCATCCTGATGAACACCGGGCTGCCTTCGTCGGGGCCGATGATCGTGGAATCCATCCGCAAGCTCGGCTTCCGGCCCGAAGACATAAAAATCATGATCAACGGCCATGCGCATATCGATCATGCCGGCGCTTTCGGCTTCCTGAAGCAGCAGTTCGGCGCGCAACTGGCGGTCATGAAAGACAATGTCGCGGCGATGGAGAGCGGTGACAAGGATGACTTCAAGTACGCCAACGATTTTGTTTATCCGGGCGTCAAGGTCGATCGCATCCTGCGCGACGGCGACACCGTCAAAATGGGCGACGTGCTGCTCACCGCTTATCACACACCGGGTCACACGCGTGGCGCGACCACCTGGGTCGCAAACATCGTGGTCGACGGCAAACCATACGTTGTGGCGTTCCCCGACGGAGCCGGTTTCAATCCCGGCTATCGGTTGGCCAGGAATCCTTCCTATCCAGGCATCGCTGACGACTATCGGCGCACCCACCATTTCCTCGAGATGCTGAAGCCCGACATCTGGCTGGCGCAGCACAACGAATATTATGACCTGGACGGAAAGCGACAGCGGGCGCAAACCGACGGCGTCAAGGCATGGATGGATCCGGAAGGTTATCGTCAGTTCATCGCTGGCAAGAAACGAGCTTTTGAAGACGAAGTCGACGAAGAGCTGGGCGTCGTGAAAGGAGACAAGAAATGAGAAATATTGTTGCGGCGACAGTTGCGATTTTTGCCCTGCCGGCATGGGCTCAGAACGCCGTTCCCGTCACCGTCCAGAATTTTCCCCGCGCGGAATCCGACCTCTATATGGGCAATGCCGTGAAAGACGGCGGGTTCGGCAAGTTTCACCATAACCGCACGCCAACAGAGATCGACAAGCAGTTTGTCATTCGCATGAATCGGGACACGCTCTATTCGTCGGCGGTGTTCGATCTCGATGCCGGACCGGTGACGATCACCTTGCCGAAAGCCGGCAAACGCTTCATGTCACTGCAGGCAATCAGCGAGGATCATTATGCGCCGTTCGTCATTTATCAGCCGGCCTCGCTGACGCTGACGAAAGACAATGTCGGCACGCGTTACGTAATGGCCGCCGTCCGCACGCTGGTCGATCCCAACGATCAAAACGATCTGAAGGAAGTTCATGCGCTGCAGGACGCAATCAAGGTCAGCCAGAAGAGCGCCGGAAAATTCGAGGTGCCGGACTGGGATCAGGCTTCGCAAAAGAAGGTGCGCGATGCGCTGCTGGTTCTCGGGTCAACCACCAGCGGGTTCAAGAACGCCTTCGGCCCCAAAGGCCAGGTCGATCCGATTAATCATTTAATCGCGACCGCACTGGGCTGGGGCGGCAATCCGAGCAAGGACGCCACTTACGTCAGTTTCACGCCCGAAAAAAATGACGGGACGACAATTTACAGGCTGAGGATCAAGGACGTGCCGGTACAGGCCTTCTGGTCGGTCAGCCTTTACAATGCGGAAGGCTTTTTCCAGAAGAACCAATACAACGCTTATTCGGTCAACAACATCACGGCGAAGAAAAGCCCGGATGGCGCGGTCGACGTTCAGTTCGGCGGCTGTGACGGCAAAATTCCCAATTGCCTGCCCATCATGAAGGGCTGGAATTACACTGTACGGCTCTATCGTCCGCGCGAGGCCATCCTGGACGGCAAATGGAAATTTCCCGAAGCAAGGCCGGTGACTTGAGAAGAGAGAGTGAGGGGGAGTATGAAATTCAGGCTCGCGTTGTGCGCCGTGGCGCTTTTGGCGCCAGCCATTGCTCGCGCGCAGATCGCCATTCCGGTCACGGCGGACAATTTCAATCGCGCCGAGACCGACATGTATTTCGCAATGTTCGCGAAGAAAGGCGGGTTCGGGAAGTTTTTCCACCTCCGAGAGTTACCGCTCGAAGGCACCGGCGTGCGCCCGAACCGCGACACGCTTTATTCGGAAGCCGTGTTCGATCTCGATGCGGGGCCGGTGAGGATCACCTTGCCGAAAATGGTTAACCGCTTCATGTCGATGATCGTGATCAACGAGGATCACTATGTTTATGAAGTCGATTACACGCCCGGCAATTACAACTTCACAAGAGGGGAGGTAGGCACGCGTTACGTTTTCATGGCGCTGCGCATTCTTGTCGACCCGGCCAATCCGAAAGACATCAAGGAGGCGCACGCGCTGCAGGATGCGGTCATTGTCAGGCAGAGGAGTCCCGGCAAGCGATACGGCCAGCCAGAAGAAGATGCGCGACGCGTTGCTGATGATGAATACGACGCTGCCCGACCTGCGACGCGCATTCGGCGCGCGGTTCCAGGTCGACCAGGTGCGGCATCTGATCGGCACGGCGGCGGGCTGGGGCGGCAATCCCGACAAAGACGCCATCTACCTCAATGTCACGCCGGCCAAAAACGACGGTTCAACCGTCTATAAGCTCAACGTTCCCGCCAAGGTTCCCGTCAACGCTTTCTGGTCGATCACCGTTTATGATGCCGAAGGCCATTTGCGAAAGAACCAGTATGATTCCTATTCTCTGAACAGCATCACCGCGAAGAAGGATGCGGATGGCACCGTCCCGGTGAAATTTGGCGGCTGCGACGGCAAAAATCCGAATTGCATCCCCACCGTGAAAGACTGGAATTACATGGTGCGGCTCTATCGCCCGCGCGACGAAATCCTTAACGGCAAGTGGAAATTTCCCGAGGCAAAGGCGGTGAATTGAGTATGCTCTTCGCGTGGGGAGGGCGCAGGGCCATGAAGAGATTTGCTCTCGCAACGCTTGTCGCAATTGCGGCTGCCGGCCCGGCAAACGCGCAGCCCGCCGTGCGGCTGGCCGATCGCGACATTGTCGAAGCTTACGAATACCTGCTCGGCCGCCTGCTGGTGCTGCGGCAGGAGAATCTCGATTTCAAGGAAGGCTTCAAGTGGAACGAGATCATCCACCGCGCTCCCGGCGCCGTCGACTGGGCGAACCCGAACCTCGACGTGGTCTACAGCGAGGCCTGGATCGGACTGGATGAGAAGAGCTGCACGCTCATCGAAATTCCGGAGATCAAGAACCGGTATTACACCGTGCAGGCGCTCAACGGTTGGGGTGAGACCACGGCCAATATCAACGAGCGGAATTTCCCCAAGCATCCGTCCGGCAAATTCGCTTTCTGCCTCAAGAAAACGGAAGCCGTGCTGCCGAAGGGCACGCAACGCGTGATCCTGCCCAACCCGAAGTCGCGCATCCTGATGCGGATCGAGCTCGGCGCGCATCCCGAAAACGCCATCGCCTTGCAGAAGAAGGTGACAATGAAGGCGACTGGCAAGGCTCCGGTCATCGAGGAAGCTGTGGTCAAGCCGAGCTTCACCAACAGCGCACTTCCCGGCGTCGAAGCCTTCGACAAGGCCGCAGCGATCCTCGCCAGTGAGGCTGACATCAATCCTGGCATGATCGACGTGCGTGAGAAGGTGGGTGCGATCGCAAAAGCAGCGGCGGACCGGACGCAGCGCGCGCGCATCGACGAGGTGATCCGCAAGCAGGCCATCCCCGCCTTCCATGCCGAAATCCTGAAGATGGGCAAGGCGGAGAATGGATGGATGCGTCCGCGCGTGATCGGCAACTATCGCACCGATTACGTGATGCGGACCATCGCCAACTACACCGGCATCTGGGCGAACAACAGCAAAGAGGTCGTCTATTTCGCGGGGCAGATTCTTGACGGCAGCCAGACCTTCACGCAGACCTTCCCGAAAGACGCTTTGCCGCGGACAAAGACGCGCTATTTCTGGTCGGCAATCGTCGTCGACGACGCGAACTTCAAGGTCATCCCGAATTCGCTCAACCGTTTCCTGCTCAACAAGCAATCACCGCTGACATTCGGGGATGACGGGTCGTTGACAGTGGCGTTCGGGCCGAAACAGCCGGACGGCATCCCTGAATCCAACTGGCTGCCGACGCCGGAGGGCAAAAAATACAACGTGACCCTCCGCTTTTATGGCCCGACTAAGGACGTCACCGACGGCAAATACTTCCCGCCACCGCTGGTGCGCACCAGCCAGACGCGGACCGAGCAGCTGATCCAAAACCTTAAAAACCAGCAACTGCTTCAAAAGCTGAAGAAATCGAAGCAGTAGCAGGTGCCGAGGCGGTGCCGGGACACCGCCTTCAAATGACGGGCGACTCCGGGGATTACGTTCCTGCCAGCTTTGGTCTTCGCGAAAACGCGACACGCGTTGCCGTTCTGAACAAACGTTCATCGGAAATTTTTGTTGAGCGAGAGAACGAATATTCATCGAGCGAATTGAATTGACGATTTGTCGCACCAAGACAAAAATTCGCGATGGGTTGTCGTCGCAACCCAAAATTCAACGTCACCTAATGATGGGAGGAAAATGATGAAGCGCATTCTACTTGCCGCGCTGATTACTGCATTTGCCGCCGGCTCTGCGTTCGCGCAGTCCTGCGAGACCAAGGCCATGGGTAAAGACGGCAAGCCGCTCGCCGGCGCCGCGAAATCCAGTTTCGTCAAGAAGTGCAAGCACGACGCCTGCGAAGGCAAGGCCGTCGGCAGCAACGGCAAGCCGCTCGCCGGCGCCGCCAAGAAAAGCTTCATGACCAAGTGTGAGAAGGAAGCCTAACCACTTCAACCACAGGAGTTGAGGATGCGTACCATCGCAATCATTGGCGCCGCTATTATCGGCGCAACGTTTCTGTCTTTTCCGGCGGTAGCTCAGCAAAAAACGGTCAAGGCCTGCACCGAAGAATGGCGGGCGAACAAGGCTGCCAATGAAGCGAAGGGGGTAACGCTCAAATCCTACGTGACGCAGTGCCGCGGCGGCGCGGCGCAGACCGCTCCGCCGCCGGCGTCGCAGAAAACGACGGCGGCGCCCGCGGCGACCGGCCAGAAGACCGTCAAGGCCTGCACCGATGAATGGCGGGCGAACAAGGACGCTAACCAGGCCAAGGGCGTAACGCTCAAGGCCTACGTGGCGGATTGCCGGGCCGGCAAGGCGACGACGGCGCAACCAACGTTGTTCCCCACGCAGCAGCAACAGACACGAACGACGACAGCGCCACCCCCTGCAGCGCAACCACCGCAGCAGGCACCAAGGACGACGACCGGAGCTGCACCGCCTGCTGCAACGGCTCCGACCGGGGCGAACCAATACGCGTCGGAAGGCCAGGCCAAATTCCATTGCCTGAATGGAACGGTCGTCTGGGCCAATCTCGACTCAAAGATCTATCACTTCAGCGGCAACAAGACCTACGGCCAGACCAAATCGGGAGCATATATGTGCGAGCGGGATGCCCAGAGCCAGGGCATGCGCGCCGCGAAAAACGAGAAGCACCCCTGAAGTAAAATGACGCTCCGCGGCACCGGTCACATGATCGGTTTGCCGCGGACGTCGATCGCCTTTTCGATCTTGATCAGCACACCGATGCCGGCCTCGGCGCCGGCGTGAGTTTGCTCGCGCGGCAACAGCTTGGCGAAGATCGCCTCGCGCACCGGCCCGGTTTCGTGCAGTTCGACCGAGCCGAAGAAGCGCAGGAAGCCTGAATCCAGGATACCGTCGCGTTGTGCCTTGAAGTTGGCGTACATGACGCAGATGCGCTTGTCGTGGCCGAGATTTTCCAGCACGGCGCGCTTGGTGCGCTCCCACCAGGCCAGATGTTCGTCGTCGAAGACGATCATGCTGCCTTTTGGCGTGATGTTCGGCCCTTGCCGCCCGTTCGTCGCAACGAGGCACGGATAGCCGTCATCCCAGGCATTGCGGATGAGCGTCTTGATGGTGTCGGAGAGAGGCATGCGCGCGTCCTGAGCTTGCTGTCGGTGCGTGGAACTTTGCATCGGCTCGTGTGCACGGCAAGCATGGACTTTCGCTCCGTGGGCGACGTCCCCACATGTCAGTAAGCATGGGAGCGCTAATGTCTGAGCCGCTAGTCGTGGTCATTCCACATCGCCTTGGAAAAGATGAGGCGCTGCGCCGCATCAAGGATGGCCTTGGCCGCGCCAAGGGCGAATTCGCCTGGCTGCTTGCGATCGATCAAGACGTCTGGACCGGCGACCGGCTCACTTTCCGCGCGTCGGCACTGGGTCAGACGGCGACTGGCTTCATCGATGTCTATGAGACCGGCGTGCGCGTCGAGGTCACGCTGCCCTGGTTGCTGGCGCGCTTTGCCCACGCCGCACAGCGCGTGATCGGCCAGAAGGGCCAGCTGATGCTGGAAAAGAAGTAGCCCGCGTCAGTTTCCCAGTTCGAGCACCCAATAGCGACGTCCGTTGCTGCCGACGGCCGAGGCAATTCCGTAGCTCGTCACGTCCCGCCGAAGCATGTTGGCGCGGTGGCGCCCGGATTTCGCCCATTTGCGGATGGCGCAGTCTTCCGTGTCGCAGCCGAATCCAACGTTTTCCGCAGCGGTACCTGCCGCGGTCGAAACCCGCTGGCGAAAGCCGGAGTGGTCGAGCCGCTGGCGCCCGGCAAGGCTCTGCGCGTGGCTATAGGCGGCGCCCGACAGCGCGCCGCTCGGTGACAGCGGAGGACGGCCGTACTGGGCGCGGAACGAATTGAGATCGAGCGCGGATGAGGACTCCGTAAGAACAATTGATGCAACTGCAGCAATGACCAGCCCGCGCCTCATGCCCGGAGGCTAGCACCAACTCGGATGGATGTCCGAGGAGGTCATGCGACGCAACTCTCCGCTCGTCATGCCCGCGCTTGGCGCGGGCATCCACGTTTTACGACCGTACGCGCTTCAAGACGTGGATGGCCGGGACAAGCCCGGCCATGACGGTTGGGAGTCAGAGGGCCCGAAATCCGGATCTACGAGCGATACCAGCGCTTGCCACGCGGCGGGTGCCACCAGCAGGCATAGGCAATGTAGTCGCCATAGACGCGGTGGACGCTGGTGATGACCGCGTACTTATTGAACTGGCTGCAATTGGCCTGCGCGACGTCGAGAGCATTCGCCTCCGCTTCCGGCGACCACGGAATGATGCCGCCGATATCGTTGCCCTTGGAGCCGAAAGCACCCCAGCCAATCGTCAGAACCAGCGCGGCCGTTAGG
>JBKPRE010000189.1:0-5573 GCA_046734435.1 Pseudomonadota bacterium | reverse complement strand
TCATCACGGCAATGGCCTGAAGCACTACCACGACGAGGAAATGCAGTCGGTTTCGCTCAAGACCGACAAGCCGCTCAATCCCGACAAGTTCTTTCCGTGGATTCAGGATCTCGTCGCGAAGGACGGCCCGAACATTCTACGATGCAAGGGAATTCTTTCGTTCAAGGACGACCCCGAGCGCTTCGTGTTCCAGGGCGTGCACATGATCCTCGATGGCGATCACCAGCGGCCCTGGCGCGCGGACGAAAAGCGTGACAGCCGCGTCGTCTTCATCGGGCGTAATCTTCCGGAAGACAGAATTCGTCAGGGCTTCGAAAGCTGCATCGCCTAACGTGAGCGACACGCAGATCCCGATCCCTTCGCTTGCCGACCGCGTCCGTGCGGTGAATGCCGGCGCTCCGGTCGTCGGCGTGCACTTTTTCCAGTCGACGCCGGTATTCGTGCTCGGCGAAGAAGCGCTGCTTTTCGCGGGCGAAGATGGCGAGCGGCGCGTCGTCGTTCATGCCGGCGCCATTCTCGACAGCGCTTCCGATGGAAAACTCGTCGTTTCCGGAGGCGATGACGGCAAACTGATCGAGACCTTTCCCGATGGCGATCGCCGCGTGCTCGCATCTGACGAAAAGAAGCGGTGGGTAGATCATGTCGCGCTCGGTCCGGACGATGCGGTTGCCTGGTCGGCGGGAAAAACCGCGCATGTCCGCACGCGCAAGGGCGACCTGCGCACGTTCGACGCGCCGTCGACGGTCGCCGGTCTTGCCTTTGCACCGAAAGGATTTCGCGTTGCAGTGGCTCATTACAATGGCGTCACCCTCTGGTTTCCCAACGCCGGCGGCGCCAAGCCTGAATTCCTGGAATGGAAGGGCTCGCACCTCGGGGTGACGATCAGTCCGGATGGCAAGTTCCTGATCACCACCATGCAAGAGCCGATGCTCCACGGATGGCGTATTGCGGATGCCAAACATATGCGCATGTCCGGCTATTCGGCGCGCGTGCGGTCGCTCAGCTGGAGCGCAAACGGTGAATTTTTGGCGACATCAGGATCCGAGCAACTCATCCTCTGGCCGTTTGATGGCAAGGATGGCCCGATGGGTCGGCAGCCGAAAATCCTGGCACGCGCAGAGTCACGTGTAACGAACGTCGCGTGTCATCCACGCCAGCCGGTTATCGCTGTCGGATATGCCGACGGGGCGGTGAAGCTTGTGCGCATCGATGACGATGCCTTGATACTGGCGCGACAGGCGGACGAACAACCTGTCAGCGCGCTTGGCTGGGACAACACCGGTCAGACTTTGGCGTTCGGTACTGAATCTGGCGGCGCCGGAATTCTCGCCCTTTGATCGCCGCAATGCATCGTCTCAGTGTGCGCGTTGCTTGTGAGTCGTTCCGCGTCAAGCTGAATAGACATTCACCTGCGACAAGCGCGAGATTGGAGCGACCATGAGGACAACTATTCATCATCTGCGGTGTTTGGCCGTGGGGGTCATTGCTTGCGTCGCCAT
This sequence comes from Pseudomonadota bacterium, assembly GCA_046734435.1. GTDB lineage: Bacteria > Pseudomonadota > Alphaproteobacteria > Rhizobiales > Xanthobacteraceae > Pseudolabrys. The sequence continues at coordinate 4,074 of JBKPRE010000189.1, read as the reverse complement.
CGCGGTCGGTGCGCTGTCGGCTTCGGTGACAATCGCGGCCCTTACGCCGGCGCAGGCGCAGGTGTCCGCCGAATTTCAGTCCGCGCTCGAGCCCTATGGATCGTGGCAGCCGCATCCGCGTTTCGGCGAAGTCTGGGTGCCCTACGATCTGCCGCCGGGCTGGCGTCCCTATACGTACGGACGATGGGTCTACACTGAGGAATGGGGCTGGTACTGGGTCTCCGACGAGGAAGAGGCGGACTGGGGATGGGTGGCCTTCCACTATGGCCGCTGGGCGCATGATCGCCGGCTCGGCTGGTTCTGGGTGCCCGGTGATGAATGGGGTCCGGCCTGGGTCGATTGGCGCCGGGGTGACGACTATGTCGGCTGGGCGCCGCTGCCGCCGGATGAGGTGATCTACGAATACGACAACGATCCGAGTTACTGGATCTTCCTGCCGCCGCGCTATCTGGTGGCGCCACGCGTGCGCACCTATTTCCTGCCACCGCAACGCACTATCATCGTTTTCAGACGGACAGTGATCGTCAATCGCACGGTGCGGCTCGAGCATCGCGATCATCGCGGACGCTTCGCCGTCAATCCGGGTATTGCTCCTGGAATTGTCGCCGCCGCGGCGCGCCGGCCCGTACAGACCTTCCATGTCCAGCCCCGCGTGCTGGCGAGCACGCAAGGCGTCGCCGGCGCGGTGCAGGTGCGGCCGCAGGATCTCAACCGCCCGGGACAACGACCGCAGCGTGGCCAGCCGCGTCCGGGCGGGCCAAGCCCGGTCCAGGCGACGCTGCAGCCGGCACAGACCGTGGTGCAGCCTGTCAGCCGCGTGCCGCAGCCGCAGGCGCTCCGCAACGATGAGCGTGGGCGACTCGGTCCGACTCCGCCGCGCGCTGCGCAAGGCGCAACGGTCGCGCCGCCTCCGGCGCCGAGATCTTCACCTGCGCCACAGCCGAATGGCGCGCCGCGGCAGCCCGGCGGGCCGACACCGCCGTCGGGTCCCGACGTGCAGACACCGCGGACGACGCCACCGGTCACGACGCCGCCGTCGACCACGGCACCTTCCGTAACGACGCCTCCGCAGCAGCAACGCCGCGATGTAAGCCCACCGCCGGGTCCGAGCGGCCCGCCGCCGCAACAGCCAACGGTCGTGCGGCCAATCCCGCCACAAGGGACACCGCCGTCGTCACCGCCGCCACCTCAACCGCAACAGCAGCTGCGAGGACCAACGCCACCATCAGGCGGTCCGCCGCAGCAACAGCCGACGATCGTGCGGCCAATTCCGCCGCAATCGGCGCCGCCTTCGACACCACAACCGCCACCACAAGAACGTCGCTTGCAGCCGCCGCCGCAGCAACATCAAGTGCAGCCGCAGCCGCAGCCACAGCCGAGGCAGGTGCAACCGCCGCCGCAGGTGCAGCCTCCACCGCAGCCGAGGCAGGTGCAGCCTCCACCGCAGCCGAGGCAGGTGCAACCTGCGCCGCAGCAGGTTCAGCCGCCTCCTCAGCAACGGCCCGCTGCGCCTCCGCCGCAGCAGCAGAAGCGCCCGCCGCCGAAACCCGGCGAAAAGCCTCCCGAACCCCCGAGGTAACGGGAGCACCAAAAAAACGGGCGGCCGCTTGGGCCCGTCATGTTTGGCGTCCCCGTGGCGCTCAGTGCAGCAGCACGTTCCTGAACTGCCAGGCATCGCGTTTGTCGATGTCTTCCGGGAAAAGTCCGGGACGGCCGGTGAGGGGAGTCCAGTCGGTGTAAGTGCCGATGACCGGGCCGAGATAAGGGAGCTGCACTTCGAGACAGCGGCGGAAGTCCATCTCGTCGGTCTCGACAATGCCTGCTTTTGGATTTTCCAGGGCCCACACCATGCCTGCGATCACGGCTGAAGTGACCTGAAGGCCTGTTGCATTCTGGTAGGGTGCGACTTCGCGGGTCTCGTCGATCGAGAGCTGCGAGCCGTACCAGTAGGCATTCTTCTTGTGCCCATAGAGGAGAACGCCGAGCTCGTCGATGCCGTCGGCGATCTCGTGTTCGTCGAGAATGTGGACGTCGTCGGGCGGCGCGCCTGCCCGGCCGAACACCTCGTGCAGCGAAAGCACCGCGTCGTTGCAGGGGTGGTAGGCGTAGTGGCAGGTTGGCCGGTAGAGGGTCTTACGCCCACGCCTGAGCGTGAAGTAGTCGGCGATCGAGATCGATTCATTGTGGGTGACCAGGAAGCCGAGCTGCGCCTGCGCGGTCGGTGTCCACGAGCGCACACGTGTATTGGCGCCTGGCTGCAGCATGTAGATCGCAGCGCCACAGCCGCCTTTATGCCTTCCGGCGTTCGGTGGTGCCCACTTTTCATGCGTTCCCCAGCCGAGCTCGGCGGGCTGCAGGCCTTCTGAGATGAAGCCCTCGACCGACCAGGTGTTGACGAACACGTTCATCGGCTTCGGCTGCTTGGCGCGTTGCGTGTCACGCTCCGCGATATGAATGCCCTTGATACCGACCTTCCTTGCTAGCCGGCCCCACTCCTCGCGTGTTTTCGGCTGCTTGACCCTCACCCCGACGTCGTGCGCGATGTTGAGCAAGGCCTGCTTGACGAACCAGGACACCATGCCGGGATTGGCGCCGCAGCACGACACCGCGGTCGGCCCGCCCGGCCGTTTGCGGCGGGCGGCGAGGATCGATTCGCGCAGCGCATAGTTCGAGCGTGCCTCCGGACCGAGCTTGGTGTCGAAATAAAAGCCCTTCCAGGGCTCGACAACGGTGTCGATGTAAAGAGCGCCGACTTCGCGGCACAGCTCCATGATGTCGAGCGACGAGGTGTCCACGGACACGTTGACGCAAAAGCCTTGCCCGCCGCCGGCAGTCAGCAAGGGCGTCAGCAGGTGCCGGTAGTTGGCCTTGGTGACCGCCTGATGGATGAAGCGGATGCCGCGCTGGTCGAGCAGCTTGCGGTCCTTGTCCTCGGGGTCGATGACCACAAAACGCTTCTTGTCGTAGTGGAAATGGCGCTCGATCAGCGGCAGGGTCCCTTTGCCGATCGAGCCGAAGCCGATCAGTACAATGGGCCCGTCAATACGGGCATGCACTGGCCATTTGGGCATCGTCAGTGTCTCCAAAGAGGCTGGTCATATCTGTGCCGGGGCGGGAACGGAATAGCAGCCGGGCAAAAGCCGGTTCGGCGTCCACGGTATTTTGCTGCGGATTAGGCTGCCGAGGCAGCGATTGCGGGCTGGAGAGGCCGGCCGGCCGCGCGCAAGAGCCCGCGCGCCCCGTCGAGCGCTCCCGGCACCAGCTCAAGGCCGAGCAGGCGCTGGCGTTCGAAAGGACCGGGCATACGCAAGGCTGCAGTCTTGGCGGTGGAGAAGCCGAAGCGGCCGTAGTAGGGCGCATCGCCGACGAGTACGACCGCACGGTGACCTTGCCGGCGCGCCACGCTGAGTGCGCGGCGGACCAGCGCCGCGCCGATCCCGCGGTTGCGGCAATCGGGGGCGACCGCGACCGGGCCAAGCAGCAAAGCCGGCTTGCCGGTGCCGCTGACGACGTCCCAAAGCCTCGCCGTGCCAACGACGCGCTTACCGTCCGTCGCGACGAAAGCCAGCCCTTCAGCCGGCGACCGCCCGTCGCGCAGCCGCTGCGAGCTTTTGCGCCAACGCTGGCCGCCGAACGCATCGTCCAACAGAGCTTCACGTGCCGCAACGTCGGGAGGCCGTTCTTTCCTGATCGAGATCATCTCACTTCGTGCTCCTGCCCCGGCGCGCAGCGACGCGCGCTCAAAGGGGCGCTGTTCGGGAATGGAAGGGTCGGCCCAGCCGGCCCCGGCGATGTCAGATGTGATAGGTCTTCAGCGGCGAAAAGCCGTTGAACGCAACCGAGGAGTAGGTTGCCGTGTAGGCGCCGGTCCCCTCGATCAACACCTTGTCGCCGATCTCGAGGCTGACCGGGAGCATGTAGGGCTCCTTCTCATACAGCACGTCGGCGGAGTCGCAGGTCGGCCCTGCCAGCACGCAAGGTGCCAGCGCGTCGCCGTCCCGCGGGGTGCGGATCGGGTAGCGGATCGACTCGTCCATGGTTTCGGCGAGACCGCCGAACTTGCCGATGTCGAGA
>JBKPRE010000188.1:0-5274 GCA_046734435.1 Pseudomonadota bacterium | reverse complement strand
TTTGAGCCCGGTATGGCCGAAGTGCTCAAGATGACGGACAAATTAGAAGCCGAATTGCCGACAATGCTTTCTGAGCATAAAAACATTGTCGCGGCATTGGAAAAGCTCATCGAAGCCGCAAAAACCGAAAACAGGCCGGATGTTGTGTATTTTGCAGAAAAGCTGATGTTGCACGCGCAAACCGAGGAGCAAGTTTCCTATCCGACCTCACTCTTGATTGGCCGTTACGTGAAATCGAAGCTTGCTGCCACATAGTTGATGAGAGCGTCCGCATATCCGCTTTGGGTCACAAGCCGACATATGCGGTGCAATACGTCATGTCCGCTTTACCCCCAAGAGCGACCGCAAAAGCAGACATCGGCAAACTGTCATGTCTGCTTTAGCCCCAATAGCGGACATATGCAGTGCAAACACCAATGTCTGCTAGGGGCCAATAGCGGACATCTGGCCGCTTACTTTTCCGGTAACAGGACAGGATCTGGTAGAAGCACCGAGCTGTAGGTTCGGGCTTGCGCATCAAACACTTGGACGTGAAGAACCGGATAGGCTTGTTTGAGTTTTAGACCCACTGCCAAAGCCTCTTCGGGAGCCTCAAATTTCGCTTTTAATTTTCCATCAACCGACAATACGTATTCCGTCGGCCGGCACTGTATCTGCGCGAGGAATCGCAGGCTTTTGTGTTTTGCTGTTCATGACTTTTCCTTGTCGTGTTTTGCAAGCGCCTGCTGCCCCACACCAGAAGACCAAGGATGCTGTGGCAACAGAGCGTGCGCCGCCAATGCCCGCTTGAAGTCCTGCATCGCCACATTGATCCGCGCAGCACTGTTCGCTCTTTCCAGCGTGCGTAATAGGGCCTTTAGATTGCGGTCCTTGTCTCGGATGACCCATCGGCGCATGAAAACCTGCGCATCGTACAACGATGTAATTCGCACCGCAGTGGCAACGAGCGGCAGATGCGCTTCGAAGTGGCGATCGAAAGGTAAGGTCATCCTAGAAATTAGCTGGAGTCAGGTCGTACGAGATACCTAGACGCCCGTGACCGTAGACCCTGGTCGCGACCTCACAGATCCGGGCGCGATTGCTATCGAAGACCGCCAGCAGCGCCTCCTCGCGCCGCGGGGTGCCGGGGGCAAGCTGCTGCAGGGCCGCTGTGCTGATGAAAAATGAAGTCTCCATTGATTGATTGTATCCCCAAAAGCGTACTGCGTCGCGCGTGGGGTCGTAGTAACGTGAGGCGTTGGGAAATCTGATCGTCATTTTAACTGCACTAGCGACCCACTCGCCCGCGCACTAGAAACGGATGCGCGCGGTCTAATCACCATACGCGCTCCGCCGCCGCATAGATACGCCGACTGCGGATTTATTCGCGTTGGATGGTCGATTGTGTGGCGGCGCGGCAGGTGGTCTGTAGCTCTTGAATGTTTGTGCTCACGTCTACCGCAACAAGGCTAGCGCGATCACAGCGATGATCAGCATTGCTGGAACGACGATCATCGGTGGCACGAACCATGCAAGCATCGCTTTCCCTAGGGGGTAAAGAGGCTCGATCGTCGATATTTCCCACCCAAGATAATTGTATGAATCACTCTGCGAAGCGTGCATGGTGGGCCAATGGGTCGCGACGCAGCCGATTTGGCAATAAATGCTTCTTTGTGGGGGCTCGCATTTCTGATCTTCGCCGGAACACTGCTCGCGCTTCTGGTCTGGTGAAGGCGCCGGAGCGCGCATCAGGCGTATCACCGGCGATAGCTCGCGCTTCGAAGCAGCGCGCCCCCTGGTGTCCGGCTAGGAGCATTGCATGGAAAAGTTGGAAATCACCCGCAACGCTCAAACCGATCAATTCTCCGTCGTTCTCTCCAGAGGCAACGACACCATACGGTGCATGGTGACTGTCGAGACAGGCCGTGCCGCTTCCAATGAAGACAAGCACCGCGCAGCTCTCTCAAAGGCAAAGGCACTCGCGAAGGCTCTCGACTCGGCAATCGAGGACACGTGACTCCAAGCGAACGGCTACCCATTAGAATATTCGATCTCCGCTTTAGGCCAAAAGCAGACATTTGCAGTGCGCCAGGCCTGGCCTCTACGGGCCAAAGCAGACATCGCACTTGTAGTTCGATAGTCCGAAAGAGGTCGCCGACTGTGCTTGCAAACGGCCCCGAAGGACACATTTAGTTTGTATGGCCGATATTCTGGATATTGCTCGTTCAAGCCAAGAAGAACCAAAATTGATTGTCCGCAAGGCACCTCATGCCGCCGTGTGGTCGGTATGGGCCGTGCTTGAAGGCATCCCACCCGAGGAAATCTTTGAGGGGTCTTCTGAGGAAGAGGCGTCAAGCTGGATCAATACCGGCGGTCAAGCTTGGCTTGAAGAACGCAGGCGAAAACGCAATGCCTAGCGCTGATGCGCGAACGATATTGTGCGACATTGCGGATGCCATAATAAAAGGCCATACCCCCGGGGCTCGATTTCCCCCAAGGAGAATGAATGAGTAGCTTCAGAAGTCCTGACCTTTTAGAGCGTCGGAATAATGCCGCCACCGTCAAAAAAGTGATGCTGGAGAAGTTTCGCGCCGCTCGCCAAGACCCCGCTTTCGAACAACGACGCCTTAAAAGGATCGCCGTGAATGAGGCGCGAGTTTTGCGCGCTGCCGAACGCGAAGCGGCAAAGAAGGTGCGTGAGGCTGAACTGGCCGCGCAAGCGATGCGTGCCGCCGAACTCGCCGCGCAGGCGCACCGCGAGGCCGAGAAAGCGGAGGCGCTCGCTAAGGCTCAAGCGGCCGAGCGCGCTGCGGCGCTGGCGGCGGAGCAAAAAGCCGGGCGCGATGCCCGCTATGCAGCACGCAAGGCCGCAAAAAAAATCCGGCGGCGGGGATACTAGCGGCTTTCCGCAGTAATATCGGCTTTGAGCCAATAGCAGACATCGCATCGTGTTGGAGAGCGGGCTAGCGGCGTTACCCGAATAGCCCCATATTGGGTTATGGGCAAAACTCCCCGAGTCGAATTTCGTCCGAAACGTATCGCTGAAGGCGATTGGCAAATCGAGGCTCACTATCCCGGAGCCGAGATTCGCTACATCACCGGACTAACGGACAAAGCCGATATTGACGATTGGATGGGCGGCAGCCGCAAAATAGCTTGGCTCCGCTCTCAAGGTTACGCGAAATGACGAATTGCGGGCGTCGCCGGGGTCAGTGTCCAACTCGCCATCTTTGGACGGCATTCGAGCGAATTGCGGAAGAACACCTCAAGACAGCGCTCGCGTAACGTTGGCGGGAGCTTCTCGTTAACATTGGAGTTTTGAAAATGGCCAAAGGTACAGTGAAGTGGTTCAACCCGACCAAGGGGTATGGATTTATTCAGCCGACGGGCGGTGGTGGCAAAGACGTTTTCGTTCACATCTCTGCCGTGGAAAAGGCTGGCCTGAGCACTCTCAATGAGGGGCAGACTGTTGAGTACGAAGAGGTATCCAACAAGGGTAAGATGTCGGCTGAGAATCTGAAGGTCGTGTGACTAATTCAGACCCGTTCAGGCGCGATAATGGCGGATTTTGATTACAGCGCGCCAGCCGATCTGTACCCGAGCCGGAGCAAAAAGGGTAATCGCCCGGCCGGCTATCGCCGGTTCGAAACCGCGGCCGAGGCTATCCGTTTCGCTATCGAGGTAATGCCAGCCGATTTTCTGCTGGGCACTGTGCTGGAAGTGGACGAAAAGCGCGTCGATGGCCCGCGCATACCGGAACTCTATAACAGCACTGCTTACCCGCTCGCGCGCAAACGCAATTAAGTATTTTAACGAAAAGCGAGCGGTGGATGGCTTTGTCGGTGTGAGCCGAACAGCGCGCGCAATTGTGGTACCCTCGTCGACATGCTGAAACGCGAGACCTTCCCAGTCGCTCATATCTACGTGCCGACCGCACGGCGCAAGACGCTCGACTTGAAGCGCGTCGATGCGATCGCGCACAGCATGCTCACGGAGGGCCAGCAGACACCGATCCTGGTGCGCGCCGACGGCGCGCGCTTCGTGCTGGTCGAGGGCCTGCACCGACTTGAGGCCGCCAAGGCGCTGGGCGAGGCCACCATCGTTGGTTACCGCGTCGAAGCCCGGAAGCATTAGGCGACGGTTCGTCAAGAAACCACTGTCGCTCGAATGCCGATTGGAAAAAAATGACAGTCATTGACTAATTGGCCGACATCGGACCGGATGTCCGCTTTGGGTCAGTAGCAGACATATGCAGTGCAAAACGGCATGTCCGCTTTACCCCTAATAGCGACCGCAAGAGCGGACATCAGTAAACCGTCATGTCTGCTTTCCCGCTCAAAACGGACGTGTGCAGCGCAACCGGCGATGTCGGCTAAGGGCCAATAGCGGACATGAGCTGCACTATTCGATCACCTCGTCGGCGCGGTCTATCAACGCTGGTGGCAGGTTAAGGCCGAGTGTTCTGGCGGTCTTGAGATTTATGACGAACTCGAACCGGGTCGGCAGTTCAAGTGGTAGATCAGCCGGTCGCGCACCGCGCAGGATATGGACAACAAGCTCAGCCACGCGCTCGCCAATCGCGCCTTGGTTAGGGCCATATGACATCAGACCGCCATCTCGCACCAGCGAGGCATTTTCGAAGATCGTTGGCAGCCGTTTGTCTGCGGCAAAGTCAACTACGCGCTTGCGATTGAGGTTGGTCAGCGCATCGGACACCATCAGAATGGCATCGGGCCTATGACGCGTCATCTCAGCGAACGCCTGATCAAAATCATCGGGCTGGCGAACGCCTAGGGTCTGCACCTTGACGCCGAGCACGCGCGCTGCGTCTTCGGCAGCCCGATAACGCAAACTCATGCCCAAATCGGCCGCATTCCACAGCATCGCAACTGTATGCAGCCCAGGCACGGCATCCCTGAGGATTTCCAGACGTTTGGCACTAAGCTCGGTAGAAAGTTCGGTGACCCCGGTAAGGAAACCACCTGGACGGGCCACACCTTCGACCAAGCCGGTTGCGACCGGATCGCCAGCCCCAGAGATGACAGTCGGGGTTTCAGTCGCGGAAATTTTAGCAGCGAGTGCGGCCGGATAGCCGTATGCCACGATCACATCGACCTTGCCCGCCTTGAGGCCGGCTGCAAGGTCGCCAAGTTGATCGGTGTGACCGTTCGCCCATCGCTGTTCGATGATAAGATTACGCCCTTCAACAAATCCTCGCCTTGCTAGACCTGACGTCAGGGATTTGTTGCGCTCATCAACAGGGCCTATGGCGGCCGAGGCACCGCTTAGCAGTCC
>JBKPRE010000187.1:0-67315 GCA_046734435.1 Pseudomonadota bacterium | reverse complement strand
TTGGCTCTTGAGAAATCGAGGAAGATCGAGCCATCCCCGTCGCCATACGTCATCTGCGAACCGTTCCAGAAGGCATTGTTGTAGCGCACGCCATAGTGGATTGACGAAATCATCGTCATCCCCGCGTTATCGATCGAATTTCGTCCGAAGACCTGCGCAAAGAATGCTTCAACCGATTTCGTTTCCGAAAAAACGTGTCTCGCGGTTGTATCCGTTGACGTCGCCGGATTGAGGATTTGGGCCCCAGGCAAGGTTTGACCGTGATTGCAATCGTACACAGTGATGGCCGGCGCGGGCGCGACCGTGGGTGCTTCGGCCATCAGCCCTGCAACGCGGGTTAACCTGGCCGCCTGGGTCCGCAGCCGTCGCAATTGGGTGTCAATCTTGATTGTGTCGGCGAAATTTTTCCTTTGCTCTGCTGAATATTTGCGGTCGGCTGCGAGGCGCTTCAACACGCGTTCGGGCACGATCTGACACATGCAGCACATGAGAAGTCTCCTCTTTCGATATCGGCGCTGACACGGATATCGAAAGCCGCGCGGACCTAATATTAAATGGCTCACACGTGCGGACAAAAAATATGCGGCATCGCAGCGGCATCGCGTTACCTCCGATCAAAAAGGCGAAGAGTTAGATTGTTCCGTTTCAATAAATCTTTGCTGCAAAGGCAGCGTGCTATTCCTCGAACGGAGGAAGCACAAAATGGCAAACACACGCCGAAACGTCTGGGAGCTTGGGTCGGACTGGGCGGATCCGATCCTCTGGTATGCACGCGGCGTCAAGGCGATGAAGGCGCGCGCGCTCAACGACAGGATCAGCTGGCGGTTCTACGCCGCGATCCACGGCATCTTCCCGCCGCTGTGGCAGCAGTACGGCTATCTCAGCGCGACGGATACGCCGCCAAGCCAGGCCGACAGGAATACCTACTGGAATCAGTGTCAGCACGGCAGCTGGTATTTTCTGCCGTGGCACCGCGGCTATCTGATCGCGTTCGAGGCCGTCATTCGCGATGCGGTGACCGGCCTGGGCGGGCCCAACGACTGGGCGTTGCCGTACTGGAATTACTTCAAACAGGATGCGCTGCCACCCGCTTTTGCATCCGCCAACTGGCCGGACGGCACCGGCGACAATCCGCTTTTTGTCCAACAGCGCTACGGTCCGAACGGTGACGGCAACGTTTTCGTGCCGCTGAGCGATGTCAACATGAACGCGCTCGGAGAGCCGGACTTCGAGGGCGTGGCGAGTGGCGGCAGCCCGGGCTTCGGCGGCGTCGGCACCAGATTCGAGCATGGCGGCAGGACCCACGGTGCAATCGAGACGCAGCCGCATGATTGGGTGCATGGCCTGGTCGGAGGCCAGCTGTCACCACAAGAGCCCGGACTGATGTCCGATCCGGACACGGCCGGGCTGGACCCGATTTTCTGGCTGCATCACGCAAATATTGACCGGCTGTGGGAGGTATGGCGGCAGAACCCGCCCAGCCACGTGGATCCGTCCAGGGCCAACTGGATCAATGGGCCCGCATCGATCGGCGAGCACGCCTTCATATTGCCGATGCCGGGAGGGCAAAGTTGGACCTATACGCCCGGCCAGATGAGCAATCTGTCGGCGCTCGGATACAATTACGATGATCTGTCGGCGCCGCCGTCCCCGCTCGTGGCGCGGCTGGAACGCCTGGGCGTCGGCGTCGAGGAGGCGACCGCAATTGTTCGGAGGACCGCCATGGCTGGATCCAAGACCGTCGAGCTGCTCGGCGCAAACAATGAGAGCATTCGTCTGTCCGGCGCGCAGGCCAGGACCTCGATCGCACTCGACCCTGCGGCCCGCAACAGGTTGTCAACCAACTTGAACGAGGCACCCGCGGCGTCAACGGCCCGTGACCGGGTTTTCCTCAATCTGGAGAATGTGCGCGGTGTCAGCGACGCGACTGCCTTCAACGTCTATATCAACGTGCCCGAAGGCGAAAATCCCGCCAATCATCCCGACAATCTGGCTGGCAGCGTCGCGCTGTTCGGCGTGCGCAAGGCGTCGGCGCCTGACGACAAGCATGCCGGCGACGGACTAACCTACGTCCTTGATATCTCCAGCATCATTGACAGGCTGCATTTGTCCCGCGCGATCGAGGCGGGGCAACTGCACGTGCTGCTGGTGCCGCGTAACCCGGTGTCGACCGAGGCGCAAATCAGCATCGGCCGCATCAGCGTATTCCGGCAGAGCAATTGAGCGGGGCCGCCTGATGTGGTGCGCCACGCGCTGGTTTAACGCCTTGCTTGCCGTGCTGACATCGATCAGTCTGGTCGCTTGGCCCTTGCTGGCGCTTACCTGGAGCGATGTGACGCCCGCCGGGTTCTGCTCCGCCAGCCTGCGGATGCCACCGTCAGATCCGTTCAACCTGGCATTCGTGTCCAATTCCTCGGTGCAACTCGCGTCGGGCTGGCTGCTGATGCTCGCCGCCATGACGCCGCTGCTGATCGCCGCGCCGCTGAGGCATGTCGGCGAGCGCAGCTTCGCGCACCGGAGGGCGCGTGCGATGGTTCTATTTGTCGCCGGATATGGGGCAGCGTGGATGATCGCGGGCATGGGCTTGCAAGCCATGGCACTTGCGGCGCAAATGGTTGTGTCCGATACACGCATGTGCCTGGTACTTTCGGCAGCGGCGGCAACGCTGTGGCAGGTTTCACCCGCCAAGCAGTGGTGCCTGAACCGATGTCATCGCCGGCCACAACTCGCCGCGTCCGGCGCCCCGGCGGATCGCGCTGCGTTCGACTTCGGGCTCGCTCACGGCGCCGCGTGCGTCGGCGCGTGCTGGGCGCTAATGCTGCTGCCGCTGTTCGTGAGACACCCGGGAGACATTTTGGCGATGTTGGCTGTCATGCTTTTCGCCTTCGCGGAGCGGCTCGAAGACGCTGCGCCGCTTGTATGGCGCTGGCGCGGACCCGGCAGGGCCCTGCGGATCATTGCGGCGCAGGTCCGCATGCATTTGGCGCCGCGCTTGGGCCGCGATAGGCGATCGTTGCCGTGTAAGGGCATGCAGGCAGCCAGCTCCTGAACACGGACATCGAATACCGCGGGAGAATCTTTCGCTTTTGCCCCCCGCTTTGGGGGGCGGATTTAATCTAGCTACTCGAGCGTCACGGTCTCGAAATCCGCCGGCAGCACGATTTCCAGAAGCTCGCAGTCGTCAGAGTACCCGAGCACGGTGTGTTTGATTCCGGGCGGTTGAATCCAGCACGAGCCGGCATAGAAGGTGTGCACCCCTTCGCCCTCGAACTCGCTCTGGAACCAGCCCTTGAGCACATAGACCATCTGGAAGTCGACGTCGTGGTAGTGCGGGATCGCCACCTCTTCCGCACTAAAGGGCTTGGTCATGCGGATCACATGCGCCTGCACCATGCCGCCGGTCGCCGGCGCGATACCGAGATCGCGATAGGCAGAGTAGGGCCGCAGGCCCTGGTCGAAATCTTCCTCGCGGTGGTGGCTGACCGTGAACTTGTGCTTCGGCCATGTCTTTGCGCGCTCCTTCGAGCGTTTCGCCGGTCTGGCGGCGATTTTCTTCTTGCTTTTTTTTGCCTTTACCTTGGTTGCCTTCGCCTTTCGTTTCGCCTTTGCCATGACAACCTCCTCTACACGTTACTACTCCGCCGCTTCGGTGGCGCCGCCGTGCGCCTTCGACCAGCCGGCCGGGTCGGCAATGAACTTTTCCACCTCGGCCAGCATCTTCGGCTCGAACTTGCCGCTGGTCTTCGCCACGCTGAGCACATCCTTCCAGGTCGTGAGCGCGTGCAGGGTCACCCCGAGGTCGCCCATGATCTTTTTGCTTTGCGGATAGATGTCGTAGAAGAAGATCACAAAGCAGTGCTCGCAAATCCCGCCGGCCTCACGCAGTGCCTTGATGAAGTTTACCTTGCTCTTGCCGTCGGTGGCGAGATCCTCGACCAGCAGCACGCGCTGACCCGGTACTAATAAACCTTCGATTTGGGCGCCGCGCCCGAATCCTTTTGGCTTCTTGCGCACATATTGCATCGGCAGATGCATGCGGTCGGCCACCCAGGCCGCAAAGGGAATGCCGGCGGTTTCGCCACCCGCCACTGCATCGATCTTGTCGCGGCCGATGTCGCGCTCGATCGTGTGAACCGCGAAATCCATCAGGGCCGACCGGACGTCGGGGAATGACATCAGCCAGCGCGAGTCGTTGTAGACAGGGCTGGCCCAGCCGCTTGTGAAGATGAATGGCTTGTCGGTCATAAAACGCACCGCGCCGGTGTCGAGGTACATCCGGGCGGTCAGTTCGGCGATGGTCTTACTGTCGAGAAACTGGCTGGTCGACATTGCAAGGCAGTCCGGAACGCGCTGCGTCCCCTGTTCAAAGCACAAAATGTTTCATGCCGCCATGCCGCAGTGGCGTGACAATTCACAGGCCAGATCGAGCAGGGCCTCGTCGCCGCCGGCCCAGCCGATGAAAGAAAGCCCTATGGGGCAGCCATTGATCGTCCCGCCCGGGACATTAATTTGGGGCAGGCCTGAAATGCCCGATGTGCAGGTGAGGCGCATGACCCGCGTGCGGAATTCTTCGAGTTCCGCACCGGACAATTCGATCTTCGGCGCGATGCTGGGCGCGGTTGGCAGCGCCAGAACCGTGCCCGGGACGGCGATTTGCCGGATATGATCGCGCGCCTTGTTGACGATCTCGCGGTACGCATCGGCCTGTGCGCGGGTAACGGTAGAGGCGAATTGCATGCGCTCCTTCACTCCGGGCCCGAGATTCGGCTTGTGTTTGGTGATGAACCCACCGAACGTCTGCCAGGTCTCGTAGGCTTGGACGATTCGGAACGCCTCCCGCCAGGGATCGAATCCGTCCGGCGCGATCCGGCCGTGCGCCATCCCCGGCAGGTCATCACTCATGAACTCGAGCAGCGTGCGAAGCAGGTCGGCGACCGGTTCTTCCGCCTGCGCGAAGGCATCCTCGAGGACGACGACGCGATCGATTTTTGCGGCGACCCGGCCACTGTCGAGCAGCACCTCCCCGACCTTGCGAAAGACGCCCGGCGTGGCCGCGAACCAGCCAGGGACGTCGAAACTCGGCGCCATATCGACGACGCCGCTGTGCTCGATGCGTTCGTGGGTCGGACGCAGGCCGTAAATTCCGTTGAAAGACGCAGGCACGCGCACCGAGCCACCGGTATCGCTGCCGAGCGCAAAGTCGCACAGCCCGGCGCCGCAGGCCGCGGCTGAGCCCGCGGACGAGCCGCCCGGCAGCCGGCCCGGCGCGCGCGCATTCACGGGAGTGCCGTAATGCGCGTTGGCGCCGCTCACGCTGTAGAAATATTCGTCGCAGACGGTCTTGCCGATGATGGTCGCGCCGGCATCGAGGATCTTCTGTACCGGGGGGCAATTCCGCGTGGCGGGTGGATGCGCCGCCAGCCATTCCGGGCTGCCGCAGCCGGTGCGCTCGCCGGCGATGTCGTACATGTCCTTGACCACCGCGCTCAGTCCCGCGAGCGGTCCCGACGCCGCCCCCTTGAGCGGCGCCGCCAGATCATGAGGGACGAAGCAACTGCGATAGGCCTCTGGCGACATTTACGCGGCGTCCCGCATTCTGCCCTCGGCCAAGTACCAATCCAGGATCTTGCTGCCGTCCCAGGCTACCACGCCGTCATGTGACAGGATCTCGGCGAAGGTGCGCTCGACATGGCCGATGCGGTGCGGCACGCCCGAAAGATACGGGTGGCACGCGATGGCCATGAATTTCGGACGCTCGGCTGACTCCGCGTAGAGAACGTCGAAATGATCGAGCGCCCGACCGTGCCATTCGTCCGACGGGTGGTTCTGCAGCGCCATCATGACAATGTCGTGGATCTCGAAATTGTAGGGCAGCGCCACGATCGGCTTGTGGCGCGTTTCGATTGTTACGGGCTCGTCGTCGAGCACCCAGTCGCCGATATATTCGACGCCGGCTTCCGACAGGTAATCGAGCGTGTCGAAGGTCTGCGTCAGGCCGGGGCCGAACCAGCCGCGCGGCCGTTTGCCGGAGAATTTCTCGATGATGTCCATCGACTTGTCGATCACCGCCCGCTCGTCGTCGAGCTTGTGCATTGGCACCTGATCATAACTGTGGGCATTGAGCTCCCAGCCGCTGTCGATGCAGGCCTTCACGACTGAAGGATAGGTCTCGCAAACGCGTGCATTGAGTGTGACGGTCGGATTGATATTGAGCTTCTGCATCATCT
This sequence comes from Pseudomonadota bacterium, assembly GCA_046734435.1. Classification (GTDB taxonomy): domain Bacteria; phylum Pseudomonadota; class Alphaproteobacteria; order Rhizobiales; family Xanthobacteraceae; genus Pseudolabrys. The sequence goes on along the minus strand of JBKPRE010000187.1, from coordinate 61,088 downwards.
TGCGCAGCCGCCAGAAACCGACACGCATGCCGTATTCATGCCAGCTCCAGTTCGGGTGATCAGGGAGCATCGGCTTGCCTTGCGGCGGCGAGATCACCATGCGCGCCATCGGGCGGCTCATGTCCCATTCCTCGAGCGCAAGCACCGGCCAGACCACCAGCCGGACGCCATTCGGCAATTTGAGAGGCGCGCGCCCCTCGATCGGTGAGTACGGGAGTCGTTCGCGTGGATGCATGATCAGACCCTCCCCAGGGTAACGCTACACACTTTTAGTGCCGTCATTCCGGGGCGCGGGCTTCTTAGCCCGCGAACCCGGAATCCAGAACCTCTTCCGACGCCGATGCAACTCTCGGGATTCCGGGTTCGCGCCCATCAGCGCGTTTACGCGCGTCTTGACACGCTATGGGCGCGCCCCGGAATGACAGTTATCCCGGCTTCGGTCCGGCCTTCATGTACCAGTCCGCGATCTGCGATCCGGTCCAGAACAGGACGTCGCGCTTCCTGCGGATCTTTTCGAAGATTTTGCGGAAATATTTGGTGCGGTGCGGCGCGCCCATGATGTAGGGATGCACCGAGATCGCCATGACGCGCGCCGTGCCTTTGGCATCCTTGTAGATCTGCTCGAATTGATCCATGGCGCGCTCATAGAACTCGCTCGCCTTGTGATGCTGGATCAGCATCATCGCGACGTCGTTGCATTCCTGGGTGTAGGGAATGTTGAGGATCGGCTTGCCGCGCGTCTTCATCCACACCGGCTGATCGTCGAGTACCCAGTCGGCGACATAGTCGTAGCCTTCCTCGGCAAGGACGTCGGGTGTTTCCCAGGTCTCGGTGAGGCCCGGCCCGAGCCAGCCGCGCGGGCGTTGGCCGGTCGCACGCTCGATCACTTCGGCGCTTTTACGAATGTCGGCGCGCTCGTTCTCGACCTTCTGCATGTTGCGCTGGGTGAAGCCGTGGCCGATGAACTCCCATTTGCGGTCGACGCAAGCCTTGACGATGTCGGGATAGGCCTGAACGGCGACGCCGTTGATGTTCATCACGCCGGGGATCTTGAAGTCGTCATAGACCTGTAAAAGCCGCCAGAAGCCGACGCGATTGCCGTATTCGTGCCAGCACCAGTTGGGGATGTCGGGCATCGGTGAGCCGCCGGCCGGTGGCGTGAGCACCGTACGCGGCATGGTCTGCGTCGGATCCCATTCCTCGACATTGGTGATCGTCCATACCACCATGCGCGCTCCCTTCGGGAGCTTCAGCGGCTTGCGCGTTGTGATGGGGGAGTAATCGAGACGGTCGTTGGGCAGCATGCCGACGCTGGGCTTCGGGAAATTCATACGCGACGTCCTCACCTGTTATTGGCTGGCAGTTTTGCAGCTACCCCGGATATTGTACAGGGCATGAAGCTCGTCCGTTACCGTTCCGCATCCGGCGAGAAGCCCGGCCTCATTCTGGATGGCGAAATCTTCGACCTGTCCGGCAGCTTCGAGGCGCTCCATCCGCGCGCGCCGACACTGGATGACATCGAGGCCATTGCCGCCGTGCCCGCAAAGGCGCTTGCCCAAATAGGGAAGGGTGCAGTACTCGGCCCGCCGTTGCGAGGCATCGGCAAGATCATCGGCGTCGGCCTGAACTATCGCGACCACGCGGAAGAAACCGGCCTGCCTTTACCGAAGGAGCCAACACTGTTCCTGAAAGCGACCAGCGCGCTCTGCGGTCCCGCCGACGAGCTCGTCATGCCGCGCGAGGCCAGGAGCGTCGACTGGGAGGTCGAGCTCGGAGTCGTGATCGGCAAGCCGGGCGTCTACATCGCGGAGTGCGAGGCGCTCAATTACGTGCTCGGATACTGCGTCGGCATCGATTTCTCCGAGCGCGACTTTCAGTTCAACCGCGGCGGGCAGGGCTTCAAGGGCAAGAGCGCGGACACCTTCGCGCCGCTCGGTCCATTTCTGGCGACACGGGACGAAATCGCCGATCCGCAGAAATTGTCGATGCGGCTGGCAGTCAATGGCCAAACCAAGCAGAGCGGCTCGACACACGACATGATTTTTTCGGTCGCCGAGCTGGTGTCCTACATCAGCCGCTTCATGAGCCTGCAGCTGGGCGACGTGATCCTCACCGGCACGCCGGCCGGCGTGGGCCTTGGCCAGAAGCCGCCGGTTTATCTGAAACCCGGCGATGTCGTCACAGCCTCGATCGAAAGCCTCGGCGAGCAGACGCACAAGGTGGTGCGGGCGGACGGCTAGCTTCCCTTCTCGCCGTGAATTTCCGGGAAGAAATAATCCTTCCACGATTCCGGTTTTGTCTTGAGCGTGCCGACTTCGGCCATGAAGTCGGCATATTTCATGGTGTTCTCCGGCGTCATGGTCCAGCGCACCTGCGGTCCCGCGACGATCTTGCCGACCAGGTCGAGTGAAAGTTTCGATTTCGAATCCTCGATCCACAAGGCCGCCGCTGCTTTCTTGCCCTTGTTGACGATCTCGGTCGCCTCTTTCAGAGCGGCGAGGAAGGCTTTGTAGAGCACCGGATTTCCGTCCCGGAACTTGGCCGGTGCCCAGACTGCGGTGAAAGTATGCGAGCCGCCCATGACGTCGAAAGAGTTGAGCACGGTATGAACGGCGGGATCCTCAAGCTGCTGATACTGGAGCGGCGGTACGCTGAACGCCGCAGAAATCTGCGCGCCGCCTTTCAGCAACGCCACGGTTGCGTCAGGCGGTGTCATCGATACGGTCAGCGCATCAAGCTTGTTGAACTCCTTGGTGCCATAAGTCTTGGCGGCAGCCATCTGCAGCGTAATCGCCTGGACCGATGATCGCACTGCCGGCACGGCGATGCGATCGCTCTCCTTGAAATCTTTTATGCTCTTGATCGCGGGATCGCGGCTGTTGAGAAGGAACGGTTGCGAACTCAGCGCGGAGATTCCGCGCACTTCCTGCGGCGTGCCTTTGGTGCGCGACCACAAAACCAGGAGGCCGGGCACGCCGCCCGAGCCGACGTCGATATTGCCGGAAATCAACGCCTCATTGACCGCCGTCGGACCGTTGAAGGTGAACCATGAAACCTTCACGTCGTTGAGCCCGAGCGCCTTGGCGTGTTTCTCGATGAGCTGCTGGTGCTCCATCACGTTGAGCTGGAGGTAGCCCATTGAAAATTGGCGAGCGAGCCGGATCTCGGCCGCTGCCGCCGGGGACAGCAGGCCGAACACTATGGAAGCGCTTACGAGCGCGCGTGCGATTCCTCTGAGGCGCATGGTTTCCCTCCCTGGCCGCCGTTCTTGTTCTTTTGGGCGGCCGCCCACGCTATGCGGCGGCCTCAATCTTGGCAATGCCACGGTACCAGTCGAGAATCTGCTCGCCGTTCCAGTGCAGCACGCCTTCGTGCCTGTTCACGTAATCGTAGATCTGCTCGAGATATTTGATCCGGTGCGGCTGGCCACTGATGTAGGGATGGATCGCCAGCGTGCAGAACTTCGCGCGCTTGGCGCTCTCGGCATAGAGACGGTCGAACTGATCCTTCACCAGTTGCAGCAGATAGTCGCTGTTGTGGTGCTGGATGATCATCACCGGAATGTCGTTGCATTCGATGGTGTAGGGCAGGGTAACCAGCGGGCCCTTGGTGGTTTTGATCACCGTCGGCTCGTCGTCGTAAACCCAATCGCCGATATATTTTACGCCGGCGGCGGCAAGCAGGTCGGGCGTCTCCAGCGTCTGCGTGAGGCCGGGCCCGAGCCAGCCGACGGGCCGCTTGCCGCAGAATTTTTCCATGATGTCCATGGTGCGGTTGATCATGCCGGCCTGGTCGGTCTCCTTGTGGATCGGGCCCTGCTCGTACGCATGACCCATGAATTCCCAGCCGGCGTCACGCGCTTCCTTGGCGACTCGCGGATAGTCCTCGCAAATGCGGGCGTTGGCGGCGAGCGTCGGTTTGATGCCGAGCTTCTTGTACAGCTCGAAAAAGCGCCAGCAGCCGACCCGCATACCGTATTCGTGGAATCCCCAATGCACGACGTCGGGCATCAGCGGCACGCCGGTCGGCGCCGGGAGCAATTGCCGCGCCATCGGCTTGCCGATGTCCCAGACCTCGTAGTTGACGATGGTCCAGAACACGATGCGCGCATTGCCCGGCAGCTTGAGCGGCGGGCGATCCACGATTGCGGAATACTCGGAGCGCTCGCGGGGAATCATTGGGTTGGCCATGACCGGTGTCTACCTCGTCCTTACAGACAAGTAGAATGTCACGCCGTCGCCGCCACGCGCAACCCGACCAGCCTTTCGAGCGTGGCGGTGTCCTTCAGCAATTGGGCCGATGGCGCGCGATGCGCCACCTCGCCGCGTTCCAGCACGATCGCCTCGGCGGTCAATTCCAGCGCGATATCCGTATGCTGCTCAACCAGGATGATGGCGATCTTCCGGTCGGACAGCATCAGCTTCATCGCGGCGGTGAGCTCATCGACGATTACCGGCGCCAGGCCTTCGAACGGCTCGTCCAGCAACATCAGCGCCGGATTGGTCATCAGCGCGCGCGCGATCGCCAGCATCTGCTGCTCGCCGCCGGAGAGCTGGTTGCCCATGTTGTTGCGGCGCTCGGCGAGCCGGGGAAACATCTTGAAGACGGTGCCGAGATCCCAGGGTCCCGGCCGCGACGCGACGGTGAGGTTTTCCTCGACCGAAAGCGACGGAAAAATCTCGCGCTCCTGCGCCACCCAGCCGATGCCGTTGGTCGCGCGGCGATTGGGCGACACGCGCGAAATATCCTGTCCGCGCCAAGCGATGCCGCCGCCGCGCAATTGCGTGTAGCCCATGATCGTCAGCAGCAGCGTCGACTTCCCGACGCCATTGCGGCCGAGCACGGCGAGGCTGCCGTGCTCCGGCAGGTCAAGCGAAATGCCGTGCAGCACCACGGCATCGCCGTAGCCGGCGGTCACGTTGTGGAGCTTGAGAAGCGATTCAGCCATGCTTTAACCGTGCTTGCGCTTGCCCAGATAGACTTCGCGGACGCCGGGATCGGCCGAGATTTCAGCCGGCGTGCCTTCGGTGAAAATCGCTCCGCCCACCAGCACGATGATGTGGCTGGCGAAGCGGAACACGACATGCATGTCGTGTTCGATGAACAAAAGGGTCAGGTCGTCCGACAGCCCCGCAACCGCCTCGAACACTTCGCCGCTTTCTTCCGGCGGCACGCCGGCGGCGGGTTCATCGAGCAGCAGCACCTTCGGCCGGGTTGCGAGCGCCAGCGCGATCTCGAGCAGGCGCTGACGTCCGTAGGGCAGCTCGCGCGTGATCTGGTAGCAGGAATCGCCCAGCTTGAGCTTGCGCAGGATTTCGTAGGCTTCGTCGATCGTCTCGCTGTCCGAGCCGACGCCCCGCCAGAACCGGCCCGCCCGCCCACGGCGCTCGGTCACTGCCAGCGTCACCGCTTCGAGCGCGTTGAGGCCCGCGAACAGCGTATTGATCTGGAACGTGCGCGCCAGGCCACGCCGCACCCGTTCCTGCGGTCCGAGCGCGGTGATGTCCTCGCCGGCGAGGAAAATCTGCCCGGCATTGGGCGTCAGCATGCCGGTCATCAGGTTGATCAATGTGGTCTTGCCGGCGCCGTTCGGTCCGATGAGAGCATAGCGTGCGCCGACCGGCAGATTGATCGCGATGTCGCGCGCTACCGGCAGCGAGCCGAATGCTTTGGACAATCCACGCGTGCCCAAAGCGATCGGAGTGTTCGACTGTGCGGGCGGGCTCATTTGCCTCTCCACCGCGCGTAAAAATGCGACAGGCCACCAAGGATGCCGTTCGGAAGGACCATGACGACCGCCACCAGCAGGACGCCGATCCAGAAGTACCAGTACTGCGGCGCAATGCCGGAGAACTGGTCGCGCGCGACCATGAAGATGATGGCGCCGATCAACCCGCCATAGAGGCGGCCGGCGCCGCCGAGCACCAGCATGACGAGCACGTCGGCGGAGCGCTGGAAACTGATTGATTCAAGCGAGACGCTCTCGGTGGTCTGCGCCAGCAGTGCGCCGGCAAGGCCGGCCATGGCGGCGGCAATCGTATAGGCCTTGCGGATATGGGCCTGGCTGTCGGCGCCGATCGCCGGCATGCGCACCCAGTTTTCGCGAATGCCGCGAAGCGCGAGGCCTAACGGCGAATTGATCAGGCGGCGCGCGCCAAGGAAAACCACGAAGAGAACAGCGAGCGAATAAGTGTAGGCGGTGTATCCGTAGAGATCGAATTTGAACAATCCGAGCACCGGCCACATCGATACGCCCTGCAGGCCGTCGCTGCCGCCGGTGAGCCAATGTGCGCGGTTTGCGGCCTCGAAGGCGAGCAGGCCTAGTCCAAGCGTGATCATGATCAGCGTGAAATGCCGGAACCGCGCAATTACGAAGCTCACGGCAAAGCCGACGAGCCCGGCGATCGCAGTCGCAACGACCAGTCCGGTCAGAGGTTCGCCCCAGCCATATTTTGAGAGCAACCCCGCCGAATAAGCGCCGATGCCGAAAAATGCCGCGTGGCCGAGCGAAACAATGCCCGCGTAACCGAGGATAATGTCGAGCGAGAGTGCGAACAGGGCCGTGATGGCGATCTGGCTCGCCAGCGACAGGTAATCGGGAAACAGCACGAAGGGCAAAAGCGTCGCCAGCCAGAAGGCGATTTCGAGAGGGTGCCAACGGCTCTGCGCCTGCAGATAGCCCTGGGGTGTCATCGTTGCGGCCGAGGCGCGCACGACCTAGCGCCTCCCGAACAGGCCGGCGGGGCGCCACATCAGCACCACCACCATGACCAGATAGATCAGGAAGGCGCCCAGCTCCGGCGCGTAATATTTGCCCGCGACGTCGCTGACCCCGATCAATATCGCCGCGGCGAACGAGCCGGCGATCGAGCCGAGCCCGCCGACCGACACGATGATCAGCACATAGACGAGATAAGTGAAGGCGAAGTTCGGATCGAGGCCGACGATCTCGATGGCGAGCGCACCGCCAAGGCCGGCGAGACCGGAGCCGAGCGCAAAAGTCGCCGCGAAGGTGCGGTCGACATCGATGCCGAGGCCGCGCGCCATGCGCTGATTGTCCACCGCGGCGCGGACCTGCGCGCCGAACCGGGTGTATTCGAGGCCGCCGACGAGAAGAACCGTCACCACGAGCGCACTGCCGACGAGGAACAGCCGGTATTTGCCAAGCCCGAGGCCGAGAAAATCGACCGCGCCCCGCAGCAGCGCGGGCGTTTCGACCGGCTGCTGCGTGGTCCCGAAAATGTAGGCGGCGATGGACACTGAGATGAAGGCGAGGCCGATCGTCAGCAGCACCTGATCCAAGTCGCTCGACCGGTAAAGCCGGCGGTAGAGCGTGCGCTCGAGGACGACGCTGACGATTGCGGCGGCAAGAAATGCCAAAGGCAGTGTGGCCAGGAAAGGCCAGTGAAAGTCGTTGACCAGCGTGATCGAAACGTAGCCGCCGAGCATCGCGAATGCGCAATGCGCGAGGTTGACGAAATTCATCAGTCCGAGCGTCACCGACAGGCCGACCGACAGCACGAACAGCAACATGCCGTAGGCAATGCCATCGAACAGGACGCCGAAGACCGGAGGCAGCATGTTGAGCGCGGGTTGCCTTTGCGTTGTTTTTTCCCGCAAGAGCGGGAATCAGCGCCGAATCTTATAGCCTAGTTTCTGCGGATGTCCGCTCCCTGCTCCGCCAGAGCGAAGTCGCTTTGGCTTCGCGACGGCGAGCGCGCGGAAATGAACGAATTCGCCGCTCTGAATAAGTCGATGGGGCGACCGGATGCGATCGCCCCACCGTTTAGCCTCATGGATCCCCGCCGGCTTACTTGTGCGTCGGGTCTTTCACGTTCGGGATCGTCTCGAACTCGACATTGACGATGTTGTTGCCGGCCTTCTCGACCCGGCGGATATAGACGTTCTGCACGATGTCGCGGGTCGCCGGATCGATCGAGATCGGGCCGCGCGGGCTTTCCCATTTCATTCCCTTGGCGGCCGCGATCAAGGCAGCGCCGTCGGTCTTGGCGCCGGTCTTCTTGAGCGTCTCGTAAATGAGATGCATGCCGTCATAGCCGCCGACCGCGAAGAAGTCGGGGTTGCGCTTGTACTCGGCGTTGAAGGCCTTCACGAAGTCCGCGTTCATCTTGGACTTGTGATTGTAGTCGTAGTGCCATGCGCTCAGGCGTCCAAGCGCGAGGTCGCCGAGGCTCTTGATGGCCGTTTCATCGACCGGCTCGCCGGTACTCAGGATCTTGATCTTCTTTGGATCCATGCCGCGTTCGGCGAATGCCTTGCCGAGGGCCGCCGGCTGTGCGCCGCCCGGGATAAACACGAAGATCGATTCCGGATTGAGGTCCTTGGCGCGCTGGACGAAAGCCGAAAAGTCCGGGTTGGCGATCGGCATGCGCACCGATCCGACAACTTCACCGCCGGCCGCCTTGAATGCGCGCTGGAATGCGGCCTCGGCGTCAAGGCCGGGACCGTAGTCGGTGACCATCGTATAGACTTTCTTCACGCCGCCCTTCTTGACCGCCCAGGTGCCGAGCGTTTCGCCGATCATCGGCAAGGTCAGCGACACGCGGGCGATGAACGGTGATTTCTCGGTGACGACCGCCGTCGCCGCGTTCATGACCACCATGAATTTTTTCGCTTCGTCGGCAACGCTCGCCGCACCGAGCGCTTCGGGCGTCAGCGCAAACCCGGCGAGGATGTCGGCCTTGTCGCGGACGACGAGCTCCTGTGCGAGTCGCTTGGCGACGTCGGGATTCGGACCACCGGTGTCCTTGCGGATGATCTCGATCTTCTTGCCGGCAACCTTGTCGCCGTGCTGCTTCATATAGAGCTTGATGCCGTTGTCGATCTGCGCCGACGTGTCGGCAAACTGTCCCGAGAAGGCGCTGATGACACCGATCTTGATCGTATCCTGGGCATTGACCGCGGCCGGCATCATGACCGCCGCAAGCAAGGCGGCGCCGGCAATTACCGAGCGTTTCATTCGTATCCTCCCCTAACCACTGCTTCGTATTGTTACCGCTAGAATGCCTGACCTTCCCGGCAAAGAAAAGCGCCGCGAACCGGGGTTCGCGGCGCAATTGGTTGGAAGCCAGACTATTAGCGTACAAACAGTGACAATCAGCCCAGCGACAAAGTCGCGCGCTCGTACTGGCCGTTGCCCATCTTTCCTTCCGGGAAGATACCGTGGGACGCAATCCACTCGAACGACTCTTCGTACACTTCTTTCGTATAGGGCTCGAAAACCAGCCGTTCGCCGGGGCCCCAGCGCCGGGTATCCATCTTGTCGTGGAAGCGGTCGGGAAATTCGTTCTTGTAATAATGAGTATAGAGCTCGGGCCGCAGGTCGATGTCGCGCTGTGCCTTGCGCAGGGCGCGGAAAAACTTGCGCAGGTCTTCCGGGTCGGGATCGCCATGGATCATGGTGCCGATCATGAAAGTGCAATCGATCACCTTCCGGAAGCCAAGCTGCTCGGCGAAGTAATAGGGCCCGCCGAACAGATGCACCGCCGGCGCTTTGCCCTCGAACAGTTTCTCCATGCGCGCGAACAGCATGCCGTCGGAATAGACCAGGTCGATCTGTTCCGGTTTCAGGTACTGCTCCAGCGCCTGCACCGTCGAATAGTGACTTCCGGACTGGTAGCCGACCGAAACCGGGACGCCGGCGAGATCGGCCGGGGTCTTGATTTTGGAGTCGGCCGCGACGAATACGCCTGCCGGCGCCACTGAATAGACGTCGGTGTACATCCTGCCGTGGCCGTTGGATGCCGCGACGTTCACCGTCCAGTGGCATGCGCAGCTGACGTTTGATTTACGGCCTTCCTCAAAAGACTGGTAGGCACCGACCTTGTCGCCCTTGTCGTGAATCTTGCCGCCGGTCGATCGCATCAGTTCGCGGAATTCGTAGTCCAGGCCTTCCTGGCGGAAATAATCCTTTTCCTCCGCCACCCATTCCTGCAGGCGGAAATGCGGTTCGATGATGAATTTCGCCATGTCGTCCTCCCTTGATTCTAGCAGCAGGTTGTCTCGTCATCGTGGTCCCGTTCGGCAACGCGCCGAGCGCGGATCATTTTCACGTGGTTGTCCATCAGCGCGCGGGCGCCGGCGGCGTCACGCAGCTCGATGAGATCGGCGAGCTTGATGTGAATATCGAGAATATGGCGTGCGAGCTTCGGCGTGGCAGTGACGTTGCGGCGCGGCCATGAGACGTGTTCGAGCGAAATGAGCTGCACCACGAGCACGCGGTTGTGCGAAGCCTCGGCGACGGCAAGATGGAAGTCGCGCGACAGTCGGGTGAAGGCGTCGAGATCGCCAATGGACTCTTCGGCCTGGCGCAGCAAAATGCGCAACCTGGCGATATCGGTACCGGTCGCATTTTCGGCAGCGAGCTCGGCGCCGAGCGTCTCGATTGCGCGCTGCGCATCCATGATCTCGGAGGCGGAGACGCCGGTGAGATCGAGCTGCACGGCGAGCGCTTCCGCGAACAGGCGCGGATTGCCCTGGGCGATGCGCGCACCGCCGCCTTTCCCCATGCGAATCTCGACAATGCCGAGCGCCTCTAAGGTGCGCAGTGCATCGCGCGCCACGATGCGGCTCGCGTCGAAACGGGCGGCAAGGTCCTTTTCGGTGCCGAGGAAGTCGCCGGGCTTGAGCTTCTTGGCGAACAGGGCGTCCCGAACCCAGGCAACGATCTGCGCCGACAGCGACGAGGAGCGGCCCGCAAACATGATGCGGGCGGTCAGCTCGCCGCTCATTCTCACCGGTTGCCGAAGCGCGCTTCGCGGCATGTGTCGGGCCCTGTTGGACCACACCATTATGCGTGCGCTTTTAAAATAGTAAAGATACTATCTTTAGCGGAAGGCCCAGTAATTTGTGGAACTCCGCGCCTCCCTATCTCGCGTTCTGCTCGATCGCGAAGCGTTTCTGGAGGCGATCCTGGGGGGTTTGAGCGGGATGCGTCGTCCGCCGCTGCGGCTCGTACGTAGGGCCGGGGGTCTCGGCGGTCGTCCGTCGGCAGTGGCTGTTTGACAGATAAATCGGAATTGCGGGGCGGACCGCGTGCGCAACACCCTCCGCTCGTGCCTGCTTTCGCGGGGAATGGGCGGGCCGGGAATCACGCCGCGCTCTTGCGGCCCCACAATCTTGCCGACGCGATGTCGGCGCCCTTGCGGATCGCGGCGAGCTTCAGCCAGACCACCGGCTCGATCACCCATTCGCGCTTGGTGAAGGTCCCGAAGCCGCAATCGGTCGATGCGATCACCCGTTCGCGCTCGCCGACCGCGCGCACGGCCTCTTCGATCCGGCGCGCCACGACTTTCGGGTGCTCGACGAAATTACTGGTGGTCTCCACGACGCCGGGAATGAGTAACATGTCCTTCGGCAGCGGATGCTTCTTGAGCGCATCGTATTCATGCGCGTGGCGCGGATTGGAGAATTCGATCGACAGCGCGCCGACCTTGGCCTCGTAGAGCGCTGGCAAGATCATGGTGAGCGGAACGTCGTGAATGTGCGGGCCTTCCCAGTTGCCGTAGCAGACATGCAGCCGCACGCGGTCGCGCGGTATGCCGGCAATACCATCGTTGATCGCCTGCACGTGACGCTCGACCCGCTTGACGAAGTCAGCGTCATCGAGATCGCGGTACATCATGACACGATCCATCGCGAGATCGGGCGCGTCGATCTGCAGGATGAGGCCGGCCTTATGGATAGTCTGGTATTCATTCTTCATTTCGCGCGCGATCGCATCCAGATAATCGTCGTGCGACTTGTAGAAGGCGTTGAGCATGGTGGTCGAAATAATGCCCGGCGAGGGCGCGGTCATGAACCGCTCGGAAAACGCGCCGAGCTCGTCCGCAATCTTGTTGAAGCCTGCCGTCTCTTCGTTGATCGGCCTGAGGTCCTTGTACTTGATGTCAGCCTGTGCTTCCGGCGCGCCTTGCTGGCTCTTGGCGGCGCTCGGGAAACGGCGCATCAGGTAAGACAGCAATTCTGGAAATTCCTCGAACTCACGCCCGCGCCGACGCTTCGACACGCCGCCGAACCCCGTCATGCGTTGCGGAACGTAAGTCTGGAACGAAATCCGACGCTGCTCGCCGTCATTACCGATATCGATACCGGCTTCCATCTGCTTTTCCACGACATGGCGCACCGCCTTGTCCATCTCGGACGACAGCACTCTCGGGTCGAAATCCTTGCCTTCCTCCTGCGCCATCAGCAGGTCGGAGAGCTTCTCGTTGCGCGGCAGGCTGCCGACATGGGTGGTGAGGATACGGTCGCGGCTGAAAATCATCGAAAACTCCAACGGTGGCGCTGCCGGAAGAAGGCGTCACATTAACGGCTATTTGGGCCCGGTACAGCGACCCAAACAGGAATGGGCCCTATAACCGCGGCGACAGGCCGGAATTATAATCGCATTGCGAGGGCCGTCCGCGGCCCGCATAATTCGGGCAAAACTAGCGGCGTTTGACCGCCGGGGAGGGAGCTATGGCGGTTGCGGCAGCGGCCGAAGCCGGGGCGGTGGGCGCAATCCCACGTGATTACAATTTCGCCGCCGACGTCCTGCAGAAAAATCTCGATGCCGGCCGCGCCGGCAAGCCGGCCTATATCGACGTGCGCGGCACGCACACTTACGGCCAGCTCGCCGATCGTGTGGCGCGCTTCGGCGCTGCGCTGCGCGGGCTTGGCGTTAAGCGCGAAGAGCGCGTGTTGCTCGCGCTGCTCGATACCATCGACTGGCCGACGGCGTTCCTCGGTTGCCTGAAGTCCGGCATCATCGCCGTGCCGGTCAATACGCTGCTGACCGAGGACGACTATCGTTTCATGCTCGCGGACAGCCGCGCCAAGTGTCTCGTCGTGTCGGAGGCGTTGTTTCCACGGTTCGAGAAGCTCATCAAAGAAAGCCCCGATCTCGAGCACGTCATCGTCTCGGGTGAGAATCCTCATGGCTATCGTCTGTTCGAGGATGTCATCGGCGCCGACGAGCCGGACCCTTACACCGCGCCGACAACGGCCGACGACATTGCGTTCTGGCTCTACACGTCGGGCTCGACCGGAAAGCCGAAAGGCGCCGTGCATGTGCACACCAGCCTGAAGCTGACCGCCGATCTGTACGGCACGCCGGTCGCGGGCCTGAAGGAAAGCGATGTCTGCTACTCGGTCGCGAAACTGTTTTTCGCCTATGGGTTAGGCAACGCGCTGACGTTCCCGCTGACCGTGGGCGCGACGACGGTTCTCAATGCAGACCGCCCGACGCCAGACGGCGTTGCGGCTTTGCTGCGCAAACATCCGGTCACCGTGTTCTTTGCGGTGCCGACATTCTATGCGGCGTTTCTGGCCAGTCCGGATGCACCGAAAAAATCCGAAGTGAAATTCCGCCGCTGCATCTCTGCTGGCGAGGCGCTGCCAGAGGAGATCGCGTTGCGCTGGAGGGAGCGCTACGGTGTCGAGATTTCCGACGGCCTCGGCACTACCGAGATGCTGCACATCTATCTCACCAACGCACCGGGCGCGACCAAGTACGGCACCACCGGAAAACCGGTCCCCGGCTACGAGATCAAGCTCATCGGCGACGACGGCAATCCGGTGAAGAAGGGAGAGATGGGCGAGCTCTACGTGCGCGGGCCGACCAGCGCGATCATGTACTGGAACAACCGCGAAAAGTCGCGTTCGACCTTCCAGGGCGAATGGACGCGCTCTGGCGACAAATATATCGAGGACGCCGACGGATATTATGTGTGCTGCGGGCGGCAGGACGACATGCTGAAGGTGTCCGGCATGTACGTGTCGCCGTTCGAGGTCGAGGCCGCGCTGTCATCGCATCCCGACGTGCTGGAGGCCGCGGTCGTCGGCTGGAACGATGAGCAGAAGCTGATCAAGCCGAAAGCTTTTGTCGTGCTCAAGTCGCCGGAGAAGGCGAACGATGCGCTCGTCCATGCGTTGCAGGAGCACGTGAAGCAGAAGCTCGCGCCCTATAAATATCCGCGCTGGATTGAATTCCGCAAAGACCTGCCGAAGACTGCGACCGGAAAAATCCAGCGCTTCAAGCTGCGGGCGGAAGGGAAGCAGTGATGCTCCCAAATTGGTCGTCCCCGCGAAAGCGGGGACCCATACTCCGCAGCCCATCGATAGCCCGGTGGCTATGGGTCCCGGGCCGCGCGGAGTTTATCATCGGGCCGCGCTTCGCGCGGACCCGTTGGCTCGCCCGGGACGGCAGCGAATGATTCTCTCCGATTCCGGCTTTATCGACATCGACTCAAAAAAACTCGAATACCGCTTCGTCGGACCGCAGCCGGACCAGATGCCAACCCTCGTACTGCTGCACGAAGGGCTGGGCTGTGTCGGCTTGTGGAACGATTTTCCCGAAAAGCTTGCGGCCGCGACGGGCACCGGCGTGTTCGTCTATTCGCGCGCGGGCTACGGAAAATCGAGCCCGGTCAGCCTGCCGCGCCCGCTCTCCTATATGCACGACGAAGCGCGCGAGACCGTGCCAAAGCTGCTCGATGCCATCGGCTTCCGGCGCGGGCTGCTGATCGGGCACAGCGACGGCGCCTCGATTGCGGCGATCTATGCTGGCAGCCACCAGGACCATCGGGTCGGCGGGCTGGTGCTGATCGCGCCGCATTTCTTCACCGAGGATCCCGGCATCGCGTCGATCGTCGAAGCCCGGAAAGCCTATGAAACCGGCGATCTGCGCGCGCGGCTCGCGCGCTGGCACGACGACGTCGACAACGCCTTCAAGGGCTGGAACGGCGCCTGGCTCGACCCGCAATTCCGCAAATGGGACATCACGGAGTTTCTCGCCTATATCCGCGTCCCGGTGCTGATTGTGCAGGGCGAGGACGACCAGTACGGAACCGTGAAGCAGATCGAGGTCGCGCAGCAGGAATGTTATTGCCCGGTCGAGGTGGCGCTGCTGCCGGGCGCGCGCCATTCGCCGCAGCGCGAGGCGCCCGCACCGGCGCTCAAAGCGATTTCAGATTTCGTCGCGCGTGCCTTGCGTGCGAATGAGTGGGTAAAGGCGGCTTAGTTCTTTGTCGTCCCCGCGAAAGCGGGGACCCATACCCCGTGTGCTATCGAGATACTGTGGAGTATGGGTCCCGGGCCTCGCGCGAAAGCGCTCGCCCCGGACGACGTGAATGCTACTCCGCCGCCTGCTTGGTGGCGCTGCCGTGCTGGGACACGAGATAGTCCATCGCTGCCTGCACGCCGCCTTTCTTGTGCGGAATGTTGGCGAGTGCGAGCGCCATCTCGGTTGCGGCCAGACCGCCCAGCATCATGGCGTCGTTGACGTCGCCGAGATGCCCGATGCGGAACATCTTGCCGGTAAAACGGCCGAAGCTTGCGCCGTAAGAAATATTAAATTGCTCGAGCGCCAGTGCGCGGAACGCCTCGGCATCGTGCCCTTCAGGCAATAACACTGCAGTGATTGTCGGCGAATAATGTTTCGGATCGCGGCAGATGATATCGAGGCCCCACGTCTTGATCGCGCGGCGGGTTGCTTCCGCCAGCCGATCATGCCGGGCGAAGACATTGTCAAGACCTTCCTCGTGCAGCATCTCGATCGACACCGCGAGCCCCTGCAGCATCTGCGTCGCGGGCGTGTACGGGAAGAAGCCGACCTTGTTCATCGTCAGCATTTCGTCCCAGGCCCAGAACGACTTCGTGAGCTTGGATGTCTTGTTCGCCGCCAGCGCCTTGTCGCTCACGGCGTTGAAGGACATGCCGGGAGGCAACATCAAACCTTTCTGCGCGCCGCCGACCGTCACGTCGACGCCCCATTCGTCGTGTCGATAATCGGTCGAGGCGAGCGAGGAAATGGTGTCGACCATCAGCAGCGCGGGATGCCCGGCGCGGTCGATCGCCTTGCGGATTTCAGCTACCGGCGAAAGGCAACCGGTCGAGGTTTCATTGTGCAGGAAGCAGACCGCCTTGATCTCCTTGCCTTTGTCCTCGCGCAGGCGCGCCTCGATCGTGGCGGGATCGGCGCCGATGCGCCAGTCGGTCGCGATGAATTCCGGCTTGAGGCCGAGCTTCTCGGCCATCTTTTTCCACAACGTGGCGAACTGGCCGGTCTCGACCATCAGCACCTTGTCGCCGGGCGACAATGTGTTGACGAGCGCGGCTTCCCAGGCGCCGGTTCCGGTCGCGGTATAGATAATGACGGGATTCGTGGTCTTGAAAATGGTCTTGATGCCGTCCAGGCATTTCCTGGCCAACTTGGCGAATTCAGGACCGCGGTGATCGATGATCGGCGTGTCCATCGCCCGCAGAACGCGGTCCGGCAGCGGCGAAGGCCCCGGGATGTGGAGAAAGTGTCGCCCGACCGTGCGCGAGGAATTCTTAGCCATAGGCAGTCCGCTCCTGAAACGGCAGCTTTTAGGGGGTTAGCGTGGTTTGGCCACGGGCGCGGTCCGATCAGGGGCGGCGCTTGTCGCGTTGAACTATGAATGCAACATTGCGGTCAAGCGGTTTTCCGCAAGGCAAACCAGTCCTTATGCATAGGCTTAGCGCCGCCCAAAAAGGATAAGAAAACGTGGCCGTTGTCATGCCCGGTCTGGAGCGGCGGCTGAGGGCCGAATTGACCGGCGAGGTGCAATTCGATGCGTTTTCGCGCGGCCGCTACTCAACGGATGCCTCCCACTATCAGGTTATGCCAGTGGGCGCGGTTGCGCCGCGCACGATCGAAGAGGCCGATCGCGCAATAGCGATTGCCCGCAGCGAGGGGGCGACGGTCTTGGCGCGCGGCGGCGGCACGTCGCAGGCCGGCCAGGCGGTCGGCGAGTCGCTCGTCGTTGACTGCTCGAAATACCTCACGCGCATCCTGGATCTCGACGTCAAGCACAGGCGCGTGACGGTCGAGCCCGGCATTGTGCTTGACGACCTCAACCGTCAGCTCAAGGAGCACGGGCTGTGGTTTCCCGTCGACATCTCGACATCCTCGCGCGCGACCATCGGCGGGATGGCCGGCAACAACTCGTGTGGCGGACGCTCGATGCGCTACGGCACGATGCGCGACAATGTCGTATCGATCGAAGCGCTGCTGGCCGACGGCACGCTGGCGCATTTCGGCCGCATCGGCGGCAACCTCAAGGATGTACCAGCGCCCTTGCGGCCGCTCGCTAAGGATTTGCTCGCCATCGGCGCGCGCGAAGCCAGCGAGATCGCCGAGCGGTTCCCCAAAGTGCAACGCCGCGTCGGCGGCTACAACCTCGACGCGCTGGTGCCCGGCAAGAACGACATCAACCTTGCCCACGTCCTCGTCGGCGGGGAAGGGACGCTGGCGTTTTCAACGCGCATCGAGCTGAAGCTTTCGCCCTTGCTCGGCCGCCGCGCGGTCGGCGCATGCCACTTCGGCAGCTTCGTCGAGGCGATGAATTCGGCGCAGCACATCGTGCGCCTCAAGCCGATCGCGGTCGAATTGATCGATCATACTATGATCGATCTCGCGCGCAAGATTCCGATCTTCCAGCCGACGCTCGACAAGTTCGTGCGCGAGGCGCCGGAAGCGATCCTGCTGGTCGAGTTCGGCGAGGATGACCATGAAGTCAACCTGCGCATGCTGGCACAGCTCAAGCAGCTGATGGGCGATCTCGGCTTCGGTTGGGACAAGAGCGGCACCAAATGGGGCGGCGTCGTCGAAGTCCTCAATCCCGAGCTGCAGGCGGCGATCACGGAGGTGCGGACGTCGGGTCTCAACATCATGATGTCGATGAAGGAGGAGGGGAAACCGGTCTCCTTCGTGGAAGACTGCGCCGTGCCGCTCGAGCATCTCGCGGATTACACGTCACGGCTCACCGGCATTTTCGAGAAGCACGGCACGCGCGGCACATGGTACGCGCATGCCGGCTCGGGCTGCCTGCACGTGCGGCCCGTGCTCAATCTGCGACAGGAAAAGGACGTGCATGCCATGCGCGAGATCGCCGAAGAGGCGTTCGCGATGGTGCGCGAATACAAGGGCTCGCATTCCGGCGAGCACGGCGACGGGCTGGTGCGTTCGGAGTTCAACGAGCCAATGTTCGGCGCGCGGCTCGCCCGCGCCTTCGAGGAAGTGAAGGACAGGTTCGACCCGAAGGGTTTCTTCAACCCCGGCAAGGTCGTGCGTCCGCCGAAATTCGACGATCGCAGCCTGTTCCGTTACGCACCCGGCTATCACGGCGAGCCGGTCAAGACGCATCTCGACTGGTCGGCTTATCCAGGCTCAGGCGGCGGTTTTCAGGGCGCCGTCGAGATGTGCAACAACAACGGCGCCTGCCGTAAGCTCACCGGGGGCGTGATGTGCCCGAGCTACCGGGTCACCCGCGACGAGCGCGACGTCACGCGCGGGCGCGCCAATACATTGCGGCTTGCCGTAACGGGGCAACTGGGGCCGGCCGCGCTCATCGCCGACGAGATGGCCGACACGTTGAAGCTTTGCGTGTCCTGCAAGGCCTGCCGCCGCGAGTGCCCGACCGGCGTCGACATGGCGCGCATGAAGATCGAGGTCCTGGCGGCCCGCGCGGAGAAGTTCGAGCTTTCGCTACACGACAAGCTGGTCGGTTTCCTGCCGCATTACGCGCCGTATGCGGTGCGCCGGCATCGCCTCTTCAATATGCGCAACAGAAACGGGCTGTTTCGCAAAGCCTCGGAGCTTATCGCCGGGTTTTCCTCGCGGCGCAGCCTGCCGAAATGGCGAAGTGATACTTATCGCGACCGTTCGGACTGGCGTTACGCTGGCGACGCGCCTGCGCGCGAAGTTGTGCTGTTCGCCGACACATTCAATCGCTATTTCGAGCGGGAGAACCTCGACGACGCCCTGGGCGTGCTTGTGGCCGCCGGCTATCGCGTCTATGCGCCGCTGCCCGCCGATCCGAACGAGCGGCCTCTGTGCTGTGGCCGTACCTTCCTGGCGGTCGGCCTGGTGGAAGAAGCGCGGCGGGAAATGCAGCGCACGCTGGACGCGCTTGCACCGTATGTGAAACGGGGCATTCCCGTTATCGGGCTTGAGCCGAGCTGCCTGTTCACCTTCCGCGACGAGCTCCCTGCGATGTTTAAGGGCGAAGCGGTCGGGTTGCTCGCCGCAAATGCGCGGCTGCTCGAGGAATTCATTGCGCAAGAGCACAAGCAAGGCCAGCTGAACCTGCCGCTCGGTCCGCTGCCGAAGAAGGCGCTTCTCCACGGCCATTGCCATCAAAAGGCATTCGACACCATGAGCGCAGTGGAGAGCACGCTGCGGCTGATCCCGCGGCTGTCAGTCGAGACGATCGAATCGAGCTGCTGCGGCATGGCCGGAAGCTTTGGCTATCACGCCGACACCATCGAGGTGTCGCAGAAGATGGGCGAGCTGTCTTTGCTGCCCGCCGTGCGTAAAGCGCCGGCCGACACCCTGATTGTTGCCGATGGCACGTCGTGCCGGCACCAGATTTTCGATAGCAGCAAGCGGGAAGCCGCCCACGTGGCGCGCGTGCTTAAAATGAGCGTCGACGCGGCCACATAGCCACATAGATTGACGTCGTGGCCGGCCTTGTGCCGGCCATCCACGTCTTTGAATATGGTCAGGACGTGGATGCCATAGCCGTTCGAAGAACGGCGTGCTTTCGCCCGCCTATGCATAAAGTCGGGCATGACGATCGAGAGGTTAGGTATGCCGGGCAAAATCTTTCCGACGTCGCTGGTCGGCTCTTACGCGCAGCCAGACTGGCTGATCGACCGCGCCAAGCTCGCCGCCCGGTTTCCTCCGCGCGTCCGCGCCAGGGAACTCTGGCGCATCGCGCCGGAATTTCTGAAACAGGCGCAGGACGACGCGACGTTGCTCGCGATCCGTGACCAGGAGCGCGCGGGCGTTGACATCATTACTGACGGCGAGATGCGGCGCGAAAGCTACTCCAATCGCTTTGCGACCGCGCTTGAAGGCGTGGATATCGACAATCCGGGCACCGCGCTCGATCGCTCCGGTCATCCCAATCCGGTGCCGCGTGTGACCGGCAAGGTGCGCCGGCGTCATCCGGTCGAGGTCGAAGACGTCAAGTTTCTGCGCGCCAACACCGATCGCATGATCAAGATGACGGTGCCTGGCCCCTTCACGATGTCGCAGCAGGCGCAAAACGATTTCTACAAGGACGAAGAGGAGATGGCGCTGGACTATGCCGGCGCAGTGAATGCCGAGATCAGGGATCTGTTCGCCGCCGGCGCCGACATTGTTCAGATTGACGAGCCCTACATGCAGGCGCGGCCGGAGAAAGCGCGCAAATACGGCCTCAAGGCGCTCAACGCCGCATTGGACGGAGTGAAAGGTCCAACCGCGGTCCATATTTGTTTCGGCTATGCCGCTATCATTCATGTGCGGCCCGAGGGATATTCGTTCCTGCCGGAGCTCAGCGGCTCGCCGGTCGATCAGGTTTCGATTGAAAGCGCGCAATCGAAGCTCGACTGCTCTATTCTTGAAAAATTGCCGGGCAAGACCATCATTCTCGGAACGCTCGATCTGTCCGACATGAGCATCGAGAAACCGGAAACCGTGGCCGCGCGCATCCGTCGCGCGCTGCCGCATGTGCCAGCCGAGCGGATCATTGTCGCGCCCGATTGCGGTTTAAAATATCTGCCGCGCGACGTTGCCTACGGAAAAATGTGCGCCATGGTCGAAGGCGCCGCGATCGTACGCGCTGAGCTGGCAAGGTGAACGGATGATGGTCGTTCCAATCCTTCCGACATCGCTCGTTGGCTCCTATCCACAACCGGATTGGCTGATTGACCGCGCCCGTTTGTCGAAGATGGTACCGCGTGTGCGCATGGATGATCTCTGGCTCGTCGATCCGAAAGAGCTTGAAGCGAAACAGGACGAGGCGACGCTGCTTGCGATCGGTGACCAGGAGCGCGCCGGTCTCGACATCATTACTGACGGCGAACAGCGTCGCGAAAGCTACTCAAACCGGTTTGCCACCGCGCTAGAGGGCGTCGACACCGAAAATCCCGGGTCGACGCTCAATCGAAGCGGCAAGCCGATCCCGGTTCCGCGCGTCATCGGAAAAGTCCGGCGCAAGCATCCGGTGCAGCTGCGTGACCTGCAGTTCCTGCGCGCGCACACGAAGAAGACTATAAAAATGACGGTGCCCGGCCCGTTCACGATGTCGAAACAGGCGCAGAACGAGTTCTACAAATCCGACGGGGCGATGGCGCTCGACTATGCGGCTGCCGTGAACGACGAAATCAAGGATCTCTTCGCGGCCGGCGCCGATATCGTGCAGATCGACGAGCCATGGATGCAGCAGCATCCCGAAAAGGCGCGCGAGTATGGCCTTAGGGCACTTGATCGCGCCCTCGACGGTGTCACTGGCACGGTCGCTGTACATTTGTGCTTCGGCTATGCGGCGGTCGTGCACGACAAGCCGACCGGCTATTCGTTTTTGCCGGAACTCGAGGGCTCGCGCGTGACGCAAGTCTCGATCGAGGCGGCTCAGCCGAAGCTCGACCTCAAGGTGCTGGAACAGCTGCCATCAAAGACGATCATCCTTGGCGTTATCGATCTATCGGATTTGGCAATTGAGACGCCGGAGATTGTCGCGGAGCGCATTCGAAAGGCGCTTTCCTATGTGCCGGCCGAGCGTGTCGTGATCGCCCCCGATTGCGGCATGAAATATCTGCCGCGCGATGTGGCCTTCGGAAAAATGCACGCGATGGTGCGCGGCGCGGATATCGCGCGACGGGAACTCGTCGGTTAGCCGCCGTAGAAGGCGTTGATCAGGACCAGCGAGAGCCACGGCACGTAGGTGCACAGGAGAAGCACCGCGGTGAGCACAGCAATGAAACCGAGGTTCGCCTTGGTCGTTTTCCAGATGTCGGACTTGGCAATCGAGCAAGACGCAATAAGCACCGATGCGACGGGAGGCGTCTGCTGCCCGATGGCGAGGTTGAGCGTCAACACGAGACCGAAATGCACCGGATCGATTCCGACCTGATGGATCAGGGGCAGGACGATCGGCACTGTCAAAATAATCGCCGCGGCCGAATGCAGAAACATCCCGATGATGAGAAAGAAGATATTGAGCAGCAGCAGCACCATGTAAGGATTCGTGGTGATGCTGATCATGGAAGCCGCGAGCTTCTGCGGCAGCTGGCTCTCGGTCAGGAATACGCCGACCAGCGCCGAAGCGGCCACCAACAGCATGACGACGGCCGTCTGGATCGCTGAATCGACGCAGGCCTGATACAGGGATTTTAGATCCAGGTCGCGATAGATCAGAACGCCGATCGCAAGCGCGGCGAGCACGGCGAGTGCGGCGCCTTCGGTGGCGGTAACGAAACCGCCAAAAATGCCGCCGAGAATGACAACGGGCATCACCAGCGCCCACGTCGCCTCGCGCAAGGCTTGCCCGAGCTTGACTAAGTTGAAGCGCTGCTCGACCGGGAACTTGTACTTGTAGGCGTAGTAAAAGCAGAGCGCCATCAAGGCGAGCCCGCCGATGATGCCGGGAATGATGCCGGCGACGAAAAGCTTTACCGCCGATTCCTGCGCCATGGCCGCGTAAAGGATCATCGGGATGGAGGGCGGGATGATGATGGCGAGGCTTGCCGAGGACGATGTAACTGCCGCTGCGAACTCCTTGGAATAGCCCCGCGATTTCATCGCGGGGATCAGCAAGGTTCCAAGGGCCGCGACGTCGGCCACTGCCGAACCTGAAATCTCGGCAAAGAACATCGAGGCGCCCACCGTGACCATCGCCAGGCCGCCGCGGACGAAGCCGAGAATCGCGGTGGCCAGATTGATCAGCCGGCGCGCAATCGAAGAGGCATTCATGATGCCGCCGGCCAGAATGAAAAGGGGCACGGCGAGAAGCGGAAAATTGGTGGCACCTTCGAACATCACCAGCGCCGTGTTGGGCAACATCTGCGGGCCCTGTATGATCCAGATGGCGGCCATGGCGACGGCGCCAAGCGCGACGGCAATAGGCACATTGAGCATGACCAGCGCGGCCATTCCGACGAGCATCAATGCTATTGCCGTATTCATCGGCTGATCTCCCTGCCGGCCTTGCCGTGCTCCAGGGCCTCGAGGATCTCGTGGTCAAGCAGCGGGCCACGCCGGGCCTCGCGCAACAACGCGGGCAGGCGAAGCAGCTCCGCAACGACAAAGAGCATCGAGGCAATCGGTATGACCGATTGCGTGACCTGCAACGAAATCTCCGGAATGGAGACCAAGGTGTCGCCTTTGAGAATCTGCACGACCTGAAAGCCCACCACCGCAAGCACGACGAAAAACGAAACGGTGACGAGCGAGGAGAATAATGTGGCGGCAACGCGCAAGTTTGCTGGCAACGAATTCACGAAGCCGGAAAAACCGATATGGGCGCCGCGAATTGCGGCGAGCGCGCTTGCGTAATAAGTGAGCCAGCACAACGCGATCGATGCAAGTTCATCATACCAGACGAGCGATGCTCCGACCCAGCGGTAGACGAAGCCCATGGTTACGATGACGGTGACTGCAACGATCAGAAAAACAGCAATCGCTTCGAGCACGCGATCGTAGATGTGGCGGAACTTTTTCATTGTCAGGGTCGGCGGCTTAAGAGCCGTGCAGGGCCGGCGGCAAGGAAGGCGTGCCGGACTGAGTAGTCCGGCACGCCCATCAATCGATCAAGAGCCCTTGGCGAGCCCGAGAGACTTATCAATGAGCTCTTTGCCGGTGGGCACTTCCTTGGCGAACTCCTCGTAGACCGCCTTGCTTGCGGCGACGAAGGCCGGCTTGTTGGCTTCGTTCACTTGAATGCCCGACTGCTTCATTTTCCCGATCAGCTCGCTGTCAAGCTTGGCGGCGAGCTTGAGAATATCCGGCTCTACTTCTTTTGCGGTGTCGGCCAGAATTTTCTGGACGTCCGGTGGCAGACGCGACCAGCTCGCGCCGGCGGTGAGATAGGCCGGAGTGTACACGTGGCCCGTCAGCGAAAGATACTTCTGCACTTCCTGGAATTTCTGCGAGTAGATCTGCGTGAGCGGATTTTCCTGGCCATCCATCACGCCCGTTTGCAAAGCGACGAACACTTCCTTGAGTTCCATCGGGCTCGGGTTGGCGCCGTAGGCCTTGAACATCTTCACGCGCCAGACGCCGCCGGGCACGCGAAGCTTGATGCCCTGCAGGTCTTCGGGTTTCACGATCGGTTTCTTGTTGTTCGTGATCTCGCGATAGCCGTTTTCCCAGACGCCGAGAATGTGATAGCCGGCCTTTTCCGCGATCGGCCCGAGAATAGGACGAACGACCTTGTCCGCAATGCGGGCTGCATGACCGCGATCCTGCACAAGATAGGGCATTTCAAATACGCCGAATTCCGGTGCAACGGACGTCATGACGGTAGACGGCAGCGCGAGATCGACGGTGCCGAGCTTCAGTTTCTTGAGCAACTCGCCGTCGCCGCCAAGCTGGCTCGATCCGTAGACCACGACTTTGGCCTTGCTGCCGAGTTTGGCATTCGCACGCTCGGCATAAAGTTCCGCGGATTGCGCGAACAGCGAACCGGGCGCCCCGACATGTCCAAACTTTATTTCTGTTTGCGCGGCGGCCTGTGCCACCGTGATGGCTGTTGCAACAGCAAATGTGAGTAGTGCCTTTGCAAGCGGCATGATCATCCTCCCTTTGCATTTTGGATCCCGCGGGTTCTTCGCTTCGGATTTGTGGCGCGGACACTTTTTGTTCTGATTATCAATACAAACCTTGACGCTTAAGGCAAGGTCGCGGCGCGGCAAGCATACTCAATCAATACTAAAAGCGGAAATTCACGCCCAACGTGAGCCAATTCGCATTCTCGCCGGTAATATTGCGGCCATAGATCAGGTCGATGTCGAAGGCCTCTGCCGGTGTCCAGCGCAGACCGATCTGAGCACGCGGCTCGGTAACGCTGCGCGCCTCTTGATGTGGTCCGGCTAGTCCGAACACCTCGCCGATCAAGGTCAGCGGTTGCACGAAATTCCACTCGAACCCGGCGCCGTAGGTTCCGTAGTTCATGCGCGCGATGGCATCGTTCAGCCAGCCGCCGTTGATGTTGATGCGTAGATCCTTGGTTGCCTGAATCGTGAAAGGCACATTGATGTTGCTGCCAATATTCTGACCGGTGTTTAGGTTCCACAGCGTGTTTCCCGAGAGGCCGAGCGCAAAGCCTTGATCGCCCAAGGGGATGATGTTGATTTTCGCCTTGGGTCCAGCGCCTGTTGACCATTCACCGTCGCTGCGTGTGCGCACAAGCGTCGCGCCTGCCTCCACCGGGATACCCGCATTGATCACACAAGCAGGCTGGGTAACCGCAAGAAAATCGTGATTGCTTGCAACGGACACCCAGGATTCGACCTTGCACTCGCCAGGCTTGCCGATGAGCGCGTCGTCGACGAAGAAGGCCCCGCCGGCTGCTATGGCTGGACCAGGCAATAGGCAGGTGGCGATGGTTGCCAACCACCGCAACGAGGTCTTCATTGCCGCCCGTCCTTCCGTGCCATCCTTATTGTTGGCGCATCACAACATCGCGCGTGCATGTCCGCAACACACTCAGAATAGAAAAGTGACCCGCCCGGACGGGGACATTGCCGGGCGGGTCGTGTGGGATCGGCGCGAGGATGGACGGGAGGCAGGCGCCGATCTCAACCTTGCGATCAGTAGGCGTCGCAGACCTTGATCAGGCGAATATTGCCCCAGCGGTCGTAACGCTCGACGTAGCGGCAGCTGTAAACGGGAGTTGCATAGGCGCCGGATGCGACTGCGGCACCGATCACCGCGCCGGTGGCAATGCCGATGCCAAGACCGACACCAAAACGGGGATGTGCCTGGGCATTGCCGCCTGTTGCAACGAGGCAGCCAACGAGTGCGAGGGTCGCGAGCGCGGCACCGGTGAAATTCGACTTGGTCAACATGGCTCTCTCCATCCTTTTTGAATCGGGGGGCGGCCGATCTGGCCGCATACCCTTTGGTCGCGGGTGGAGAGAAAAAGGTTCAAACCTTCGAAAAGCCCGCAAAATCAGGTGCCCAGGAGCTGGGCGATCCATTCCGGCCGGTAGTTGAGCCCCAGAAATCCGGCAATTCCGGCACCCATTCCCAGCGCCCCTGCAGTCCACGCGAAATAAAGAAGCCAGAAACTATCGACCAGAGCCGCGACGGCGGCCACCGCGATGGCAATCGAGAGGAATGCGGCCGACATATCGAATTGGTCGTCACGGAAGTTCAGGCGGTCGTATTCCTTTTCAAGCGCTTCGGCTTTGGCACGGGTTTCATTCGAGCGCGCCTCATATTTCTTGATGTCGGCTTCAAATTCGGCCGCCTGGCGCGCGGCAACGGCACGGTCATAGGTACCGGCGGTTTCCAACAGGCGTAATTGCGTCAGCCCGTTCTCATCCACGTGCAGCTTGATGCGCGAGGCTTGATATTCTGCCCAGGCGTCCACCGATTCCTGCTTTGCCTTCTGCATGGCCTGGTTGATGTTGTCGTCTTTGATATTCGAAACAGCCATGAATACCGAGAGGATCACGACCGTGATGGCGACGAGATTGTTAAGTCGTTTGTCGTCGCCCTCGGTTTTGACGTCCGCGTCCATTGAATGCCCCCCGCGCCATGGTGATTTAGTTTAGCGGAACGCTGCAGGATTTGCTGCAATGAGTGCCAGACGATATGGCTAGTGGACGAGGTGAAGGGCGGGACATGCGATTCGGACGGATTGCAGGAATTGCCGTATCGGTCGCGCTGGCCGCTACACCGGTACAGGCGCTCGACAAGGTTCGCTTCGGCACCAACTGGGTCGCGGAGGCCGAACACGGCGGCTTCTATCAGGCGCTGGCCGACGGCACATACAAGAAATACGGCCTCGATGTCACCATCGTGCCGGGAGGACCGAACGTCAACAACCGCATCCTGCTGCCGGCCGGAAAGCTCGACTTTTTCATGAGCGCCAATTCGCTGCAGTCGTTCGATGCAGTCGCTCAGAACATTCCCACTGTCGCGGTGGCCGCGAGCTTCCAGAAGGATCCACAAGTCTTCGTCGCGCATCCCGGCGTCACGAAGTTCGAGGATCTGAAGACGCGGACATTGTTCGTGTCGAAAGAAGGCATGACGACTTATTTCCAATGGCTCAAGTCCGATTTCGGTTTCAACGAATCGAAAGTGAAGCCCTATACGTTCAACGCGCAGCCGTTCCTCGCCGACAAGAACTCCGCAATGCAGGGCTACGTGACTTCCGAGCCCTTCGCAATCGAGCGCCAAGGCGGCTTCAGGCCGGTGGTGTTCCTGCTCGCTGATCACGGCTTCGACGCATACTCGACGTTGATCGAGACCCGCCGCGATCTGGTTGAGAAGAAGCCCGATCTCGTGCAGCGCTTCGTCGATGCTTCGGCGATCGGCTGGTATCACTACATCTACGGCGACAGCAGGCCGGGAAATGAACTGATCAAGAAGCAAAATCCGGAAATGACCGACGCCTTGCTGTCCTATTCCATCGCCAAGATGAAGGAATACGGCATCGTCGATTCCGGCGATTCACTAAAGCTCGGCATCGGTGCGATGACCGATGCGCACTGGAAGAGCTTTTTTGACAAGATGGTGCGCGCCGGCGTCGTGAAAGGCAGCCTGGATTACAGGCGTGCCTACACGCTGCAATTCGTCAACAAGAGCGTTGGCGCCGACCTTCGGCCGAAATGAGCCCATCCGCCCAGCCAATCGTCTCACTGCGCAACGTTGGCAAGACGTTCGAAAGCGGAACGGTGGCGCTCGACGGCCTGAATCTCGACGTACGCGAGGGAGAGTTCGTCTCGCTGCTCGGCCCGTCTGGCTGCGGCAAATCGACGGTGCTTCGCATTATTGCGGGCCTGAGCCCGGCGACGGCGGGCTCTGTGACCTGGCCAGCAGGCGAAGCGCGGATCGGCTTTGTGTTCCAAGAGCCGACTTTGATGCCTTGGGTCGACGTTGCAGCCAACGTGCGGCTGCCGATCAAGCTCGCCCACAGGCGGGATTCTGGGGCGGTGGCGAATGCGCTCGGCCGCGTGGGGCTTTCGGCCTTCGCGCAAAGCTACCCGCGTGAATTGTCTGGTGGCATGAAGATGCGCGTCTCCATTGCGCGGGCGCTGGTGACCGAGCCGCAATTGCTGCTGATGGACGAGCCCTTCGCCGCGCTCGACGAGATCACCCGCTTCAAGCTCAACAACGATCTTCTGGCGGTGTGGCAGGCCGTGCGAAGCACCGTCGTCTTCGTGACGCACTCGGTGTTTGAGTCGGTTTATCTCTCGCAGCGAATTGTCGTGCTGACGCCTCGTCCCGGACGCGTTTTCGCGGAGATTCCGATTCCGGCACCGTATCCGCGCAATGAAAACTTCCGTACCTCGGCTGAATATGGGCGTTTTTGCCGGCAAGTGGCCGAGGCGCTCGCGGACGCAATGAATGCGGGGGCGCTGTCATGAACGAGCGGGCTCTTCGCGTCGCGCTCCCGATCCTTGTGCTGGCGCTGGTTATCACCTGCTGGCATGCGGTCGTTCGGATTTTTGCAATCCCACCATTTGTCCTGCCGGGCCCCGGTCTCGTGCTGGCGACGCTGATCGCCGACGGACCGCTATTGTGGCAATCGCTGCTGGTGACGCTCAGCCTCACCTTCGAAGGCTTCCTGCTCGCCGCGGTTGGCGGCATCGCGCTCGCGGTCATCTTCAATCAGTGGCGCCTTGTCGAATATTCGTTCTATCCCTATGCCGTCATTCTTCAGGTGACGCCGATTGTCGCTATTGCACCGCTGCTGCTGATCTATCTGCCGCAGCCTTTGGCGGTGCTCGCCTGCGCATGGATCGTCGCGTTCTTTCCCGTTCTGGCCAACACGACGCTGGGTCTGAGCTCGGTCGATCGCAATCTCGTTGCGCTGTTCGAGCTGTGCAAAGCCTCGCGCTGGCAGACATTGTGGAATCTGAAATTGCCGGCAGCTCTACCGCAGACGCTCGCCGGCCTGCGGATCGCCGGCGGACTGTCGCTGATCGGCGCGGTGGTGGCGGAAATCGCTGCGGGCTCCGCCGGCGCGGGTTCCGGACTCGCATATCGGATTGCCGAATCCGGCTACCGCCTGAACATTCCGCGCATGTTCGCGGCGCTGCTGCTGCTGGCGCTTGCGGGTGTTGCGATCTTCTTTGCGCTGTCGGCGATCTCGCACCTGGCGTTGCGCCGCTGGCACGAGAGCGCCATCAGTCGCGAGCGCTAGCTTCCGAGCACCAGCTGAACAATGACGCCGAGCGCCGCCATCGCGACCACGACTTCAATCAGGCTGCGGTGAAGGCCAAACGCGAGCACTGCGGCAATCGCCGCCAGCGCGGTCGCGCGAAGGTCAAGCGCGAGCGGATCGAAGGCGTACCAGCGCAGCGGACCGGCATGCATTTCCGTGACCTTTCCAAACAGCACGTGCAGCGCGAACCACACCGACAGATTCAGGATGACGCCGACAACCGCAGCCGTAATTGCCGCGAGCGCACCGGCGAGTTGCCGGTTGGCGCGCAATTGCTCGATGAAGGGCGCGCCAGAGAAGATCCAAAGCATCGAGGGCACGAACGTAACCCAGGTCGTCAGTGCCGCTCCGAGGATTCCGCCGGCCACGGGCGAGAATGGCGCGGCATTGCGGAAGGTTGCGATGAATCCGACGAACTGCGTCACCAAAATTAGAGGTCCGGGCGTGGTTTCAGCCAGCCCGAGCCCGTCGACCATCTCGGATGCCGTCATCCAGCCGTGCGTTTCGACGACTTGCTGCGCCATATAGGCGAGGAGGGCGTAGGCTCCTCCGAATGACACGACCGCAAGCTTTGAAAAAAAGACGCCGATCGCGACCAGCACGTGATTGCCGCCAAGAAGCAGTACGGCAAGCGCGATCGGAGAGAACCAAAGTACTAACCCGATAATGATGACCATAATGGCGTGCCGCAGGGCTCCTGGCGGTGCCGCTTCGGTCCGCGTGCCATCATTTTGCAAGGCCAGCCGTTCGGGATTTTCACGAGCGACAAAAAAACCGATCAGTGCAGCTCCAATCACAATCGCCGGGAAGGGAAGGGCAAAGAAAAATATCCCGACAAAGCCTGCGGCGGCGACCGCCGCAAGCAGATTGGTCTTGAGCGAACGCCGCCCGATCCGGATGAGCGCTTCAATCACAATCACCAGCACGGCGGCTTTTATTCCGAACAATGCGCCGTCGATAGCCGCCAGCCCTCGTCCGAGCGCATAAAGCAGGCTCAAGCCAAGCATCACCAGGGCGCCCGGCAAGACGAAAAGGATTCCGGCGGCAAGCCCACCGCGCACTCCATGCAGCACCCAGCCGACGTAAGTCGCCAGCTGGGTTGCTTCCGGGCCTGGAAGGAGCATTGAGAAATTGAGCGCGTGCAGAAAGCGCGCCTCGTCGATCCACTTCTTCTCATCGACGAGGATGCGGTGCATAAGCGCGATCTGCCCAGCCGGGCCCCCGAAATTGATGCAGCCGATCTTTAGCCAGACAAGAAAGGCTTCGCCGAAGCTCGGCCGGGCGCCCGTCGCAATTGTCGCCATATCGTCACGCAGCCTTGGCTGGCCAGTTGTGCCGCTCCTCGGCCGCAAAGCGCAGCCAGGCGAACAACGCATCGTAGACCAGAAAACCGCGCTCAAGCAGGCCATGGTCATCATCGCCGGCCAGCGCCGAAAGCCCGAGCGAAATGGCATGCAATCCGCCCGCTTCCGGCGCGATATCGTGCCTCGCCGTGTCGGCGCCCCGCACGATCAGTGCCAGACGCGCCAGCGATGGCTCGCCTTCAAGGCCAAACAACTTGAGCATGGTGTCGAAGGAGCAACGGTCGCCGACATGGCTGAGCTCGACGTCCTTGATATCGAACGGGATGCCACCGGTTTCATGCGCGACATTCGTTACTTGGTCGGGATCGACAAACAAAATCCGGGCCTGCGGGTCGAGAAAGCGGCGCACCAGCCATGGACACGCGATCCGGTCTATCTTCGGACGCCGCCTTGTCACCCAGATGCTCGGCCGCCGCGGGGCAATGCGCTCGAGCTCTGTTTTCGCGACAAAAGGCAGGCCCGCCTTTGACCAGCCTTCGTAGCCGCCTTCGAGCACGCGCGCGTCGAAGTCATTTGCGCGCAACTGGGCGGCCGCGCTTTGGCTCATTTCGTGGCCGGCCTTGCAGGCCACAACAATTGGCCGCGTTGCATCAAGCTCCATCGACCATTCAGCGGTCTTTCTGGCATCGCGCCAGATGGCGCCGGGCAACAATTGCGGCGACTTGTCATAGGCTTCGCGCCGCCGCACATCGACAATCTGCGGCGCGTCCTGCGTCGCAATCGCATTCCAGAGGTCTTTCGGTGAGATCGAATAGGCTGGAGACAGCATGAGTCCCCTCCATCAACGAAGGAGACGGTGCTTGGGCTCGCAAGCCTTGCAAGGGCGGGGCGACCGTCGCTGGCCCCACATCGTCCATATTATTTCAATGTATCGGCACGATCAACGCCACGCCCGACGCCAGCAGAAGCACCAGGATCACTTTGCGGAACGCGGCATCGTCGAGCGTTCCGTACAGTCCGAAACCCGACCAGATACCGGCAATCAGCACTGGAAGAGAGAGTGCATAGAGCTTGAGTGTCTCGATCGTGAAAGCGCCAGCAACCGCGAATGAGACGGTCGTCATGACAAATGTTGCGAACAGCACCGGCTGAAAGATCGCGCGCAGCTCGTCCTTTTTACCGCCGCGCAGCTGGCACCAGACAGTCACCGCAATGCCGCCGAGACCAGTCAAGCCGCCGATGAGGCCATTGATGACACCGACACCAAGATCCGCCGGAATGCTCGCCTTGGGCAGTTTGAAGGCCGGCCGGAGCAGGCTGTAGAGGCTGTACGCCAACAGCAGCACACCGATGCCGAGGCGAATCGTGCCCGGATCGACTGTCGTCACAAGGGCAATACCAATCGGAATGCCAAGCGCGCCGCCGATGATGTACGGCCAAACGTCCCACCAATTGATAGCGTGACGCACCCGCCAGATCCCGGACCCCTGCGTGACGAGTCCGCAGAGCACAATCAGAAGGGCGCTCTGCTGCGGCGAAAGGATGTGCAGCCACACGCCGGAAACAACGAGACCCATCGCGAAGCCCGAGAGGCCCGACGTCAGGCCGCCGAAATAAGTTGCGATGAGGAACAGAACCAAATGCCATCCATCCATAGAATTCGCTCCCAAAGCGAGGGTCGCAGCGCTTGGATGGAACTCATCTGACCGGGAGGCGGCGTGTTTCCCGAAATTCTGCTCTTCGAACCCTAGCGCGACAAAATCATGAGTCCCCTCCGTGAACGAAGGAGACGGTGCTTGGGCTCGCAGGCCTTGGGAAGGCGGGGCGACCGTCGCGTGCCCCGCATCTCATTAAATACACGAATAAGGTGCGCCCGACAAGATCGCGCCGCTCGCCCGACGGGCAACGCACCGCTGCATTTTCAATACTCGCCATCGGCCGCCGCGTTCGCTAGCTTTTGTTTAGGAGGCGGCGATGACCAACAAGATCGATCTCGATGGGCGCAATGCGATTGTCACCGGTGGTGCGCAGGGTATCGGCCGCGCGATCGTCGAACGGTTTCTTGAATCCGGAGCGGCGATTGCAATCTGGGATCGCGACATCGAATTTGCCAAAAAGACGGCAGCCGAACTGAAAAGCCGCGGCCGTGTGACGCCTGTTGCGGTCGATGTCACTAATTATTCCGACGTGGAGCGCGCACGCGACGAGACGGTCAAGGCCTTTGGTCGGATCGACATCCTGGTGAACAATGCCGGGATCGCCGGCCCGAACGTAAAAACCTGGGACTATCCGCTCGACGCCTGGCGGGCCGTGCTTTCCGTCAATCTCGATGGGCCATTTCATTGTTGCCGAGCGCTGGCGCCGCTGATGATCGCCCAGAACTACGGCCGCATCGTCAACATAGCGTCAATCGCCGGCAAGGAAGGCAACCCAAACGCGCCGGCCTATTCCGCTTC
This sequence comes from Pseudomonadota bacterium, assembly GCA_046734435.1. Classification (GTDB taxonomy): domain Bacteria; phylum Pseudomonadota; class Alphaproteobacteria; order Rhizobiales; family Xanthobacteraceae; genus Pseudolabrys. The sequence goes on along the minus strand of JBKPRE010000187.1, from coordinate 28,139 downwards.
GAAAGCGGGTGTCATCGCATTGACCAAATCACTCGGCAAAGAACTCGCCTCGCACGATATTTCGGTCAACTGCATCACGCCGGCTGCGGCAAAGACTGCCATCTTCGATCAGATGACGCAGCAACATATCGACTTCATGCTTTCGAAAATCCCGCGCGGCCGCTTCGTGACGGTCGAGGAAATTGCGAGCCTCGCCGCATTCTGTGCATCGGCCGACTGCTCGTTCACGACCGGTGCGGTCTTCGACATCTCGGGTGGCCGGGCAACCTATTGAGCGAGTTTTCCCACCAGCGCCGACAGCGGCTCACCGGCATCGCTTTGATGTGTGCCGCGGTGGCAACATTTTCCTGCCTCGACACTACAGGAAAATATCTCCTTCGTTACATGGATCCACTGCAAATCGTGTGGGCTCGTTATGTCGGTGCGTTCCTGTTGGCTTTTATGTTTCTCAATCCGCTCACCCGGCCAAAAATGATGAGGACAACAAGGCCGTTCCTGCAGCTCGGCCGTTCGGCGCTGCTTCTAACATCAACTGCGCTCAATTTCTTCGCATTGCGTTATCTTCAGCTCGATGAGGCGCTGGCGATTCTGTTTTCAACACCCTTCCTCGTCGCCTTGCTGTGTGTGCCAATGCTCGGCGAATGGGTCGGCTGGCGGCGATGGACCGCAATCAGTGTCGGATTTTTTGGCGTTCTGCTGGTGGCGCGGCCGGGTTTTGGCGGCCTTCATCCGGCGGCGCTGCTGTCACTCGGCAGCGCGGTTTGCTACGCGCTTTATGTGATTTCAACGCGCGTGCTGGCGCGCAGCGACTCGAGTGAAACCACGTTGTTCTATTCGAACATTGTCGGCGCGGTCGCCATGCTGCCGATTGTTCCGTTCGTCTGGAGCGCGCCACAAAGCGCTTTCGTGGTGGCGCTAATGGTGCTCATCGGCGCTCTCGGGAGCGGCGGCCACTATCTCCTCATTCGCGGCCATCGGCTGGCGCCAGCGTCGGCGCTGGCGCCCTTTATCTACACGCAGATGATCTGGACGACCGCGCTGGGCTTTTTGGTATTCGGCGATGTGCCGCACTACTGGACCATCGCGGGCGGCTCGATTGTGATCGCTTCGGGCCTCTACCTGCTTCACCGTGAAACAGTGCGCGGCAAGACCGAACCCTCCGCACCGGTTGCCTAATCATTGCGGAGGGCGCTAAGTTCCGCCCGCTACACAAGCTTTTCCATCGCGAAGGATCATCTATGGCGACAGCAAAGGACCGTGCGCAGGCCAAGGCCGGCTCCGGACTGAACGACGATATCGGCGAGCAGAAAAGGCTCGAATTGTACCGCACCCAGGTCGTCATCCGCGAGGCCGAGCAGCGTGCCTATGACTTGTTCCTGCAGAACCTGGTCAAGGGAACAAGCCATCTTTCACTCGGGCAGGAAGCGGTGGCCGCGGGTTTTGCCGGCGCCATGAAGAAAGATGACCTCTCTTTCTGCACTTATCGCGGTCACGCCCACACTTTAGCGCGCGGCGTAAGCGTGGAAAAAGTGTTGGGCGAGTTGATGCAGCGCGACAACGGCCTGATGCGCGGCAAGGGCGGGTCCATGCATCTGACGTCCGCCGAGCATGGCGTGATGGGCTCCTACGCCATCATCGGCGCGCATCTTCCGATCGCCTGCGGCGCGGCTTGGCGCGCGCAGTACAAAGGCACGAAGGATGTGTCGGTCTGCTTCTTCGGCGATGGCACGACGAATATCGGCGCGTTTCACGAGGCGCTCAATTTCGCCGCCGTATGGAAGCTGCCGGTCATCTTTGTCTGCGAGAACAATCTCTATATGGAATACACGCCGATCGGCGACGTCACGGCCGTGCCGCAGCCGGCAGCCGACCGCGCATCGGCCTATGGACTCGAGCGCATCGTCATCGACGGCAACGATGCCGATGTCGTCTATCGAACGGCGCAGGCCGCCTTCGACAAGGCGCGCGCCGGCGACGGCCCGTCTCTGATCGAGTGCCTCACCTATCGTCACAGCGGGCACTCCCGTGCCGATCCGGCGAAGTATCGCCCGGAAGGCGAGCTGGACCGCTGGAAACTGCGCGATCCGATCAAGATCTATCGCGAGCGGCTGCTGCAGTTCGGCGTCTCCGAAAAAACGATCGGCGAGATCGACGGCGAAGTGCGCAAGATGGTCGACGACGCGACGGAAGCCTGCAAGGCCGCGCCGCCGCCACCGCTCGATATCATCTCGACCGATGTCTATGCCGATGGAGGCTGGGCATGGCGGAACTGACGTACCGTGACGCCGTCATTCGCGGCATCGCGCAGGAAATGGAGCGCGATCCTGACGTCGTGTTTCTCGGCGAAGACGTGGCCAAGGCCGGCGGCGTGTTCAAGGCGACCGTTGGTCTTTACGAGCAGTTCGGCCCGTTGCGCGTGCGCGATACGCCGATTTCGGAGCAGGCGATCCTTGGCGCCGCGATGGGCGCAGCGATGACAGGCCTGAAGCCGATCGCCGAGATCATGTTCTCGGATTTCTTTGCTGTCTGCTTCGACTACATCGCCAACGAATTTCCGAAGAGCCGATACATGTCGAACGGCCAGCTGAAGTGCCCGCTGGTCGTGCGTACCGGCAACGGCGCCGGATCGCGTTTCGGTGCGCAACACAGCCAGAGCGTTGAGAACTGGTGCATGATGATTCCCGGCCTGAAGGTCGTTGCGCCCTCCAGCCCGCGTGACGTCATCGGCCTGCTGGCGGCGTCGGTTCGCGATCCCGATCCGGTGATCTTTCTCGAGCACAAGTCGCTTTACCCCACCAAGGGGGAAGTTCCGGACGGCGAGATTGTCGACAGCCTCGGCACCGCCAGTGTTCTTCGCAGCGGCAAGGACGCCACCATCTGCGCCCTCGCGTTGATGGTGCCGCGCGCGCTCGAGGCCGCCGAGAAGCTTAAGGCGGAACACGGCATCGACTGTGAGGTTGTCGACGTGCGGTCGCTTGTGCCGCTCGACACTCAGACCATCCTCGGCTCGGTCGCCAAGACGCACCGGCTCTTCACCGTCGAGGAAAACCCGCGGCTCTGCGGCTGGGGTGCCGAGATTGTTTCGATCGCGGCCGATGAGGCCTTCTACGATCTGGATGGCCCGCCGGTCCGCATCACGACGCCGCATATTCCTCTGCCGGCAGCCGATATTCTGGAAGACGCGGTGCTGCCGACACCGGGCCGGATCGCCGAGACCGTACGACGGAGTTTGGCAAGTTGAGAGATCAGTCCTGGTCATTCCGGGGCGCGCCGGAGGCGCGAACCCGGAATGACGAGTAAAGAGGTATCCTATGTACGAAAATCTTTTGGCCAATGTTCCGACCGACCTCTGGATCGGTGGCAAATGGCGCAAGGCGTCCGATGGTGGCCGTTTCGACGTGATTGATCCGGCGACGGAGCGCAAGATCGCTTCCGTTGCCAGTGCCACGGTCGATGATGCCAAGGCAGCGCTCGACGCCGCCGAAGGCGCATTCGAGGGCTGGGCTGGGCGCAAGCCGCGCGAGCGCGCGGAAATCCTGCGCAAGGCCTACGAGCTGATCATGCGCGACGCCGAGCGCTTCGCGAAGCTGATCACGCTGGAAAACGGAAAGGCGCTGCCGGATTCGCGCGGCGAGGTGGCCTATGCCGCGGAATTTTTCCGCTGGTACGCGGAAGAGGCCGTTCGCAATGTCGGCGAAGTATCGCGCGCGCCGGCGTCGGGGGCGCGGATTTTCGTGCATCACAAGCCCGCAGGTATCGCGGTGCTGGTGACGCCGTGGAATTTCCCGGCGGCGATGGCGACGCGCAAGATCGGCCCGGCGCTCGCGGCCGGTTGCCCGGTCGTGCTCAAGCCTGCGTCCGACACGCCGCTGACCATGCTGGCCCTGATGCCGGCGCTCGAGGAAGCCGGAGTTCCGGCCGGCGTCGTCAATGTCATTCCGTCGCGCTCGTCCGGCAAGGTCGTCGGCGCCATGCTGCACGATCCGCGGGTGCGCGTCGTCTCCTTCACCGGCTCGACCGAGGTCGGCCGCAAGCTGCTGCATGAAGCCGCCGACAACATCGTCAAGCCGGCCATGGAGCTCGGCGGCAACGCACCGTTCATTGTGTTCGAGGACGCCGACATCGATGCTGCAATCGATGGCGCCATGATCGCCAAGATGCGCAACATGGGTGAGGCCTGCACAGCGGCCAATCGCTTTTATGTGCATGAAAAAGTGCACGATGAATTTGCCAAGAAGCTTACCGCCAAGATGGGTTCGCTGAAGATGGGCAACGGCCTCGACGAAGGCGTCAACCTTGGTCCGCTCGTCAACAAGGACGGGCGTGACAAGGTGATCGAGCTGGTCGACGACGCCGTGCAGAAGGGCGCCAAGGTGCTGGTGGGCGGCAAGTTGCCGGACGGCCCGGGCTTCTTCTATCCCGCGACGGTCCTGACCAATGTGCCCGACTCGGCAAAGATGCTGAATGAGGAGATCTTCGGACCCGTCGCATCGATCCAGACCTTCAAGACCGAGGACGAGGCGATCAAGCGCGCCAACGACACGGAATACGGTCTGGTTGCCTACCTTTACACAAAGGACCTGAGCCGCGGCATGCGGGTGTCGGAGAAGCTCGATTTCGGAATGATCGGGCTCAACCGCGGCCTCGTCTCGGATCCGGCGGCGCCGTTCGGCGGCACCAAACAGTCCGGGCTCGGCCGCGAAGGCGCGCAGGAGGGCATGAAGGAATTTCTCGAAACGCAATACGTGTCGGTGAGCTGGTGAGGGGTTTAGTCGTCGTCGCGGCCCAGCGCAGCGAGGGCCGGGACCCATACTCCGCAGCTTATCGGGAGCGCACGGCGTATGGGTCCCCGCCTTCGCGGGGACGACAGCAAAAATGGTTCCGAGTGAACGGAGCAAGCACGTGGACGTCCTGATGCCGCAGCTTGGCGAGACCGTCGCTGAGGGCAAGATCACGAAATGGTTCAAGGCGGCCGGCGACGCCGTGAAGCCGGGCGATAACCTGTTCGAGATCGAGACCGACAAGACGTCGATGGAGGTGCCGTCGACGACGAGCGGCACGCTTACCGAAATACGCTTCAATGTCGGCGAGGTTGCCAAGGTCGGCGCCATAGTCGCGGTGATTTCAGGCGCCGGGGCCGCTGCAGTGCCTGCGGCAGCAAATTCACCGCCGAAAGCACCGGCTGCGCCGGCGCGTGCCCTGCCACCGGTTGCCGTTCATTCGACGCCGATGCCGCGGCCGGCCGCGCCGATGGACCCATTCCACGCGGTGCGCACGCCTGAACGAAACTATGGACCTGCAAAGCTTGCGAGCGGCGCGACGGTCACGCCACTGGCTCGACGTTTGGCCGGGGAGCGCGGCATCGACCTAACCCGCATTTCCGGTTCGGGGCCGCGCGGGCGGATAGTCGCCGCTGATGTCGAGCGCGCAGCGCCCGGCGCCGCACCGCCCGCAATCGCGACCGCTGCGAGCGCGGCGCAGGTTAAAGCGCTGTATGAGGGTATTGCCTACGAGGAGGTGCCGCTCGACTCGATGCGCCGCACCGTCGCCACGCGGCTGGTCGAGGCCAAGCAGACAATTCCGCATTTCTACCTGACGACCGATCTCGATGCTGGCCGGCTGATCGCGATGCGTGAAGAGGCGAATGCCGCCGCGCCGAGGGACAAAACCGGTCAGCCGGCCTTCAAGCTTTCGCTCAATGATTTCATCATCAAGGCCTGGGCGGCGGCGCTGCAGCGCATTCCGGCCGCCAATGCCGTCTGGGCCGGCGACTGTATCCTGCGTTTCCGTAATTCCGATATCGGCATCGCGGTCGCGCTCGACGGCGGGTTGATCACGCCAGTGATCCGCAACGCCGACAGCAAATCGGTCACCACGATTTCCGCCGAGATGCGCGACCTCGCCGATCGCGCGCGCCAGAAGAAACTGAGGCCGAACGAGTACCGAGGCGGATCGAGTGCCATCTCCAATCTGGGGATGTATGGCGTCCGCGAATTCTCGGCCATCATCAACCCGCCGCACGCGACTATCCTTGCGGTCGGCGCGACGCGGCGTGCTCCTGTGGAAGCGGAGGACGGCAGCGTGAAGTTCATCAGCCAGATGACGGTCACGCTCTCCTGCGATCACAGGGTGGTGGACGGCGCGCTCGGGGCGGAGCTGCTCGCCGCGTTCAAGGATTTCATCGAAAAACCCGTAACAGCTTTGGTGTAATCAGGAGTACGCAATGGCTGGCGAAAAGCCGGATGTGCTGATGGTGGGTGCCCGCAAGCCCGTGATGATGAAGGGCTTCGAGGGCAAGGTAAATCTTCACCACTGGCTCGACCTCAAGGACAAGGACGACTTCGTCAAGGAACATGGCAACAAGATCCGCGCGATCGCGATCGCCTACACAGCCAATAAGGTCGACGAGAGTTTCCTGAAGCAGTTTCCCAAGCTTGAGCAGGTGTCGAGCTTCGGCGTCGGCTACGATCATATCGACGCCAAGTGGGCCGGCGCGCACGGCATCATCGTCACCAATACGCCCGAAGTTCTCAACGAAGAGGTGGCGGACACGGCGATCGGCCTCCTGCTCTGCACGGTGCGCGAATTTCCGCAGTCCGAACGCTTTCTGCGCGCCGGGAAATGGCCGCAGGGGCACTATCCGCTCACCAAGGCGACGTTGCGCGATCGCACGGTCGGCATGGTCGGAATGGGCCGGATCGGCAAGGCTATCGCCCGCCGTCTCGAGGCGTTCGGGGTGCCGGTCGTCTATCACAGCCGTAATCCGCAGCCGGGCGTGAAGTACAAGCACTATCCGAAGCTTCTCGAAATGGCGCGCGATGTCGACACGCTGATGGTGATCGTCCCGGGAGGCGCCTCGACGCAGAACATGATCAACGCCGAGGTGCTGAAAGCCCTTGGTCCGCGTGGCGTTCTCATCAACATGGCGCGTGGTTCGGTGGTTGATGAGCCTGCCTTGATCGAGGCCCTGAAAAACCGCACGATCTATTCGGCCGGTCTCGACGTCTTTGCGAAAGAACCGCACGTTCCGAAGGAACTGATCGAGATGGATCACATCGTGCTGTTTCCCCATCTCGGATCTTCGACCGAGGTCACGCGCGCGGCAATGGACCAGCTAGTGGTCGATAACATTCTGGCCTGGGCGGCCGGCAAGCCGCCGCTGACGCCTGTGTCGGAAACTCCGTGGCCGCCAAAGCGTTCGTAACGCAGCCGCCTGGCGCGGGTGTTGGATGACTGTGACGCGTTGCACCATCGTCGTCATTGCGTTCTGCCTCGCCGGCAGTGCGTCGGCGCAAGCGCCGTCGCAACTTGGCGAATCCGCCAAGCGCGTTGTCGGCAGCTGGGAATTCTCGAATGCCGATCGCGATCGCACCTGCACGGCCACGCTGAAGGGTGAGCCGGGCCCAGCCGGTCTCAAGATCGAATTCGACGCCAATTGCGTCAATCTTTTCCCGATTGTGAAGGATATCGCGGGCTGGCGTTTTCCTGAAAACGACCTGCTGTATTTCGTGGACGCGCGCGGCCGTTCGATTGTCGAGTTCAGTGAGGTGGAAGACGGAATTTTCGAAGCGCCGACACCCGGCGTCGGGGTTCTCTTTCTCCAGAACGCTGCTGCCGCCGCCGCGCCACCGAAGCCTGCCGAGCAGGTCGCCGGCGATTGGGCGATCGTGCGCAAGGGAGGCGCGCCTGTGTGCGTGCTGACCTTGGCGATGACCAAGGCCGGCGAAAACATGGCCCTGACCGTCAAGCCCGGTTGCGATGCCGCCATTGCACGGGTCAACTTCACGCAATGGCGGATCGATCGCGACGAGCTGATGCTCATGCCGTCGCGGGGCAATCCATGGCGTTTCGAGGAAGTCGACGGGACGACTTGGCGCCGGATACCCGAGACCGCCGACCAGATCACCCTAGTGCGGCCGTAATCTCAGCTCGCCTGGCCTCGGGCGGCTTCCCGGCCAATAAATCAAGGCCATCTCAAGGGCAAATCAAGCATTCCTAGAGGCGTCGCGCCTGCGAATGGGGCACTTTCCTTCAAGCCGAACCGGCCAAGGATCCCAGGAGAGCGACCCTTTGAGCATCATTGGAAATGAGCGATTTGCCGAGCGTCCCTATGGCTGGGTCATTGTCGGCGTGGCGACGATCTGTCTGACGCTGGGCTTCGGCACGAATAGCACCATCTCGGTTTTCATGAAGCCGTTTGAGCAGGAATTCGGATGGAATCGTGCCGATATCTCGATGGCCTTCACGCTTCTGACCGTCGGCTGCGCGCTCGGCGGCATCGTTTGGGGCAGTCTTTCCGATCGTATCGGCGCCCGTAAGGTCGGATACCTTGGGGCCTTTGCTATTTCGTTTGGGCTGATCGCATTGCGCTGGCAGAGCGATCTGTGGGTGCTTTATCTCCTTTACTTTCTGATCGGCGCAGTCGGCTTTGCGCCATTGTTTGCTCCAATGGTCGCCATAGCCGGGCTATGGTTCGACCGACGCAAGGGTTTCGCGATTGGCATCGTAACCGCCGGCGGAGCGATCGGGCAGGGCGTCGTGCCCTATATCACTCGCCTTTTGATCACCGAAGTCGGCTGGCGTGACGCGGCACTCTACGTCGGTGTGGGCTATCTTCTGATCCTGTTGCCACTGTTGTTTTTGCTGAAGCCTCCGCCAGCCGCCGGACATTCGTCGGAAAGAGCCAATCGGTCGGACGACAATCAGTGGGGTGTGCCACACAAAATCAGTATTGCCTGGCTTTCGGTGGCCGGATTCTTTTGCTGCGTCTGCATGGCTGTCCCGCTGGTGCATCTGATACCGCTGGGTATCGATCTCGGATGCAGCCCGCAGACCGCTGCCGGTCTTCTGTTGTCGCTGATGATTGCCGGCGTTTTTGGCCGCCTGTTCTTTGGCTGGCTGGCTGATCGCACCGGAGGTCTGCCCGCGTATTTCCTCGCGTCATTGGCACAGACGTCGGTAGTGTTCTGGTTCACGCAGACGAAGGACATCATGGTTCTTTTTCAACTGTCGGTCCTTTTCGGATTTGGCTTTGCCGGAGTGATGACCTGCCTTCTGATCTGCGCCCGCGAAGCGGCGCCGCTGCGAATCAGCGGTAGCGCCATAGCGATCGTGTCGACGCTGGCGTGGATCGGGATGGGGCTCGGCAGCTATCAGGCCGGGTACTTCTATGACCTGACGGCGGCTTACCTGCTGCCTTACGGCAACGCCGCGCTCGCCGGAATTGCCAATCTCGCGGTCACCGGCTCGTTGTTCTGGTACCGGAGACACCAGAATGTCCGTCACGGGATGTCCGCTCTTGGTCCGAAAGCGCACGTGCGGGTCTAGATCAGCTTGAGGCCGCTCAGACTCGCGTGGCCGTCGCGTCCCACAATAATGTGGTCGTGCACCGAAATGCCCAATGGCTTTGCGACCTCGACGATTGTGCGCGTCATTTCAATGTCGGCGTGCGACGGAGTTGGATCGCCCGACGGGTGATTGTGCACGAGGATCATCGCGGTTGCGGACAGTTCCAGCGCGCGTTTGACGACTTCGCGCGGATAGACGGGCGTGTGGTCGACTGTGCCGGTCTGCTGTAGCTCGTCGACGATCAGCTGGTTGCGCTTGTCGAGAAACAGGACGCGAAACTGCTCTTTCTCGGCGAAAGCCATCGTGGTGCGGCAATAGTCAATGACGCTCGACCACGATGACAGGACAGGGCGCTTGCGTACCTGCCCGCGCGCCAGACGCATCGCAGAGGCGTGAACGATTTTCAGTTCGGTGATTGCGGCCGCGCCCATGCCGGCGACTTCAGAAAGTCTTGCTGCAGGCGCAGATATCACCTCCGGGAAGGAGCCGAACTTTGCGATCAGATCTTTCGCGATAGGTTTTACGTCGCGCCTAGAAAGGGCGCGAAACAGCACGAGCTCGAGCAATTCATAGTCGCTGAGCGCTTCCGCGCCCGCTTCCCGGAACCGCTCTCGCAGCCGTTCACGATGGCCGTGGAAATGTGGTGGGATCTTTAGGGCTTCCGCCATGAAACAAAATTAGCGCGAAAGCGCATGTCATTTGTTCAGCGGAATGGACGAGTCCGGCGATCGGTTCTAGGGCAGCAATCTCAGCGCGTGTATGGCGGCTTATGCAGCCCGGCCGGCGAGAAGGTGAAGACCTCGACACCGTCCTTGGTGACGCCGACGGTGTGCTCGAACTGCGCGGAAAGCGAGCGATCGCGGGTCACGGCGGTCCATCCGTCGGACAGCACTTTCACATGCGGGCGGCCGAGATTGATCATCGGCTCAACCGTGAAAAACATGCCGGGCTTGAGGACGATGCCTTCGCCGGGACGCCCCACGTGGACAATGTTCGGCTCATCGTGGAACAGCCGCCCGAGACCATGGCCGCAGAAATCGCGGACCACGCTCATATGCTGCGCTTCCACATAGGTCTGGATGGCATGGCCAATGTCACCGCTCGTGGCGCCGGGCCGGATTGCGGCAATGCCGCGCATCATCGCCTCGTGCGTGACCTCGATCAGCCGTTCCGCACGGCGCGGGATTTCGCCGATCGTGAACATGCGGCTGGAGTCGCCGTGCCAACCGTCGAGAATGAGCGTCACGTCAATATTGACGATGTCGCCGTCCTTGAGCGGCTTGTCGCCGGGAATGCCGTGACAGACCACATGATTGAGCGACGTGCAGGTCGACTTCTTGTAGCCGCGATACATGAGCGTCGCAGGAAGGGCTCCATGGTCCATGGCATATTCGAAAACGAGCCGGTCGATTTTCTCGGTCGGCACGCCCGGTCCGACATGCTCCGTCAGCATGTCGAGGCAGCGCGCAACCAGCTGCCCGGCCTTGCGCATGGCTTCGAATGCGGCGGAGCCGTGGATCTTGATCTGGCCGGTCTTGCGGATTGGGGCGACGGCGGCGTCGACGTAAGTCATGGCCTACAATGTAAGGTTTGCAGCGTCCGGTGCAAGCGCGCCTTCGTTAGCGCATCAGTTGGCGATCTTTCCGCCCAGTTCGTCCTCGATATGGGCGCGGACGATATCGTCGAACGCAGCTTCGGCCTTGAACCCGAGGTCGCGCGCGCGCTTGGCATCGATTCGCTCTGCCCATCCGGAAACGATTCGCTGCACGAGCTCATCGGGCGCCCGGCGGATGCGCGCGGCCACCTTGTCGCCCGCAACACGCCGTAGCGCATCGATCTGCTCGCCGACAGTGCAGGACACCCCGGGCATCGCAAGATTGACGCGCGAACCGACCTGCTCGCGCGTGAGGTCCGCGGCGTGGATGAGAAATCCGACTGCGGCGCGCGGGCTCGCATGTGTGTGGCGGACGCTCTCGGAGACGGGCAGAAGGGCTTCCTGCCCGGCCAGCGGCTCCCGGATGATCCCGGAGAAGAAGCCCGATGCGGCCTTGTTCGGCTTTCCGGGCCGCACGCAAATCGTCGGCAGCCTGATGCCGATACCGTCGAGGAAACCGCGCCGCGCGTAATCGGCGAGCAGAAGCTCGCAGATCGCCTTCTGCGTTCCGTACGACGTAAGCGGAGTGAGATGGAATTCGTCGGGAATCGAATGGGGAAATGGCGCCCCATAGACTGCGATCGACGAGGTAAAGACGACTTTTGGCGTGTAGGCAGCCGCGCGTATTGCTTCAAACAGCGCCCGCGTGCCGTCGAGATTGACGCGATAGCCTTTCTCGAAATCGGTCTCTGCTTCACCTGACACGACGCCGGCGAGGTGGAAGATCACATCCGGTCTTCCAGCGACCGCCTTGGCCGCGGCGCCCGGCGCCGAGAGGTCGCTCGTAGCGGCATCGACCGTGCCTCTAAAACCCTGCGGCTTTTCCGGCGGGACAACGTCGATCAGAGTCAATCGGTCGATCGTCTTGCCGTTCAATTTGCCGTCCTTGACCAGCCTTACGGTCAATTTGCGGCCGATCATGCCGGCGGCGCCGGTTATCAATATGTGCATCACGCCCTCACATGCTCACGGTCCGCCGGTTCATAGCGATCGATCCGGCGCAGGTCCGGGAATAGCATCATCCACGTGCTCGCGACCAGCAGCGAACCCAGTCCGCCGATGACGACCGACGGCACCGCGCCCAGCCATGCGGCAACGAGACCGGATTCGAATTCACCAAGTGTATTCGACGACCCGACGAAGAGGTAATTGATCGCGCTCACCCGGCCACGTTTTTCATCCGGGGTTTCAATCTGGACTAGCGAGAAACGGATGACGATGCTGACGGCGTCGGACGCACCGAGCACCGCCAGCGCGGCCAGTGAAACCGGAAACGACGTCGAGAAGCCGAAAATGATCGTCGCCGCGCCGTAAAGGCCGACAACGACAAACATCTTGCGGCCGATATGTCGCTCGACCGGATAGCGCGCCAGGACGATCGATGTGATCAACGCCCCGACCGCCGGCGCCGAGCGCAGCAAACCGAGACCGATCGGTCCGACCGCCAATATATCTCTGGCGTAGATCGGCAGCAGGGCCGTGGCCCCGCCGAGAATGACGACAAAAAGATCGAGCGTGATCACGCCCAGCAGCCGCCGCCGGGTGCGGATGTAGTGAAAGCCCGCAAGCACCGAGGCGAATGTCGGCGGATCGCGTGTCGGTGCCGGTCCGCGAGACTGCACCAAAGTAATCAGCGTTATCGAGCAAGCGAAAAATATCACGCATAGTACACCGATCAACACAGGGCTCAGCGCGTACACGAGGCCGCCAAGCGCCGGGCCGCAAATCACCGCGGTCTGGTTGGCCGAGGTCCAGGCGGCAACCGCGCGCGAGATGAGGGCCGACGGCACCAATGTGGGCGCAAGCGCGTGCGCGGTCGGCATCTCGAACGCGCGGGCGCACCCGATGATGAAGACTGCGGCAAACAGCAGATTGCGGCTTAACGCACCGGCAAGCAAAGCGGCGGTGATCATGTTTGCGGCCAGCGCGTAGACGCCGTGTGCGGCGCGCACAATCAGCCGCCGGTCATAGCGATCCGCGGCATGGCCGATCAGCAATGTGAGGATCACCGCCGGCACGAACTGGATCAGACCGACAAGCCCGAGGTCAAAGGCGCTATTGGTGATTTCATAGACCTGCCAGCCGATCGTGAGGGCGAGCATCTGGTAGCCCATCGTCGAGGCGAGCCGGGCCAGCCAAAACAGCACGAACGGGCGCTGCTGCGTCAAACCTGCGGCCGATGGGGCTCGATCGCTCATTCCGCGATGCCGTTAAGGGTGCTCAGCCTGACTTTCTGACGGCCATCGGCTGTGAAATTGTCCGGCGACAGCCAGCGCTCAAAATTGAGCTTGCGCTGCGGCCACTCGCTGTCGAGCATCGAATAGTAGGCCGTGTCGCGATTCCGGCCTTTTGCAATTTTGTGCTGGCGCAACACGCCTTCGAAGACGAAGCCGTAACGGAGGGCGGCGCGCCGCGAGGCCGCATTGTGCGAATTGCACTTCCATTCGTAGCGCCGGTAACCCAGCCTTTCGAACGCATACCGCGCGAGCAAATACTGCGCCTCGGTACCGAGTGTCGTGTGTTGCAACGCCGGTGAATAGACAATGTGCCCAACCTCGATGACGCGCATCTCGGGCTGAATGTCCATGAAGGTCGCGATTCCGAGCGCGCGATTAGCTGGATCGACAATCGCGTAGGCATAAGGATCGTCCAAGGCAGCGCGGCTGGCGAGCCAGGTTGCGAATTCTGAAGCGCTATCGAACGGCCCGTACTGCGACATGTAAGTCCAGATCGCGTCGTGACCTTTGACGGCATCCCACATCGTCGCGGCATGGTTCGGCGCGAGCTTTTCAACGCGGCCGTAGCGGCCCGCAAGGGTTACCGGACCGGGGCCTGGGGCCGGCCGGTCATCGACAGGGGCGCCGATCGGCTGTCCGGTCGCTGGATGGCTTTGCGGGTTGCTCACGATTTGGATCGGCGCTGCAGGTCATCGTGAAAAAACTTGTTCAGCTCGGCATTTGTCACGACGCCGGCGAAGCTGTCGAACTTGCCGTCCTGCGCGATCTGCCGGGCCGACTGGATGAAGGCGTGCATGGCGACCCGCGCCATCGTGCCGCCAACGCTGATGCGGCGCACGCCAAGTGCGGCGAGATCATTGACGGTGTAGCCGAACGCACCGTGATTGAGAAAGTTGATCGGCTTCGGGCCGACGGCTTTGATCGTTGCCGCGATCTGTTCTCGCGTTTTGATGCCTGGCGAATAGAGACAATCGGCGCCGGCGTCGGCGAAGGCTTTCAGGCGGCGGATCGTCTCGTCGAGATCGGGGCGATTATGGATAAAACCTTCCGTGCGCGCAGTGAACACGACGTCGCCGCCCGCCTTGTCGATTGCGTCGCGTGCTGCTCTTACGCGCTTGACCGCCAGGTCGAAGTCGTAAAGCGGATTGCTTTCATCGCCGGTGAAATCTTCGATCGATAATCCGGCAACGCCGGTGTCAATGCATAGCCGGACGTTGGCCGCAACTTCGTCCGGATCGTCGGCGTAGCCGCCCTCGAAGTCGGCGTTCAGCGGAATGTCCGTTGCCTGAGCGATTTCGCGATAGTGCGCGAGCATCATGTCGCGGGTAACCTCGCCATCGGCGTAACCGATCGAGTGGGCAAACCCCGAGCTCGTGGTTGCCAGCGCCTTGAAGCCGAGCCCCTGCATGTAACGTGCGCTGCCGACGTTCCATGGATTGGGAATGACGAAGCAGCCGCTTTGATGCAGTGCGCGAAACGCGCGGCGTTTGTCGGCGATACTCATGATTTTGTCCTGCCAGGGTGAGGATTGCACAATGCCTCCAACAGACCCGCGATTGCAACATGGGTGTCCTCTGTTCGCCTGAGGTCCATCATCGCAGGAAAAAGCAAGAAAAGCGGCGCCAACACCCAAGCTGCGCGAATATTCCGACACCGACTTGTGATCGACCTGATGTGCCATTTACTTCGCGCGCTCACCACAATTCGTTAAGCGAAAGGCATCCTGATTTTGTACGGAGGCCGCCATGTTGTCCCTGCCCATCAAGATTCCTGTTGCCGCTTTAATAGGGGTTTTCGCGCTCGCAACGTCGGCGAATGCCGAGAATGCCGAGAAGGTACGCAAGCCCAAGAAAGTTGCCGCGGTGTCCAAAACCGTGCGGGCCGATCCCTCTCATCGGGGAACGAATCTCGTGCCGGCCGGCCCGTTATATTTTGGTGGGGTCTATCTCGGCGACGATCCGGACCCTAATATCCGTTTCCAGTTGATGCGCGACATCAGCGGCCGATTTGGTGGCGAGCCCTGACGGCGTTTGATTTTTGCCGTCTGATCGGCTGAAGTGCACCCTTCATTGAGGAGCCGGCGCAGGCATGCCTGCGAACGGTGCCCGCGGAGGGATTGCAGACATGCTTCGTACCATCGCGGCTTTCGACCGCATCGGCGAGGAAAACGCTTTCGCGGTGCTTGCCCGCGCCAACGCGCTGGCGGCGCAGGGCCGCGACATCATCAACCTCGGCATCGGCCAGCCCGATTTCCGCACGCCTGATTTTATCGTCGAGGCCGCGGTGAAGGCGCTGCGCGACGGCCATCACGGCTACACACCCGCGAACGGCATCCCGCCGCTGCGGGAAGCGGTCGCTGCCGACCTTGCCAAGCGCTTCAAGGTCGAGGTGTCGCCCGACAGCGTCATGATCATGCCCGGCGGCAAGCCGACCATGTTCATGTCGATCCTGATGTTCGGCGAGCCCGGTGTGGAGATCATGTATCCGGATCCCGGATTTCCGATTTATCGATCGATGATAGAGTTCACCGGGGCGAAACCGATTCCAGTTCCGATCCGCGAAGAGAATAATTTTGCGTTTTCCGCGGAAGAGACATTGAAGCTGATCACTCCGCGCACGCGTTTGCTGATCCTCAATTCTCCGGCCAATCCGACGGGCGGCGTCACCCCAAAAGCGGAAGTCGACAAGCTCGTCGCCGGGCTCGAGAAATGGCCGGACGTTGCGATCATGTCGGACGAGATTTACGACCACATGGTCTATGACGGCGAGACCCATGTCTGCTTGCTGTCCTATGCGTCGATCCGCGACCGGCTGATCCTGCTGAATGGCTGGTCGAAGACCTATGCGATGACAGGTTGGCGCCTGGGTTACGCAGTCTGGCCCGGAAAACTCTACGACTATGCGCGCAAGCTTGCGGTCAACCTGCATTCATGCGTGAACGCGTCGGCGCAATATGCCGGTCTCGCGGCGCTCAAAGGCTCGCAGGAGGAAGTGACCAAGATGGTCGCCGAGTTCGACAAGCGTCGGAAAGTGGTGGTCGACGGTCTCAACAAATTGCCCGGCGTGTCTTGCGCGACGCCGAAGGGCGCGTTTTATGCGTTCCCGAATATCAAGCACACCGGCTGGAAAGCAAAGGCGCTGGCATCGGCGCTGCTGGAAGATGCGGGCGTTGCCATTATCGGCGGACCCGATTTCGGCATTCTGGGCGAAGGCTATATCCGCGTCAGCTATGCGAACTCGACGGAGAACATCCTGAAGGCGCTCGATCGCATGCGCGAGTTTCTGGCGAACCGCAAAGCTGCGTAAGTTTACCGGGCAGCTGCTATCGCGCTCTTGAATCGCGCCGCGCTCTCGGCCGGCCAATAATCGGCTGGGCGGTAGAACTCGCTGACTGCAGGAACGCCGTCCGGAATAACCACCCAAGACTGCTTGGTGGACGTGTAGATGTGAATGTCAGGCGGGACACGCGACGGATCGTCGAGCGTGCCGACCCGTATGAAATGAATGCTTGGGCCGGCCTGAGGATAATTGCTCCACACGGTCACGCCACAGTCGGCGCAGCGCCAGAATATCTGACCCTTGCCGCTGGCGCTCGGGAGGGTGGTCTGAGCGGGCTTGCCCTTGAGGAGCTCGACCTGCGACGCCTCGATAAAGGCATTCACAGCGAAAGCCGACCCGCTTTCGCGCTGGCACCACGTACAGTGGCAGCAATGCACAAATAGCGGTCGGACCTTCAGGCGGTAACGGACCGCGCCACATGTGCAGCCGCCTTCCATGACGTTGGCTTGCCGATCTGCCATTGCAATGCTCCTGGATGGCGATGTAGCCGCAGACTATGCGCCGCCGCGCCAGCATAGTCAGCTTTCGTCCTATCGAAATAGTGCGATCAGCGCGCCTCGCGTACATACCTCGACTTGGCGTAACATCCGCGCGACACTCAGTAGTAAGAACACGCTAGCGAGGAAATGCCGATGCTCGACCGTACAGCTGCAGACCGGGGTCTGTCCGAGGAACAGCGAATGATGCGGCAAAGCTGCCGCGACTTCGTGGATGATGTCGTTCTCCCGTTCATCAAGCAGAACTGGCAGCGCGAATGGTCGATGGTGCCGGAAGACCGCTTGCCTATCCGGATTCTGGAAGAAGCTGAGAAAATCGGCATCCGGACTCTGGGCGTGCCCGAGGAATTCGGCGGCGTCGAGCTGGAGAAAGGAACGGAGGTCAAGACTTTCGCGCTGGTCGCGGAAGAGCTCGCACGCGGCGATTCAGGTCTCGCCGACAAAATGGTGCAGAACTGGAAGGTCTCTGTTTTGTTGCGGCAGTTCGCGCCGCGTCATCTGCAGGAAAAATGGTTCAAGCGCCTTTGCGCCGAACCGCAGTTCCTGATGGCGCATTGCTTGACCGAGCCGCGCGGCGCGTCGGACCGCTGGCTGCCGTACAACGTGCCGGAAGCGGCAATGCAGACCAAAGCTGTCAAGACCAATGGTGGCTGGGTGATCAACGGCCGCAAGCAGTTCATCTCAAACGGTTACGACGCCAGCCTTTACGTCGTTTACGCCAACACCAACACGAAGGTCGGCATGCTGCAGGGCACATCGTCTTTCCTGGTGCCGCGCGAGACCAAAGGCTTTTCGGTGGCGCGCTGCAACGAGACGTTGGGCTGCCGCTTCATGAACAACGGCGAGATGGTGTTTGAGGGCATGTTCGTGCCGGACGATCACCTGCTGGTGCAGGACAGCGCGATGGGCTCAGCCGGTGTCTACTTCCGTCCGGGCAAGATTATCCAGGCGGCGAAAAATCTAGGCGTCGGAGTGCGCGCTTTTGAAGCGACCGCCGAATACGTGCAAAATTATGTCCAGGGCGGGCGCATCCTGATCAAGCATCAGGCCGTGGCGCTACGCCTGGCGGACATGGCAACGCGCATCGAAGCCGTGCGGGCATTGCTCGATCGCGCCTCCCAGGCGGTCGACGAAAACGCCCCGGATGCGGAGATCCTAGTCAACATGGCCAAGATGTTCGCGTCGGAAGAAGTCATGAAGGTAGCCCAGCATGCCGTCGAGCTTCACGGCGGCAACGGCGTCATGCTCGATTTCGGCATCGAGAAAGTGCTGCGCGATGCGGTGGTTTTCCTGCACATGGATGCCACGGTCGATATCTCCAAGTTCAAGATCATCAAGAACATGTTTCCGGAGACCGCCGGGAAATACGCGGGGCCGGAAAATTAGCGCGATCGTTTGTCGCTTCAGCGACGCAAGGCGAAGTGGAAGCCCACCAGCACGATCAGCATGCCGACGAATTGCGCGAGACTCGGCACCACACCAAGCGCGAGATATCCGATGATCACCCCGAACACCGGCACCAAGGCTGGAAAAGTTGCCGCGCGCCCGCCGCCGAGCGCAATGACGGCGTGCGCGAAAAGATAAATGGGCAGCGATCCAGCTATTCCGCCCTGAACGACAGCCTGCAGAAGATTCTCGAACAGGCTCTGCTTCAACAGACCGCTAATGCCGTAGATAAGAAGATAGATTGGCGCGAGGACGATAACTGATACCGCGCCGACGGCCATGACCGCGCGCGTGCCTGCAACATTCCAGAGCCGCAGCAATGTGCCAAATGTCGCCCAGAACAGTCCCGCGGTGGCGAACAAGAGATCGCCACCGACGCCCGAGTGGCCGATTGTCGTGAGCGATTCTGCGCCGAACATCAGCAGGCCGGTAATGATGATCGCTCCGCCGATGATGCGCTGAAGGGTCGCCTTCTCGTGGAGAATGAGCGAAGCGAGCACCAGGCCTGACAACGCAGCGCAGGCGGGTTGAATTGTGGTGCCATGACCGAGCGGCACCAGAATAAAGCCGGTATAGGCGAGCAGGGATTGTGGCGGTCCCGACAAGACAGTCATGACCGACGCGTGGCCCCAGCCGATGCCGCCAAGGTCGCGCAATCCCTCGCGCACAATCAGCGGCAGAACCAGCACGCCGGTCCAGAAGAAACGGTGAAACGCAAGGTCAGCTGGTGAGAATCCGACCTGAATCCCATGCTTCGCGGCGACGAAGCCTGCTGCCCACGCCAGTGCCGCGAGGGTGCCGCATACGATGCCGATGATCATCGTCGGCCTATGCGCTTTATCGGATGCGACCATGGACTCCGCAGTTCAAGGCAAGCGGGGTGACTTCGGTACGGCTGATACTCTAGGATCGGCAACGAAGTCCATTTGCCAATCGAAAACACTCACTTCATCCGGATGGAAAGCTCATGGCGAAGTCGCGTAAAGTCATCATTACCTGCGCTGTTACCGGCTCAATTCATACTCCCTCGATGTCCCCCCACCTTCCGGTGACGGCCCAGGAAATCGCGGATGCCGCCATCGGGGCCGCCGAGGCGGGCGCCGCGATTGTGCACCTGCACGCACGCAACCCTCAGGATGGCCGTCCGGATCAGACGCCGGAAGCATTCGCGCCGTTCCTCAAGGTGATCAAGCAACGCTCGAATGTCGTTGTGAACATCACGACCGGCGGGGCGCCGACGATGACCGCGGAAGAGCGCGTCCGTCCCGCCGCGACCTTCAAGCCCGAGGTCGCTTCGCTGAACATGGGCACGATGAATTTTGGCCTTTACCCGATGATCCCGCGGTTCAAGGGAAAGTTCAAACACGATTGGGAGGAACCGTATCTCGAGCGGTCGCGCGGCGGCATGTTCAAGAACACCTTTGCGGACATCGAGTACATACTGACCACCTGCGCCGGTAACGGCACCAAGTTTGAAATCGAGTGCTACGACATCGGCCATCTTTACACGTTGCGGCATTTCCTCGACCGCGGCCTGGTGAAACCGCCACTGTTCGTCCAGTCCGTGTTCGGGATTCTTGGTGGCATCGGACCGCATCCTGAAGACGTCATAATGATGAAGCGCACGGCCGATCGTCTTTTAGGTGACAACTACCACTGGTCGGTGCTGGGCGCAGGCCAGAACCAGATGCGGGTTGCTGCAATTGCAGCCTCGATGGGCGGCAACGTGCGGGTCGGCATGGAGGATTCGCTCT
Source organism: Pseudomonadota bacterium (assembly GCA_046734435.1). GTDB lineage: Bacteria > Pseudomonadota > Alphaproteobacteria > Rhizobiales > Xanthobacteraceae > Pseudolabrys. The sequence goes on along the minus strand of JBKPRE010000187.1, from coordinate 7,864 downwards.
GGATTGGGGCCGGGAAACTGGCCGAATCCAATGCCCAGCAGGTGACCCAGGTTCGCAAGATCCTGGAGGGGCTCGGGCTTGAAATTGCGTCGTCGGACGAAGCGCGTGAAATCCTGTCGCTCAAGGGCGGTGACAAGGTGGCGTTTTGATCATTTAGCGGTCTGCGGCGATGTTTGCGGTTGCCCTGATACGCGCGAAACCCTCCTATAGCAGCAGGAGATTCGCGCGATGGGTTCGCTCGACAGCGTAAGCCTCGTCATTCTGCTCGGCAGCTTGCTGGTGCTTGCCGGCATCCTGTCGAGCCTGATCGCGCTCCGCTTCGGCGCGCCATTGCTGCTGGTCTTCCTCTTGGTCGGCATGCTGGCCGGCGAGAACGGCCCGGGCGGCATCAAGTTCGATGACGTTGGCGTTGCCTATACGGTGGGCTCGATCGCGCTCGCCCTGATCCTGTTCGACGGCGGTCTGCGTACGCGCTTTGCGACCTTCCGCAACGTTCTGGCGCCGGCCCTGACCCTCGCAACGGTCGGCGTGCTGATAACCGCGATTCTGACGGCGCCGGTTGCCAAATACGCCCTTGGACTCAACTGGATCGAGGCTTTGCTGATCGGCGCCGTCATCGCATCGACTGACGCCGCCGCGGTGTTTTTTCTGATCAATGCCCGCGGACTGCGGCTGCGTCCCCGCGTACGCGCGGTGCTCGAAGTCGAGTCGGGCACCAACGACCCATTCGCGATTTTTCTGGCGCTGCTGCTGGTGGAAATTCTTCTGGTCGGCAATCAAAGTTGGTCGCACGCGCTGATAACGTTCCTGCGCGATGCCGTCCTTGGCTGCATCATGGGCTATTTGGGCGGCCGAATTGTCGCATTCGTGCTCAATCGCCTCACGCTTGCGCAAGGCCTTCACGCGCCTTTCGTCGCCGTCAGCGCGCTCGTCATCTTTGCCTTGGCAAACATCCTGCACTCGTCCGGTTTTCTAGCCGTTTACCTCGCGGGTCTGGTCGTCGGCAACATGCAGACACGCGCGCGCAATTCCGTGATCGTTTTTCTCGACGCCGTCACGTGGCTTGCGCAGATCGTGATGTTCGTTCTGCTTGGTTTGTTGGCCTGGCCAAATCGCCTCGCTTACAGCTTCTTCGGCGCCATCGCGGTGGCCGTAGTTCTCATGCTGATTGCGAGGCCTGCCGCCGTGTTCCTGTGTCTCGCCCCGTTTAAATTCCAATGGCGCGAGATGACTTTCATTTCCTGGGTCGGCTTGCGCGGTGCTGTCGGCATCTTTCTGGCGTCGATTCCGATGCTGGTGGGATTGCCGGGGGCCACGCTGTTTTTCGATGTCGCCTTTGTCGTGGTCTTGCTATCGCTGCTGGTTCAGGGTTGGACGGTGGCGCTCGCGGCGCGGAAGCTCGACATGTCGTTTTCGCGCTCTGACCCCTCGCCGAGCAGAGTTGAGCTCGACCTGCCGGGGCAACTTACTCGTGAAATAGTCGGCTATCCGGTCGCGTCCAGTAGTCCTTACTTGCGGCGCGGATTAATCCCCACTTGGGCACGGCCGACATTGGTTGTCCGGAGCGGAGAAATCCTCACCGCCACGGAGGCGCAGCCGGTGCGCGAGGGGGATTATCTCTATCTCTTGGCGCCACCAGAAAAAGCCCAGGCACTTGATCGCTTCTTCGTCAAGATGCCGGCGCCCGCTCGGCCCGATCCACGACTGCTCGGCGATTTCTTCGTGCCGGGTACGGCGACGCTCGGTGCCCTGGCAGACATCTACGGCCTCCAGGTCGCCGCCGACCATACCGAGGTTTCGCTCGCCGATTATTTCAGCGAGCAACTCCGGCGGCGCGCCAAGACAGGCGATATCGTGGAGCTTGGGCCGATTGCGCTGCTCGCGCACAAGGTTGAAAACGGAAGCGTTACGACCGTCGGATTAAGACTCGCCGAGCCCGAAGAGCCTGTGGGGCTTGGCGGGCGCGTCGAGGCGTTGCGCCGCCGGATCCGCGATTATCTCGGTTAGAGCGCGCGCCGCGACAACGTCGGCAGGTGCTGGACTAGCCAGGCGCCACCGAACAGAACACCGGTCCAGAACAGGTCGCCCAGGATCGTCTTGTCGAGGAAGGGCAGGGCCGCAACGTAGCATTGCGCCAACCCGCTCAGGCTCAACGGATACATTCCACTGAAGGCCCAGACGGCACCGTTTGAGAGCAGGAAGAAGACGACGGAACACGGGATCATGGTGGCCACGACAGGAACGACACCGCGCCAGCGGCGTGTCGCCATGCCCGCGATCGCCGGGATTGCGATAGCGGCAAAGCCCACCGCCTGAATTCGCCAATCCTCGCCAGGCAGAGCCGCATCACTCAAAATCATCCCAAGAATCGGCACGAGGAGGGCGAGTGCCGGAATGCTCAGCACGCGCGCGGCGAATAGTCCGCTCGCTGCCACCGGCAGGAAGCCCGGTGCGTGCGGAAGCAGCCGTGCGGCCACATTCAGGGCAATCAAGAAGGCTACCAGAAGCAAGTCCATCCAGAGATTCGCGCGCTTATCGGTCGGCTGCATTCGGCTCGGTCCTTTGCCTGTCGAGCACAACTCTTACCATGTCTGGGGTCGCGATTGCTATCGTCTGATTAGCTGGCTACCTCTCGGCATTCCGCCCATTCGCTGACGATTTGCGCCATCTGATCGAGCCCATCGGTGAGCGCGGCGGGCCCGGGCTGCAAAATCAGCGTCGATTTGATTTCACGCAGCCAGCCGGTCGCGACGGCTGGAACTTCAGCAAAGCCCGGCCGGGCGGCGACCTTTCCCGGCACGAACTTTTTGCCGCACCAGGATCCGACAATCACGTCAGGCCGTGCAGTGATCACCTCGTCAGGCGACACGATCCGATCCTTGGCATTTTTGCGTGCGGCGAGTTGCGGAAAGACATCGACGCCGCCGGCGGCCTCAATCAGCTCCGATACCCACGCAATGCCGGAAATCATCGGCTCGTCCCACTCCTCAAAATAGACACGAGGGCGGTGCCCGAGATGCAATGAGCGCTCATGCACTTCGTCGACGTGGCGCGCGAGGGAGCTTGCGAGCGCTTCGGCTCTCGATATTGCACCAACGAGCGCCCCGAGCGTGCGGATCATGTCGAATATGCCGGCGATGTCGCGCTGGTTGAATGCATGCACGGAGATGTTCTTGCGGATCAATTCGGCGACGATGTCGGCCTGCAGGTCGGAAAACGTAAGCACCAGATCCGGCTTCAGATCGAGAATCTTCGGCACATCGGCTGAAATAAAAGCCGAGACGCGCGGCTTCTCGCGCCGCACCTGCGGCGGCCGCACGGCGTAACCGGACACCCCGACAATGCGGCGATCTTCGCCGAGCAGATAAAGGGTCTCGACCGTTTCTTCGGTCAGGCAGACGATTCGTTCCGGAGGAAACATGGAGTGAACATACACCAGCGAGCTCGGGTATAGACAATCGGACCGTGTTTGCTACGATTGCCGTGGTCGCCGTAAGCGGTCGCGCATGCCCCTAGACGATGGCCTTGTGGGCACCTCATTTCGAATTTCGAGCTTGCAACGGGCTCGCATTGCGCCATCGGAATCTCATGCCCGACCTTCTTCACCTTTCACTTGCCGCCTGCATGTTCATGGGCGCGGCACTGTATTCTTCCGTCGGCCACGCTGGCGCGTCGGCCTATATCGCATTTATGGCCCTGTTTTCCGTCCCGCCAGCGGTGATGCGGCCGACGGCGCTGACCTTGAATATTTTGGTCGCCAGCTTTGCATCCTATCGCTACGCGTGGGCCGGCTATTTCCGTTGGCGCGTGGTGTGGCCATTTTTGTTGGGATCCTTGCCGTTCGCCTTTATTGGCGGCGCCGTCCAGCTGCCCGGCGAATATTATCGGGCCATCGTCGGCATTGTGCTCATTCTGTCGGGCCTCAGGATGTTCTGGGCGGCACACATTTATGCCGCCCGTGAAGTACATGATCCGCCGATCTGGCTCAGCATTCTGCTGGGCATTGGCATCGGGTTTCTATCGGGGCTGACGGGAACAGGCGGCGGAATCTTTTTGTCACCGGTCATCATTTTTCTCGCTTGGTCCGATCTGCGGACGACGTCCGGTATTGCGGCTGTCTTTATATTAGGTAATTCGATTGCCGGGTTGCTCGGCAATTTAGCCATAGTCCGTTCGCTCCCACCGGAGCTACCAGTATATATCGTGGCGGTCATGCTGGGAGCCCTGGTCGGAACCGCCTTCGGGACCAAATTTTCGATCATTTATATCCGGCGCGCGCTCGGCGTAGTTCTGATTATCGCCGGGCTGAAACTGATCGGCGTGTATTGAATTCGTAGGCGCCATGTGCCGGAATCGAAAAATGGAAGGCGAATTTGACTACATAATTGTGGGCGCAGGCTCCGCCGGTTGTGTGTTGGCCAACAGGTTGTCCGCCAATCCCACCAATCGGGTGTTGCTGCTAGAGGCCGGTGGTAACGACAACTGGATCTGGTTTCATATTCCGGTCGGCTACCTCTTTGCGATCGGAAATCCGCGTGCCGACTGGCTGCTCAAGACCGAGGCCCAACCGGGACTGAACGGGCGCAGCCTGAACTATCCGCGCGGCAAGGTGGTGGGCGGCTCATCGGCCATCAACGGAATGATCTATATGCTCGGCCAGTCGGCCGACTACGACAATTGGCGCCAGCTCGGCTTGCCCGGATGGTCGTGGGAGGACGTGCGGCCCTATTTCCGCAAGCATGTCGACCACTTTCTGAAAAGCGAGCACCACGGAGCTGGCGGGGAATGGCGCGTCGAATATCCGCGCTTGAGCTGGGAGATTCTCGACGCTTTCCGGGAAGCCGCGAACCAATATGGCATTCCCACTGTCGATGATTTCAACACCGGCGACAACGAAGGCATCTGTTATTTTCATGTCAACCAGAAGCGCGGGCGGCGCTGGTCAGCGGCGCGTGGCTTCCTGAAACCGGTTATGCACCGGCAGAATCTCCAGCTCGAGACGGGCTGCCTTGTCGAGGGTCTGGAGCTGACCAGCCGGCATGTCAGTGGCGTGCGGTGGCGGCAGAACGGTGAGCAACGCGCCGCGCGCAGCCGTGGCGAGGTGATCCTGGCTGCCGGCTCGATCGGCTCGCCACACATCCTGATGCTGTCGGGGATCGGTCCGGCATTGCAGCTGTCGAAATTTGGCATTCCGATCGCGCTCGACAGGCCGGGAGTCGGCGCCAACCTGCACGATCATCTGCAGTTGCGCATGATCTACAAGGTGTCGGGCGTGAAAACGCTGAACGAGACCTATTCGTCGATATTCAATCGTGTCGCGATGGGAATGAACTATGCGTTTCGCCGGCGCGGTCCTATGACAATGGCGCCGTCGCAGCTCGGCGCCTTTACCAGGTCCGATTCGACGCAGGATCGCGCCAATATTCAGTATCACGTGCAGCCGCTATCGCTCGACAAGTTCGGCGAGCCGCTGCACCCGTTTCCGGCCTTTACCGCCAGCGTGACCAATGTCCGCCCGACCAGCCGCGGTGCGCTTACGCTCAAGTCGGCCGATCCAGGGGTAGCGCCGGCAATCAGTCCAAATTATCTGGCGACGCCGGAAGACCAGCAGGTTGCGGCGGATTCGATCCGGGTGACCCGGGAAATTGTGCGGCAGCCGGCGCTGCAGAAATACTCACCTGTCGAATATCTCCCCGGCGAGTCGACGGGAGATGACGATGAGGCCAGCCTGGTGAAGGCGGCAGGCGACATCGGGACCACGATTTTCCACCCGGTCGGCACGGCCCGGATGGGCCGGGACGATGATGCACGGGCAGTGGTCGATGCCCGGCTTCGTGTTATCGGCATGGAAAGACTGCGAGTTGTCGATGCCTCGGTTATGCCGTCGATCACGTCCGGCAATACCAATTCACCGACAATGATGATTGCGGAAAAAGGTGCGGCGATGATTTTGGAGGACCAAAAACGTCTATAATCGGCCGCGGATCAATGGAGGGGTGTCATGAATCTCGTGGACCGAATCAAGGGGATCCTGCTGCAGCCCAAGTCGGAATGGGCGAAAATTGACTCCGAGCCAGGCGACGCCGGCTATCTTCTTTCCAACTATGTTGCGGTCCTGGCTGCGATTGCGCCAATTTGCACTTTTATCGGCACATCGATTATCGGCGTCGGGGGCGTGCGGATCGGAATTGGTCTTGGGCTCTTTCGTGCCGTCGTCGTTTACGTGCTGTCGCTGATAGGTTTCTTTGTAGTCGGCTACATCATCGATTTCCTTGCCGGCACATTTGGTGCCCGCAAGAATCTGCAAAGCGCCATGAAAGTGTCGGCTTATGCGCCGACGGCCGCCTGGATTGCCGGCGTGTTCAATATTCTTCCCGCACTGAGCTTCTTGGCGATCCTCGGCCTGTACAGCCTGTATTTGCTCTACACCGGCATCGTCGCGCTGATGCGGCCGGCAGCGAACAACGCGCTGATCTACACGATAGCGGTGATCATCTGCGCGATCATTGTCTGGGTCGTTATTCTTGCCATTCCGGTCATGCTGTTCGGAATGGGCATGATGATGTAACCGACAGCTCAGGGCAGCGCCTTGAGGTGCCGGATCGGGCGGCCGGGCGCGATCGCCTGCGCCGCCGCAACGATCGCATTCGCATCGATTCCATAGTGCCGGTAAAGATCGGCCAATGAGCCGGTCTGGCCGAAATGCTCGACGCCAAGCGGCCGCACGCGATGGCCGGCGACCGCGCCGAGCCAGGCTAATGTCGCCGGATGTCCGTCGAGGACGCTGACGATACCGCAATACGCCGGAACGTCGGCGAGCAGGCGCTCGATATGTGAGCGGGCGTGAACAAGGCCGCGTTCACGGGCGCGCTGCGCCGCGGTCCAGCCGGCATTGAGGCGGTCGGCCGACGTGATGGCCAGCAGACCGACGTCGCGACGGTCCTCCGCCATCAGGCCGACAGCCTCGATTGCTTCCGGCGCGACCGCACCGGTATAGGCGACGACGACCTGGCAATTCGGGCCAGGCTTGCGGTGCCAATAGGCACCGTCGACGATCTGCTGCTGCAGTTCGGGCGTCATTTGCCGCTTGATCTGCTCGATCGGACGGGTCGAAAGACGCAGATAGACTGAGCCACCGGTTTCGTCGCGCAGCCAGTTGCGCTCCGACGGCGTCGCGTCGCCGTCTTTCTGAATGTAAGTGAAGGCCCAGCGCATGATGGCGGCGAGCTCGTCGACATAGGCCGGCTCGAAACTGGCGAGCCCGTCCTGCGCGAGGCCGATCAGAGGCTCGGCGATCGACTGGTGCGCGCCGCCTTCGCCTGCAAGCGTTATGCCCGAGGGCGTCGCGACAACGATGAAGCGTGCATCCTGGTAGCAGGCGTAATTGAGGGCATCGAGCCCGCGCGCGATAAAGGGATCGTACAGCGTTCCGATCGGCAGCAGCCGCTCGCCGTTGATTGTGTGCGAGAGTCCCAGCGCCGACAGCAGGATGAACAGGTTCATCTCGGCGATGCCGAGCTCGATGTGCTGGCCTTTCGGCGAAAATTCCCAGTTGAATGTCGAGGGAATCTGCTCCCGCTTGAACGTATCGGCCATCGCCTGACGCGCGAACAGGCCGCGCCGGTTCACCCATGGGCCGAGATTGGTCGAGACCGTCACGTCCGGCGACGTCGTGACGATGTGGCGGGCAAATTCGCTGTCGCCGCGCCCAATTTCATTGAGAATGGCGCCAAAGCCGGTTTGCGTCGACATCACCGGCTGAATGGTCACTGCGAGGTTGTCCGGCACGTCGACGGTTGGCGCCGTGAGACGCCGCGGACTTCCCGTTGCGATCGGCACGCGCGCGAGGAACGTCTGAATTTGC
>JBKPRE010000186.1:0-13325 GCA_046734435.1 Pseudomonadota bacterium | reverse complement strand
CGGCCATCGATGTGGTCGCGCCCGATCTGCGCGATGTTGATCGGGACGTATGGACCCGCAGACATACTGCGCTGATCCGAACGGCTGCGCAGGATCCGGCGGTCGTCCGCATTTTGGTCAATGCGGCGATCAAGAAGGCGTTGTGCCGCGAGGCCGGAGCTGATCGTACCTGGCTTTACAAGGTGCGCCCCTGGTACGGTCACGCCGAGCATTTTCATGTCCAGATCGCGTGTCCGGCGGGCAGCGCGGAATGCAAGCCGCCGGCCCCGCCGCGCCCGAGCGACGGTTGCGGCCGCGATCTCGACTTCTGGTTCAAGGAATCGACATTGCATCCGCAGCCGGGCAAGCCGAGACCGGTTTTGACGCTGGCCGGGTTGCCCCCCGCGTGCAGGCTAATCGTCAAGGCGCCGTGATTGTCCGGCGATTTAAATTTCTGGTCGCTCGCCATTTGCTCCCACAGGTGCGGTGCAACAGCTCATGTCTACTAAGGGCCAGAAGCGGACATGTGCGGTGCAAGAGCCCATGCCCGCTTTTGCCCAGCCGAGCCCTCCGCCAAAACGAGCGTTGTCTGACGTAGAGGCGCTGGCTACCCTTTACGCGGGACTTGAAAGACCTGGGGCGCTTGGGACGACCTGCTTGGGCGGGGTCCTGGATATCGGTCATGGAACTGCGTCATCTTCGCTATTTTCTCGCCGTCGCGGATACACGCAGCTTCACGCGCGCGGCCGAGCGCCTGCACGTCACGCAGCCGACGCTGTCGCACCAGGTGAAGCAACTGGAGCAGATGGTTGGCACCGTGCTGTTCGAGCGCAGCACCAAGGACGTCGAGCTCACCGCCGCCGGCCGGCTGTTCAAGCCGTACTGCGAACGCATCCTCAAGGAGATTGACTCGAGCGCGCTCGCCATCTCCGAGCTCGAAGGGCTGATGCGCGGCACGCTGCGTATGGCGGTGTTTCACTCGTTCTCGCATTCCATGCTGCCGCCGATCATGTCGGAATTCGCGCTGCGTTATCCCGGCGTGCACGTCACCGCGCGGCTGGTGCCGCGCTTCGACATGGAACGCGACCTGATCAATGCCGAACTCGACATGGCGGTCGCCTATATTTCGGACGACAACGATCAGATTGTCGCCGATCGGCTGTTCGATGAAGAGCTGGTGCTGGTGGTCGGCTCGAAGCACCAGCATGCGCGGCGCAAGTCGATGCCGATGCGCGAGCTGGCAAAACTTCCGCTGGTGCTGCTGACGCCCGAATTCGGCGCGCGCCAGTTCGTCGACCGCTTCCTGGCCGAGAGCAATCTGCGCCCGCACGTCGTGCTGGAAATGAACGCAATCGAGCCGATCCTCGCAACTATCCGCGACTCCGGGCTCGCCAGCGTGTTGTCGGCGGGCGCGATCGTCGACCCGACCGGTCTGCAGATCGTCCGCCTCACTGATCCGGCGCCGAAACGCACGGTCGGCATCCTGTGGCGCCGCAACGGCCATCGCTCGGCCGCCGCCTTGCGCATGGCGGAGATGATCAAGGCCGCTTACGGCGGGCCCAAACGCGTCCGGCGGTGAGCTTGCTATAGACCTGATCTATGGCAGCGATAATCAGAATACGCTTGATCTATCTGGTCGGAGTCATACGCTTTCCGTAATGCTCGCCAGCCGGCAACGAGAGCGGGCACGAGGGAGGATGTCTTGCCCGCGTTCGATGCGCAGATTCCGCGCGTGCCGGTGCTGCTGGTCACCGGCTTCCTCGGCAGCGGCAAGACCACCTTGGTCAACCGCCTGCTCAAGCTCAACCACTTTTCGCGCGCCGCGGTCGTCGTCAACGAATACGGCGAGGTGAGCATCGACCACGTGCTGGTCGAGGCGCCGCGCTATCGCATGCGCGTGGTCGACAGCGGATGCCTCTGCGGTCACGTGCACGACGAGATCGCCTCCAGCCTGCTCGACCTTCAGGCCAAGCGCGGCCGCCGCCCAGAGCGCGATTTCGACTGCGTGCTGATCGAGATGTCCGGCCTCGCCGATCCGGTGCCGGTCATCCAACTGCTTCTCACCGACCCGCACGTGACGACGTATTACGAGCTCAAGACCGTCATCGCCGTCGCCGACGGTGTTCACGGCGGCGATCACCTCGTGCGGCACCCGGAATCGATCAAGCAGGCGGCGGTCGCCGACACGATCATTCTCAGCAAGAGCGATGTCGCCGATTGCGCGCGGCTCGATGCGCTTGCAAGACAGATCGCGGCGATCAATCCGGGCGCGCGGCAGTTGCGCGTCGCGCGCGGCGACGTATGCGCTGCCGAAATCCTGAACCACGCCGGCTTCGACGTCACAAACCGCAGCGATGCCGCGCGCGGCTGGCTCAACGACCGGTCCTACGCCGCCACCGTCGCTCCCGCCTCGGCCGACCCGGCGATCGCGACCTTCGCCCTCACGTATAATGAAGAGATCACTCTGGCCGGCTTCGTGCTCTGGATGAACCTGCTGGCCGGCTTCCGCGGCGCCGGGCTGCTGCGCGTCAAGGGCATCGTCAATGTCGAGGGGCGGCCTTACGCCGTGCAGGCCGTGCAGACGATCGTCAGCGAGCCGGTCCCGCTCGCCGGTTGGCCGGAAGACCACGACCGTCGATCGCGCCTTGTGTTCATCACGCGCGGCATCGATCCGGCCGACATCCGCCGCACGTTCGAGACCTTCAAATTCGAAGGCGGCCGCGCGGGGCGCAACATGGCGATCAACCCGCAGACCTATGCACGCTTCCTAGACACCATTGAACTGTTCCGCACATCGCCGCACACCACGGCAACAAAGCAAGAGAGTGAGTTGGAGACCCGATGACAGCAGCAACCGAAACCGCGTCCGACTCGGGCACGGTCAAGTACATCACCGCAGCCAGCATGATCGACTGCACCGGCACGCCCGCGCACAAGAACCCCGTGATCGTGCTCAAGGGCAAGCGCATCGACAAGATCGGCACCAAGGACAGCATCAAGATCCCGCAGGGCGCCGATGTGCTCGATTGCGGCCAATGCACGCTGATCCCCGGCATGATGGACATCCACCTGCACACGATGATGTTCAACTGCCTCACCTTCCATAATCACCGCGTGGCGCAGTGGGAAATCACTCCTGAACTGCAGCAGATGTACGGCGTCTTCCATGCCCAGCTTTGCTTCGACATGGGCTTCACCACGCTGCGCGATCTGGGCCTCAATTCGCAGCGCGGCCTGCTGGTGGCGGAAGCCTGCGCCATCCGCGATGCCTTCGATGCCGGCATCCTGGAAGGGCCGCGCATGTTCGTCGCCGGATTCACCACCATCACCGGCTCGCATCTGGCGCTGATCCAGCCGCGCGCGGCCGTCCGCCTCGGCTTCCAGACCGCCGACGGACCGTGGGAACTGCGCAAGCTGGCCCGCACCAACCTCCTGGCCGGCTGCGATGTCATCAAGACCTGCACCACCGGCGGCGGCGGCACCGACAAGGAAGAGCCCGATATCCGCAACATGACGCAGGAAGAGCTCGACGCGGTGGTGGACGAGGCACACGCCTTTCACAAGCCCTGCGCTGTGCATTGCTTCACGCCCGCCGGCCAGCGCATGGCGCTCAAGGCCGGTGTCGACACCATCGAGCACATGGTCTTCTCCGACGACGAGACCATCGACATGATCAAGGAGGCCGGCACCTGGATGACACCGACGCTGGCGCACCGGACCGATCACGCCATCGAGATCCGCAAGAGCATCGGCACCTCGAAATTCGTCACCGACAAGATGAAGAAGTTGCAGCCGAACTGCTTCGACACCTTTCAGAAGATGTACAAGGCGGGCATCAACATCGCGATGGGCACCGACATGGGCTTCGACCCCGAAATGGGCACGAATGCCTCGGAGATGGGAATCTACGTGAAGCTCGGCATGAAGCCGATGCACGCTCTGCAGACCGCGACCATCAACGCTGCGAAGGCGCTCAAGATCAACAAGGATCTCGGCACGCTCGAGGCCGGCAAGCTCGCCGACATCGTTGCGGTTAACGGCGATCCAATTGCCGACATCACGTGCCTGCAGGAGAAAAAGAACATCCAGATCGTCATGAAAGAGGGCAAGGTCTACGCCGACCGGCGCCCGGGTGGGCCGTCGAAGAACGTGGTCAACGCCCAGCCCGGCAGCTGGAAGATCATCGACTATCTCTAGAGCTTCATGAGGGCCGCGCATGGCGACGGCGGATACAGCAGTGGTGACGGGTGCCAGCTCCGGCATCGGCGAAGCCATTGCCGCATCCCTGCTCGAGCGCGGCATTCCGGTGGTGACGCTGCAGCGTTCGCCACCGAAGCTCAAGCACAAGGACCTGCACTTCCGCGCGGTCGATCTCACCGACCTTGCAACGACGCGGAAGGTTGCGAACGACGTCGCTGCCGAATTTCCCGTGCGCTACCTCGTCAACAATGCCGGCGAGAACGCGCCCAATCCGCTGGAAAAGGCGACAGTCGAGGAACTCAACTACGTCGTCACCATCACGCTCGGCGCCGCCATGGTGCTCATTCAGAGCTTCGTGCCGGCCATGCGCCGCGCCAGGTTCGGCCGCATCGTCAACATTTCCTCGCGCGCAATTCTCGGCAAGTCCGAGCGCATCGTCTATGCCAGCGCCAAGGCTGGACTCGAGGGCATGACGCGCGTGGTGGCCATCGAAACCGGCGCCGACGGCATCACCGTCAACTCCGTGATGCCGGGCCCGGTCGAGACCGCGCATTTCAACCGCGGCCACCCGCCGGGCTCGGTCAAGCGCAAGACCGTGATCGACAAGGTTCTGGTCGGGCGGCTCGGCACGCCGCAGGACGTCGCGCACGCGGTCACGTTCCTGCTCGACCGCGACAGCGGCTTCATCACCGGCCAGTCGCTGTTCGTCTGCGGCGGCACCAGCGTAACCGGCACGGGAGGCGAGTGATGGCCCGCCTGCAGACCGCGCTTATCGGTGTCGGCGCCTGGGGCAAGGTGCTCGCCAAGGCCGCGGCCCAGTCGCAGACAATCGAATTCGTCGCCTGCGTCGGACGCAATCCGGAGCGCCTTTCGACCTTCTCGCGCGACACCGGCATTCCCGCGCGCGACATCGGCACCGTGCTCGCTGACAGGACAATACAAGCTGTCGTGCTGGCGCTGCCGAACGAGCTGCATCTCGAATTTGCGCAGCGCGCGGCGGCCTCCGGCAAGCACATCTATATCGAGAAGCCGATCGCCAATACGATGGCGGACGCGCTCGCCATCGCCGCGCTGGAGCAGGTGCATGGCGTGCGCGTTGTGGTCGGCCACTGCGCGCGCCTGCTCGCAGGCGTGCGCGCCATCCGCGCTGCGATCGACGGAGGCAAGCTCGGGAAAGTGAGCCAGATCGAGGCCAATTTCTCCAACGACCGCGGCCTGCGCATCACCCCGCAGGACTGGCGCTGGTATTCGGAAAGCGCACCGGGCGGCTCGCTCAGCCAGATCGGCGTGCACCAGTTCGACACTTTGCGCTATCTCGGCGGCGACATCGCCGCGGTGAGCGCGAGCGCCGGCCGCCATTCGCCGGTCGGCGCCGAGGTCGAGGACCAGTGGATCGTCGCCGTGCACTTTGCCGACGGCAAGCTCGGCACCGTGATTTCGAGCTGGACCAGCCCCGGCACGTTCAATGTGCGCGCGACCGGCGCCGACGCGCTGATGGTCTACGACATCGACCAGACGCACTGGGCGAGCCCGGAAAAGCTGCACGAAAACGCGACACTTTACATGCAGGCGCGCGGCAAGGGCCCGGCGGAACGGCAGGCGCTGCCGGTGCCGGCCGGCAATATGTATCGCGACGAGCTCGAGCTCTTCGCCGACAGCGCTGCCGCGAACAAGCCATGCGAATTGTCGGCGCAGAACGGCTGCCAGGCCGTGGCTGCGGTCTATGCCGCGCTGAAGTCGGCCAAGGACAACAGCCGCAAGGTCGAATTAAGCGAGATCATCGAAGCCGCGCGGGGCGCGGACAACCGGCGGCGCGGTGCCGCTGGCGCACGATAGGTGGACGGCGTGACGGACCAGATCGAAGTCAAGAATGTGACCTTCGAGTACCAGGTCGAGAACGGCCGGGTGCTGGCGGTCAAGGACATCAATTTCGCGGTCCGTCAGTCCGAATTCGTGTGCCTGCTCGGCCCCAGCGGTTGCGGGAAAACGACAATCCTCAATATCCTCGCCGGATTGCTGGCGCCGACCACGGGCGAGATCCGCATGGGCAGCGCCCCGCTCAACGGCAGCGGGCAGAACCGCGGCGTCGTCTTTCAGGATTTTGCGCAGCTTTTCCCCTGGCGCACCGCCCGATACAACGTCGAGTTCGGCCTCGAAATGCGCAAGATCGACAAGGCGACGCGCGAGAAGACCGCGCTCGACTTCCTGCGCCTGGTCGGGCTCGAGAAATTCGCCGACGTCTACCCGCATCAGCTGTCGGGCGGCATGCAGCAGCGCGTCGCGATCGCGCGCTCGCTCGCCTACAACCCGCAAGTCCTGCTGATGGACGAACCATTTGCCGCTCTCGACGCGATGACACGCGACGATATGCAGCAGCTGCTCACAGATGTCTGGCAAAAAACGAAAAAGACGATTGTCTACATTACGCACAATGTCGCCGAGGCGGTCTTTCTCGGCGACAAGGTGATCGTGCTCAACGCGCATCCGGGAACGGTCAAGGCCGAAGTCACCCTCGATCTGCCGCGCCCGCGCGATCCGCTCAGCGAAGAGTTCGTCGCCAAGCAACGCGAGGTCATGCGCCTTCTGCGTTCACACTGACGGGAGATCCTGATGCGTAGGTTAGTACTGGGCGGCGTTGTTGCTTCACTTGTTGCAGGTCCGGCCGCAGTTCCTGCGGCCGCCGGGGAGATCGTCGTGTTCTGTCCTGGCGCCGTGCAGTCGGTGGTTCGCCCGATGGTGAAGACTTTCGAGGAAAAGACGGGAAACACCGTGAAATTCGAGTTCGGCACCGCCGGCGCCATCGCCAGGAAAGTCGCTGAGGGCGCGCCGGGCGACGTGGTGCTCACGACCGACAAGGCGCTCGCCGCCCTCGCCAAGGACGGCAAGGTCGACGGCGGCAGCATCAAGGACCTTGGCAGCATGGGCGTCGGCGTCGCGGTGAAGGCGGGCGGACCGAAGCCCGACATCCATGACGTCGATGCCTTCAAGAAATCGATGCTGGCGGCAAAGTCGGTGATGTACGCCAATCCCGCCAAAGGCGGGCAGAGCGGCATCCACGTCGCCAAGGTTTTTGCGGAGCTCGGCCTCGACAAGGGGCTCGGCGAGAAGATCCAGCTGCGCGATCGCGGGCCGGACGGACTGAAAGAAGTCGCCGCGGGTGGCATCGAGATCGGCCTCGGCCAGATCAGCGAGATTCTTGCCAACAAGGACGTCGTGCTGGTCGGACCGCTGCCGCCGGCCATCCAGGGCGCCGTCACATTCTCCGGCGCGATCCACAGTGACGCAAAAGACAAGGCGACGGCGAAGGCACTCATTGAGATGCTGACGTCGCCGGACGCGAAGGAAAAATTCAAGGCCGTCGGTTTCACCGTGAGCTGACGGAAACAAAGGTTCAAAGGGAGGACATCATGAGCGAATTGACCCTGCCACGACGGGACTTTCTTTCACTCACCGGCGGCGCCTTTGTCGCCGCGGCCACCGGGCTGCGCGCAAATGCGCAAGGGGCGCAGATCAATTTCGGCTACCAGAACACGTCCTGGGGCACGATCGGCATGATTGCCGGATCGGAAGACCTGTTCAAAAAGGCCGGCGGCAACGTCGCCATCCACACCTTCGACAGCGGCAAGACCACGCGCGACGCCATGATCTCCGGCCGCGTCGACATCGGCGTGATCGGCGCGACGCCGTTCGTGATCGGCGCCGCCAAGGGCGAGCTGGAGGCAATCGGCCTTGCGCTTTATGGCGCGAAGACGCTCGCCATCGTCGCCGGCCTCAAGTCGGGCATCAACTCGATCAAGGACCTCAAGGGCAAGAAGGTCGGCTCGCAGCCCGGCTCGGCGACCGACGCCGTGTTCCTGAACAAGATCCTGCCCAAGGCGGGCCTCACCAAGGACGACGTGCAGCTGGTCAACGTGCGCTTCCAGAACCACATCTCGGCGCTCGCCTCCGGGTCGATCGATGCCTTCGCCGGCGTCGAGCCGTTCCCGTCGGTCGCCGAAGTCGAGAAGCTCGGCAAGGTGCTCACCGACTACAGCGACTACGACCTGCAGCCGATCATCCTCGCGGCGAACAAGTCGACCATCGACAAGAACAAGGATGGCGTCGTCGCCTTCATGCGCGGCTGGCTCGCGGCGGTGAAGATCTACCAGGAGAAGCGCGACCTCGCGACCTCGATCGTGCTCAAGCACTTCAAGGACCAGGGTTTCTCGGTCGACGACAAGGTCATCAAACTGATGCTGTCGAAGATCGACGTCAATCCGGAGTTCGGCCCGCAGCTCAAGTCCTATCTGACCGAGGAGGCGCAGACCTTGCTCAGCCAGAAGAAGATCGACGCCATCCCGGATTGGAACACGCGGCTCAACGGCAGCATCCTGTCGGCGGCGCACGCCAAATCCTGATCACGATCCTGGCGTGATCCGCGCGCAATGAGACGGGCACTGTCGATTTGCCTGCCGCTCGCGACTTTCGCGGTGATCGCGGCGGCATGGCAGATGCTCGCGACCTATGGCGGCTTTCCGCCGAAGCTGGTGCCCGGCCTCGGCAAGATCGCCGAGGCCTTTGTGCGGCTTGCCGGCGACGGCACGCTGCTCGCGGCGGCGTTCGCAACGCTCTACCGTCTCGGCGCCGGATTCCTGATCGCCGCCGTCATCGGGGTGTCGCTCGGCATCGCGATGGGGCGGCGGCAATGGGTCGAGGACACGCTGCTCCCGATCGTCTCTTTCCTCTATCCCATCCCCGGCCTCGCCTATGCGCCGCTGTTCGTGTTGTGGTTCGGGCTCGGCGACGTCCCGACCATCCTCCTCACCGGCGTGGCGTCGAGCTTCACCGTCATCATCAATGCCTGGAAGGGCGTGAAGGCGGTGAAGCCGATCTGGCTGCGCGCCGCCGAAGTGATGGGCGCGCGCGACAGCGACATCTTCCGCCGCGTCGTGCTGCCCGGCGCTTTGCCTTACATCATGATCGGGCTGCGACTCGGCATGGCGCAGGCCTGGCGCATTTTGATCGCGGTTGAGATGCTGATGTCGGTCAAGCGCGGGCTCGGCTGGCTGATCTTCGGCGCGCAGACCTTCCTCAACACCGACGTGATGCTCGCGACCATCGCGGTGATCGGCGCGATCGGCATCCTGCTCGAATGGCAGGTGTTCGGCCGCATCGAGCGCTGGACGGTGGTGCGCTGGGGCATGGTGGCGGCATGAGGAAGGGATTTTCCCTCGTCGCCCTCGCGCGCGGCGTCGCCGGCATCGCCCTGCTGCTTGCGATCTGGGAAGCCTTCGCGCGCAGCGGTATGTTTTCCACCGCCATGACGCCACCGATTGAATCGGTCGGCCGTGTCCTCTGGGCCATGCTGGCGGATGGCACCTTCTTCAAGAATGCGCTGGCCACATTGGCGCGCGTCTTCATCGGCCTCGGCATATCCTTCGCGATCGCTGTTCCGCTTGGCGTGATGATGGCGCGCTCCTGGGTTGCCGAGCGCATCTTTCTGCCGGTGCTGAGCGTGCTGCTGCCGATCCCATCGCTCGCCTGGGTGCCGCTGTTCATTCTGTGGTTCGGCATCGGCAACCTCGCCACCATTCTGGTCGTGATCTACGCCTCGATTTTCCCGCTGGTTTACAGCGTCTGGACGGGCGTGCGCGCCGTCAACCCGCTATGGCTGCGCGCCGCTACGGTGATGGGCGCGGACGAGTCGATGCTGTTCCGCAAGGTGATCTGGCCGGGCGCCCTGCCCTACATCATCACCGGCCTGCGGCTCTCCTTCGGCCGCGCCTTTATCGGCGTGATCGGCGGCGAGCTGCTGGCAAGCCCCAAGCTCGGCCTCGGCGAGATCATCTTCACCGCAGCGGAATTCCTCGATGCCGGCACGATGCTGGCGACTTTGGTCGGCATCGGCGTGATCGGCGTGATCTTCGAACGCTTCGTCTTCCAGGCGCTCGAGCAGGCGACCGTCCGGCGCTGGGGCATGGTCGCCGGCCCGCAGCCCTGAGAGACCGGGCTTTCAATTCAAAACGAGCGTTGTCTGCACGAGAGGCGCTGGCTACCTTTACGCGGGGATTGGGGCGACTTGGGACGACCTGGTTGGGGGGCACATGAACTACGTTACGATGATCGGTTTTCTTGCGGCCGGGCTCGTCATTGCGACGCTCTCGATGCGGACCATGATTCCGCTGCGCGTCATCGGCCTTGCCAGCAATATTGCTTTCGTCACTTATGGCGCGCTGTTCGGCAGCGTCCCGACGGTGATCCTTCACGGGATACTGTTTCCGCTCAACGTCTACCGGCTGCACGAGATGCTCAAGCTGATCAAGCAGGTCGAGGCCGCGAGCAAAGGCGACATGTCGCTCGACTGGCTCAAGCCGTTCATGACCGAGCGCGCCATCACGGTCGGCGAGACGCTGTTTCGCAAAGGCGACAAGGCCAATCACCTCTTTTTCGTGGTCTCCGGCCAGCTGCATCTGCAGGAGATCAATCTCGACCTCGCGCCGGGCGCGGTGGTCGGCGAGCTCGGCATGCTCGCGCCCGAGCGCGCGCGCACGCAGACGCTCGTGTGCACCGAGAGCGGCTCGGTGCTTGTGATTTCCTATGAGAAGATCGAGGAGCTCTACTACCAGAACCCGAAGTTCGGGTTCTTTTTCCTGCGCCTGTCGACGGCCCGCCTGTTCGACAACATCAAGCGACTGGAAAGCGCGCTGCGCGAGCGCGACGAGGAAGTGCTGAGCCTGCGGAAAGCGGTCGCCGGATAAGGCGCGTGCACGTCCTCCCAACGTGCACGCGCCTGGCTGTCAGGAGCGGCTAGCCATTGCGCTGTGCGGATTGACAAACACGTATCCGCGCACGTCGCGCACGTGTACCCTCGACAGCCCTCCACCTGAATTGTAGTCGCGGACCAGCCACTGCCCGTTGCCGGCGGATCCTTCGATGTACATCACGTGGCCGCTGCGCACGGCGGCAACGCCGGCACGCGGCCCGGACTCACGCGGGAACAGCCGCGCCCAGTTGGAGGCGAGGTTGAGCCGCTTGTCCTCGAGCCCGAGATATTTGCGCAGGCCGCAGCCACAATAGGCGTGCGGGCAGTCGCTCGGGCGCGAGCCGATGATCTGAGCCGCATCGGCCATTGCATAGGCGCGATTACCGGTCGCATCGACAATCGGCACATCGGGAACGGTTGCCATCGCGGCCTGCGAGCCGGCGTTCATGCAGACGCGCCGTCCCTCGTTCGTCATCGTGCAACCTTCAGCGCGATGGCCGGCGACCCGCCGCGCGGAATGAACGCGCTGGTAGCGGGCAGCGCGGTCGGACTGATTGAGAACGAAATGATCCGGGGCCTGCCCGTACGAGGTGGCGTGATGATGCCGTTGGTGGTGACGCTTGTGGTAGGCCTCGGCTGGAGTGAGTACAAAAGCTGCCAGGAGCAAAGCAATCGTAGTTCCCATGATAGTCAGGCGAGTCATGTTTGGTCCTCTGGTGAACTGCTGATGCATTCCAGTGGCGCCGCCTCCTGTCGGCGTTGCTGCGACGAACGACCGGGCCGCGCCCCTGCCCGTAGAAAAACTGCAAAAGCTCTATCGCGGGTCCAATTCCCCGGCGTCAGCCGAATGGAAGGCAGGCCCGCGTCATTTCCAAGTGCAAGTAACCGTCTCGGAGAGTCCCTCTCCCGAAAAGACCTGTGCCCCTAACGACGCAGACGAACTAAAGTTCCTTCAATCATTCGACGTAAGCACACCCAGTTGTTTGGTGGTCGGTGCGGAAATACTTTGGTTTGTAGAATCATTGCTTTTTTCACTGCTTCGATCAGCTTGGTCGGGTAAGCGACAAAGCCGCTTTTGTCTTTTGACAACTTCGAAAGTAACTAGTTACCGGGGCGTGCCATGAGCGGACCGATGGACCTTTCCTACACACAGAACATGGAAGACACCCACCTGTGGCTCGCCTTCGGCGGCAAGCGGACGGGGACATATGTCGACATCGGTGCCGGCCATCCGATCGCGGACAACGTCTCGTTCTTCTTCTACGAGCGCGGCTGGCAGGGCGTCGCTGTCGAGCCGCAGCAGAAGCTGGTCGATCTCTATGAGCGACTGCGGCCGCGCGACATCGCCGTCGCGGCGCTGATCGGCACGCAAAACGGCAAGGCCGACTTCCATGTGTTCGAGGCCCTGCATGGCCTCTCGACCACCAACATGAAACATGCCGAGGCGGCGACCGCGCTCGGCGCCGGCTACCGGACCGTCAAGGTGCCGATGATCACGCTCGCCGAGCTGTGCCGGAAGCACGGGCTGCGCGAGATCGATTTCCTGAAGGTCGACGTCGAGGGTGCCGAGGCCGATGTGCTGAAGAGCGGCGACTGGAAGACCTTCCGGCCGAAGGCGGTCGTCGTCGAGGCGATCGCGCCGGGCTCGAACGAGCCATCCTGGGAAAGCTGGGAGCCATTTCTTCTGTCGCAGGGCTACCGCTTCATGCTGTTCGATACGCTCAACCGCTTTTACGTCGCCGAAGAGGCCAATGATGTGGCGGCGCGCTTTCCACGCGAGCGCGCCCCGTGGGATTCGGTGCGCCACATGTACGAGATCGGCCGCGCGCCGGAGAACGCAAGCCATCCCGAGCACGCGCTCGCCGGCATTCTTGCCAGGGGCTTCTGGGCGTCGCTGCCTCATCTCGACCGCAAGCTCCTTGCGGACGTTCTCGAACGCGGCCGCACGCCGTCCAATATGGCGGCGGTCGATGCCGCCCTGCAGACGCTCGATAGCGAGGACTTTCGCCTCCGACTCGGCCGCATCGCGTGCGGCTATGACGGCGGGCAGATTTACAAGGAAGACGCGTGATCTGGACGCAATCGATGGTCATTGCCGGGCTTGACCCGGCAATCCATGAGGTGGCGCAACCCTACAGTCGTAAGGATATCCGTCGTGCATCTCATCATGGATGCGCGGGTCAAGCCCGCGCATGACCCTGAGTGTGAGACGCGCAGAATTGAGAGTTTTAACCGCGGGCAGATTTACAAGGAAGATACGTGACCTGGACGCAAGCGATGGTCATTGCCGGGCTTGACCCGGCAATCCATGAGGTGGCGCAACCCTACAGTCGTAAGGATATCCGTCGTGCATCTCATCATGGATGCGCGGGTCAAGCCCGCGCATGACCCTGAGTGTGAGACG
>JBKPRE010000185.1:0-15822 GCA_046734435.1 Pseudomonadota bacterium | reverse complement strand
GGCCGTGAGCTAGTTCTTGCTCTTGTCGACCAGCGCGCGCTGCTTGATCCACGGCATCATGTCGCGCAGCTTGGCGCCGACCTGCTCGATCGGATGCTCGGCGAGCTTGGCGCGGGTCGCCTTGAACGAGGTCTGGTTGACCTTGTTCTCCAGCATCCAGTCCTTGGTGAAGCGGCCGGACTGAATGTCGGCGAGCACGCGCTTCATCTCGGCCTTCACCTCCGGCGTGATCACGCGCGGGCCGGAAACATATTCGCCGTATTCCGCGGTGTTCGACACCGAGTAATTCATGTTGGCGATGCCGCCCTCGTAAATGAGATCGACGATCAGCTTCACCTCGTGCACGCACTCAAAATAGGCCATCTCCGGCGCGTAGCCGGCTTCGACCAGCGTCTCGTAGCCGGCCTTCATCAATTCGACCAAACCGCCGCAGAGCACGGTCTGTTCGCCGAAGAGGTCAGTTTCGCACTCTTCCTTGAACGTGGTTTCGATGATGCCGGCGCGGCCGCCGCCGATGGCAGAGGCATAAGAAAGACCGAGATCATGCGCGTTGCCCGACGCGTCCTTATGGATTGCGACCAGGCACGGCACGCCGGCACCGCGCTGATATTCCGAGCGAACGGTGTGGCCCGGGCCTTTCGGCGCGATCATCAGCACGTCAAGGTCGGAACGCGGCTCGATCAGATTGAAATGCACGTTGAGGCCATGCGCAAACATCAGCGCCGCGCCGTCCTTCATGTTCTTGTGCAGATGGTCGCGGTAAATGTCGCCCTGCAATTCGTCGGGCGTGAGCATCATCATCACGTCGGCCCATTTGGCGGCCTCGGCGACCTCCATGACCTTGAATTTTTCCGCCTCGGCCTTCTTCACCCCGGCGGAGGTCTTGCGCAGCGCGACCGCGACCTCTTTCACACCGCTGTCGCGCAGATTGAGCGCATGGGCGTGGCCCTGGCTTCCATAGCCGATGATGGCGACCTTCTTGCCCTTGATCAGGTTCAGGTCGGCGTCGCGATCGTAGTAAACACGCATGGTACTTAACCCCTATTTTGGCCTATTGCCTGGCCGTCTCGCGTCATGGCGGGCTCGTCCCAGCCATCCACGTCTTCTTTTGCGCAGCGTCGATAGCAAGACGTGGATGCCCGGCACAAGGCCGGGCATGACGAAATCTATTCCCGCCCGCGCTGCCGTTTGATCTGCAGTCGTCCGGCATAGAGGAATGCGAACCCCACTGCCACGCTACCGTATTTGATCACCTCGGGCATGCTGGAGGCCTGCTCGAAGCAATAAGGGCCAAAGCCGGCAAAACCAATGCAGCGCGAATTCTCGAGCGTATAGGGCTTCAGAAAAACCCCCAGAGCGATAAGCGGGATCGACAGGATCGTCAGTCCCATCGTCACATCCCCTCCGGCCCACGCATGATCGCGGCGATGCCCGTGCGGGCAACCTCGACAAGGCCGAGCGGCAGCATCAGCGCGATGAACTGCTCGATCTTTTCGCTGGCGCCGGTAATCTCGAACACAAAGCTTTCGGTAGTGGCATCGATCACGCGTGCGCGGAATGCATCGGCGAGCCGCAGGGCTTCGACGCGGTTGTCGCCCTTCCCCTTCACCTTGACCATCGCAAGCTCGCGCTCGATCGCGTTGCCGGCCAGCGTCATGTCGACGACGTGATGCACGGGAACGAGCCGGTCGAGCTGGTTCTTGATCTGCTCGATCACCATCGGCGTGCCGGTGGTGACGATCGTGATCAGCGAAAGGTGCTGCCGGTGTTCGGTTTCCGACACCGTCAGCGACTCGATATTGTAGCCGCGGCCAGAAAACAGGCCGATCACGCGTGCAAGCACGCCGGGTTCGTTGTCGACCAGAACGGAGAGCGTATGCGTCTCCGCTTTTTGCGCGGTTGGCGCGGCCGGATAGTGGCTTGTCGTGGGTGCGTTCATCAGACCATCACCTTGCCTTCTTCGGTGATAGCGTCTTCGACGGCAACGCCGGCGTCACCGAGCAACATCTCGTTATGAGCACGCCCTGAGGGAATCATCGGGAAGCAGTTTTCCTTGGGATCGACGACGCAGTCGAACAGCACCGGTTTGTCGACCGCGATCATCTCCTTGATGGCACGATCGAGATCCCCCGGTTTTTCGCAGCGAATGCCGTGTGCATGATAGGCCTCGGCGAGCTTTACAAAATCCGGCAATGCCTCGCTGTAGCTTTCCGCGTAGCGCCCGCCGTGCAGCAATTCCTGCCATTGCCGCACCATGCCCATGTAATTGTTGTTGAGGATGAAGATCTTGATCGGCAGGCGGTACTGCACCGCCGTTGACAGCTCCTGCATTGTCATCATCACCGAGGCCTCGCCGGCGATATCGATGACCAGCGACTTGGGATGGGCCAGCTGCACGCCAACCGAGGCTGGCAGGCCGTAACCCATGGTGCCGAGACCACCCGAGGTCATCCAGCGGTTGGGCTCCTGGAAGCCGAAGAACTGGGCCGCCCACATCTGGTGCTGGCCGACTTCGGTGGTGATGTAGACGTCCTTGTCCTTGGTCAGCTCGTAGAGCCGTTGGATCGCGTATTGTGGTTTGATGACGTCCTTCGACTGCCGATAGGCGAGCGACTTGCGGGCACGCCATTTGTCGATCTGCGCCCACCAGGCCTGCAGCGCTTTCTTGTCGGGTTGAATCGCGCTGGTACGCCACAGACGTACCATGTCTTCAAGCACATGCGCGCAATCGCCGACGATCGGCACGTCGACCTTGACGTTCTTATTGATCGATGACGGGTCGATGTCGATGTGGATTTTCTTTGACCCCGGCGAGAAAGCGTCGATCCGGCCGGTGATGCGATCATCGAAGCGCGCGCCGACGCAAATCATCACGTCGCAATCGTGCATCGACATATTGGCCTCGAGCGTGCCGTGCATGCCGAGCATCCCGATCCATTTCGGATCGGCGGCGGGGAAAGCACCGAGGCCCATCAATGTTGATGTGATCGGGTAGCCGGTGAGCTTGACGAGCTCGCGCAGCAGATCGCAGGCGGCTTTCCCCGAATTCACCACGCCGCCGCCGGTGTAGAACAGCGGACGCTTCGCATGCGCCATCAGATCGATGGCCTGCTTGATCTTATCCATGTCGCCCTTGAGCTTGGGCCTATAGCCGGTGTGCGGGAAATCCTTCGGCTTGGAATAGATGCCCTTGGCGAACTGGATGTCCTTTGGAATGTCGACGACGACAGGGCCGGGGCGGCCACTTGACGCAATGTGGAATGCCTCGTGCAGGACGCGCGGCAGATCTTCGATGCGCTTGACCAGATAATTGTATTTCGTGCACGGCCGCGTGATGCCGACCGTGTCGCATTCCTGGAATGCGTCATTGCCGATCAGGTGTGTCGGGACCTGGCCGGTGATGCAGACGATCGGAATTGAGTCGCACAACGCGTCGGTAAGACCGGTGACCGCATTGGTCGCGCCGGGACCCGAAGTGACCAGCACGCAGCCGACCTTGCCGGTCGAGCGCGCATAGCCTTCCGCCGCGTGCACCGCGCCCTGTTCGTGCCGCACCAGCACATGGCGCACCTGGTTGTTCGCGAAAATGGCGTCGTAGATCGGCAGCACGGCGCCGCCCGGGTATCCGAACAGGTGCTCGACCCCCTGGTCGGCGAGCGCCTGTATCACCATTTCGGCACCGGTCATTTCGCGTGTCATGTCATTCCCTTTCGTCACTCTCGGCCCGGACACAATAAAAAAGGCCCGTAGAGGGCCATGTCCGGACGCTCGCCGAGGGCCCCATGTCTAGGGCCATCCTAGCGTCCGAACCCTTACTACAGTAATAATATTGCGTTCCACGGTTCTCGCCCGCACTTTCATTGCGCGCGTTATAGGGGCTGAACGGCACCCGGTCAAGATAAATCACATTAACGGGGCCTGAAAGTGGCTCCGAATGGCGGAAAGGGCCTCGTCTGGCTCGGCCCAGACCCAATCTTTCATCTGGTGGCGAAACCAGGTGAGCTGGCGCTTGGCGTAGCGCCGGGTATCCATCACCGCACCGGCGACTGCTGCCTCCCGCGATATCTCGCCATTGAGGTGGCGGATCAACCACGGCACGCCGTGCGCCTTCATCGCTGGCAAAGTAGAGTCGAGTTTGCGCTCGGCAAGCCGGCGCACTTCATCCAGAGCCGTCGACTTCATCATCGCATCGAAACGCGCCTCGATGCGCCGGACCAACTCCTTGCGCTCGCAGGTGATGAACACTTTCGCTGCGCGCGCAGGGTCAATCAATGGCGGCAGGCCTTCTCGATGCCAATCGGACAGCGCCCGGCCGGTCGCCAGCACGACTTCGAGCGCACGCGAAATGCGTGACCGGTCGTTGGCGGTGACGCGCCGCGCGGTAGCAGGATCGAGGCGCATAAGCTCGGCATGCAAGACCGGCGCCCCTTCGTGTTGCAGACGCTCCCGCACGCCGGCGCGAATATCGGCAGGAATTGGTGGGACGGCGGCGAGGCCTGACGTCAAAGCCTTGAAATAAAGTCCGGTCCCTCCGACCAGGATCGGCACGCGTCCTTGTTTGCCAATCTCCGTCAGCACCGCCTCGACATCGTGGCACCAGCGGCCGACGGAATAGTTCTCGGCTGCATCGACGAAGCCGTACAATTTGTGCGGCACACGGGCCTCGTCCTCGGACGTCGGCCGCGCGGTGATGACCCGCAGATCGCGGTAAACCTGCATAGAATCGGCATTGACGATGACGCCACCCAGACTTTCCGCAACTTCAAGCGCCAGCGCCGACTTGCCGCTGGCAGTTGGCCCTGCAATAAGCACCGCTCGACCGGCATTGTGCATCGCATGACTCATGTTGCGACTCTGATTGACGCCTCCGGCTTGCTCCCGCCGTCCGTGATCGAGCAGGTACGCCGAATATTGCCGGGCGCGGGCCCGGCGAAGATGCTTGGTTCTGACGCCGCCGATATTTCCTTTAGCGCGGAAAATGTCCCGGACCAAAGTGCGCTGACCGCAGAGCTGCGCACCCTCGCCGGTCGCCTCGACGTCGTCGTGCAGCCTCTGGCCAAACGGCGCAAGAAGCTGTTTCTGGCCGACATGGACTCCACGATGATCCGCCAGGAGTGCATCGACGAGCTTGCCGACTATGTCGGCCTGAAAAGTCACGTTGCGGCGATCACGGAGCGCGCCATGCGGGGCGAAATCGCATTCGAGCCGGCGCTGCGCGAACGCGTGGCGCTGCTGGAAGGCTTGCCGGTTTCGGTCGTCGACGAGGTCCTCCAGGAGCGGATCAAGCTGACGCCCGGTGGACGCACTCTTATTGCAACCATGCGCGCAAATGGCGCGCGCACGTGCATGGTCTCAGGCGGATTCACGCTTTTCACCGACCGCATCGCGGCAATGATCGGATTTGATGAGAGCCGCGCCAACTCGCTTACGCTCATAGACGGCCATAAACTCGCCGGCAAGGTTGCAGAGCCGATTTTCGGGCGCGACGGAAAGCGGGCTGCCCTTATCGAGTTGCGCAACGAACTCGGCCTGACGAAAGCGGACACGATCGCGATCGGGGACGGCGCCAATGATCTCGACATGATTCTGGAGGCCGGACTCGGCGTCGCCTTTCACGCCAAGCCAAAGGTTGCAACCACGGCGGCAGCGCGCATCGACCACTGCAATCTTACCGCCTTGCTTTACGTGCAGGGCTACAGCAAGGACGAATTCGTCCAGTCGTAACGTGCAGCCTATTGCAGGCTCAGTGCGACGAAGCTTGGATCCCCGTCGGGAGACACCACAAGCAGTACGACGGCCTTTTTGCCGTCCTTCTTGAGCTTGTCGATCCGCTGCTGCAGCTCGGTCGCATTTGAAACGGGCTGCTGCTGGACTTCGGCGATGACCATTCCGGGCGCGAGCCGCTTCTCCGAAGCCGGCGAATTCGGATCGACACCGGTGATCACGACGCCTTTTACCTTCTCCTTGATGTTGTGCTTCTTGCGCAGATCGTCAGTGAGGTTGGCGAGATCGAGGCCGAGCGCTTTTTTCACCACAGGCTTGCTGTCAGGCGCCGCGTCCTTCTTGTCGTTGGACACGGCGGCGACTTTCTTTTCATCCTCAAGGCGGCCAAGCTTGACCGTCTTTTTTTCCTCTTTGCCCTTCCGGATGACGACAACCTCAACGTCCTTGCCGACCGGTGTGTCGGCAACGATCTTCGGCAGGTCACGCATTTCCTTGACGTCCTTGCCGTCGAATTTGACGATCACATCGCCCGGTTCGATTCCGGCGGGCTTGGCCGGGCCTTTGTCATCGATGCCGGCCACGAGCGCACCGCGCGCCGGCTTGATGCTGAGACTCTCGGCGATCTCGTCGCTCACCTGCTGAATACGGACACCGAGCCACCCGCGGCGCACCTCCTTGAATTCGCGCAGTTGATCGACGACAGGGACCACGGTTTTCGAGGGCACCGCAAAACCGATGCCGATCGATCCGCCTGACGGCGAAATAATCGCGGTGTTGACGCCGATGACTTCGCCGTTGAGGTTGAACAGCGGTCCGCCCGAATTTCCGCGGTTAATCGAGGCATCGGTCTGGATGTAGTTGTCGTATGGGCCGGACTGAATGTCGCGGTTGCGCGCCGAAACGATACCGGCCGTCACTGTTCCGCCCAGACTGAACGGATTGCCGATCGCGATCACCCACTCGCCCAGACGCAGCTTGTCGCTATCTCCGAACTTCACCGCTTTCAGCGGCTTGGTTGGTGTTACCTTGAGCAGCGCGAGATCGGTCTTCTGATCGCGGCCAATCACCTCGGCTTTTAACGTCGTACCGTCATTGAGAATGACGCTGACCTCGTCGGCTTCGGAAATGACGTGGTTGTTGGTCACGACAACACCGCTCGGATCGATGATAAAACCGGAACCCAGCGAATTGACGCGACGAGGCGTCGGCGCCTGATTGTTCTGTCCCGGACCGTTCTGGCCGTTTTGCCCACGCCGGTTTTTGAAAAATTCCTCGAAGAATTCCTCAAATGGCGATCCTGGCGGCAATTGCGGCATCGCGCCGCCTCGCAGATCGACCGACTGCTTGGTTGAAACGTTTACAACGGCGTCGATGACCTGCTCTGCCACATCGGCGATCCCGTCAGGTCCGCGCGCGGCCGCTGGAGCCGCCATCGCAAGAAAGGCGACGGCCGCCGCCGTAGTTACGGTCAACCGGGCCCGACCGAGGTTTGTTTTCGGGCAAAAAGTGTTTGCGCCCATGGGCGTCAGTTCTCCTGGGAATAGGCTATGCGAGAGAGTGGCCCCGACTTATAGGCGATTCAAGGGCACCGCCAATCAATACCATGCGAGGCCGGGTTTCCCTATCAGCCCCGGACCAGCCAGACCAGGATCAACCCGATAATGGCGGAGCCGATACCGATTAGACGGAGCGAGATGTCCTGCGTTTCCAGCACGCTGGTCATGGCCCGCTTGGCCGACTCCGGGAATGCCGCGAAGATCAAGCCTTCGATGACAAAAACCAGTCCAAGCGCGGCTAGGAAATCGGACATGCGGGCTCGGCGCGGGTGTTATCGCGCCGGAGCCGAAGGTGCCGGCGTTCCTGAGCTCTCCCGCTGCTTTCCGCTGGGGTCGGTAAAATAGCGAAAGAAGTTCGAATCGGGCTTCAGCAGCATGCGGGTGTCATTATGCTTGAGCCCCTGCTCGTAGGCCTGCATCGACCGATAAAACGCGAAGAAATCAGGATCTTGATTGAAGGCGTCGGCGAAAATCTGGTTGCGCGTCGCGTCACCTTCACCGCGGATCTGTTCCGATTTCGAGGTCGCGTCGGCCACAAGCACGGTCACCTCCCGGTCGGCCCGTGAGCGGATCTCCTGCGCACGCTGCGCACCCTGCGCGCGGAACTCAGCCGCCTCGCGCTGCCGTTCCGTCTGCATGCGCTGATAGACGGCCTGACTGTTTTGCTCCGGCAGGTCGGCGCGACGGATCCGAACGTCAACAACCTCGATCCCGAAGCCAGCGGCTTCGTGGTCGACGAGTTCGCGAATACGCGCCATCAGATCGGCACGCTGATCCCGCACGACGTGGGTAAATGTGACCTCGCCCAGCACGCGGCGCAGCGCCGAATTAAGCAAAATAGACAGCTGCGAATTCGCGCCGTTGATTGACCCCAGGGTCTGATAGAAGCGAAGCGGATCCTTGATCCTGTACCGCGCGAAGGCGTCGACCACCAGCCGCTTCTGATCCGAAGCAATCACCTCCTGCGGAGGCGCTTCCAGGTCGAGGATACGCTTGTCGATGTAGACGACTGAATCGATAAACGGCGCCTTCACATGAAGACCCGGATCGGGAACCGGCGGGCGCGGCTCGCCCAGCCGGACAACGAGTGCTTGCTGCGTCTGATAGACAGTGAACAGAGACGAATAGCCGACGATCAGCGCGGCAACGGCGATAACAGCGATGATGCCGCCGACAAAATTGGTTCTCATTGCCGGCCTCCGCTCTGCGACTGGCTGCGCGGCTGGACCGGACGCGTAAGCTCGTTCAGCGGCAGGTAGGGCACGACGCTGCTTCCGCCACCGCCTGAATCCAGGATAATCTTGTCGGTACCGCCGAGTATGCGCTCCATTGTTTCGAGATACATGCGCTCGCGCGTGACGTCGGGTGCCTTTTTGTATTGTTCAAAGATTTTGAGGAAACGGGCCGTCTGACCGGTTGCTTCGGCGACCGTCTGCTGTTTGTAAGCTTCTGCGGCCTGCGTGATTTGCGCCACACGGCCCCGCGCCTCGGGCAAGACGCGGTTGGCGTAGGTCTGCGCCTCGTTGACGGCGCGCTCAAGGTCGGCGCGCGCAGCCTGCACGTCACGGAAGGCATCGATCACCTGCGCCGGCGGATCGACCTTCTGCAACTGCACCTGCTGCACCAGAATGCCAGCGCCATAGTGATCGAGCGTCCGCTGCATCAATTCCTGCACGGCGTTTTCGGTCGTTTGCCGCGCTCCGGTCAGGATCGGCTGAATTTCCGATCGACCGATCACTTCACGCATCGCGCTTTCGGCCACGGCCTTCACGGTGCCTTCGGGATTCTGGATGTTGAACAGGTAATCGCCGACGCCGGTCGGCTTGACCTTCCACAACACCGAGAAATCGACATCGACGATGTTTTCGTCGCCAGTCAGCATCAAGCTTTCCTCAGGCACGTCGCGTGTCGTGGTGCCGCCCCGGCGAAGATCATCGACAATCCGCATGCCGATATCGATCTTGTTGACGCGCAACGCTTTCGGCGTGAGCACTTTCTCGATCGGATACGGAAGATGATAGTTCAGTCCCGGCTGAACCTCGCGCACTTGCTTGCCAAAGCGGAGCACGACACCGAGTTCGTCCGGCTCAACGCGGAAAAACCCCGAAAAACCCCAAAGCACCAACACACCAAGGACAATGAGGGCGAATCCACGTCCGCCCAGATTGCCGCCGGGCAGCACGCGACGCAGTCTGTCCTGGCCGCGGCGCAGAATTTCTTCGAGATCCGGCGGTGTCGGTCCCGGCGATTGCGGCCCCGAGCCCCATGGCCCCTTGCCGCCCGAGCCCCAGGGCCCACCGCCGCCCTGATTGGTCCAAGGCATTTGAAAATGTCTCCCGCGCCGCCCGTTCATCCGGGGCGCCTGTTGTCGGGAGGGTTATAGGGGACCGTAGGCGCCGTTACAACGCGCCGTCATGCCGCGCATTAACGCTGTTTCAGCGCCGTATATATGTCGCGAACGAGAAATCCGCGTCATCGTCGGGGCCGGCAAAATGCTCTTCACGTGACGCTTCCTGCCAGATTTCGTCGTCTATCGGCGGGAACATCGCATCGCCTTCGGGCGAGGCGTGCACATGCGTGATTTCCAGGCGGTCGGCCATCGGCATTGTGGCGGCGAAGATGTCGCTCCCGCCGATCACCATAATTTCATCAACTCCGCGCTTTGCCGCGTCCGCGCGCGCGAAGCTAAGCGAGGCATCGAGACTTGTTGCCAACACTGCGCCGGGAGTAACCAAGCGGAAATCGCGCGAGAGTACGATATTGGTGCGTCCGTCGAGTAGCTTGCCGATCGACTCGTGCGTCTTGCGTCCCATGATCAGCGGACGATTCAGCGTCAGTTTGCGGAAATGCTGGAGGTCCGACTTCAGATGCCATGGCAACTGACCATCCCGGCCGATAACGAGGTTGTCGCCAATTGCTGCCACCAGCACGATTTTCATGAGGCCGACTATGAAACAGAGTTGGAGGACATTGGCATCGCCTTCGCGATAATACGAATAAGACAAAACTCTTCTGACTTTATTACCAACGCGTATCCTCCGAGAATGCGACGAAGTTCCCGCGTTAAAATCAGCTTAGCGCGACGTCTCGAAACGGAAGCAACAACGAAATCGCTTTTTGGGCTCCAGGTTACACCGCCACAGCGGCCTTGATGTGCGGGTGCGGATCGTAGTTCTCGATTGAAATGTCTTCATAGCGAAACGCGAATATGTCCTTCACAGCAGGATTGAGTCGCATCGTCGGCAGTGGTTTCGGCGCCCGCGACAACTGGAGACGGGCTTGCTCGAGGTGATTGAGATAAAGATGAGCATCACCCAACGTATGGATGAAATCGCCCGGCTTGTACCCGGTCACCTGCGCCATCATCTGCGTGAGCAGAGCGTACGATGCGATATTGAATGGCACGCCAAGAAAAACATCGGCCGAGCGCTGATACAGCTGGCACGACAGTTTTCCTTCCGCGACATAAAACTGAAAAAGGCAGTGGCATGGAGGCAAAGCCATGTTGTCGACCTCCGCCGGATTCCACGCAGTAACAATGAGCCGCCGCGAGTCCGGGTTGCGTTTGATCATCGCAACGACATTGCCGATCTGATCTATCGTCTTTCCGTCCTGCGCCGGCCATGATCGCCACTGCTGGCCGTAAACGGGACCCAATTCTCCGCGCTCATCGGCCCATTCGTCCCAGATGCGCACGCCATGCTCCTGCAGATACCTGACGTTCGTATCGCCGGCCAAAAACCACAGCAGCTCATGAATAATCGATTTCAGGTGCAGCTTCTTGGTCGTGACCAGGGGAAAGCCTTCATCGAGCGCAAACCGCATCTGGTGACCGAACACCGACAGCGTCCCGGTTCCAGTGCGGTCGTGTTTCTCGACCCCGCGGCTGAGGATGAGTTCCATCAAGTCAAGATATTGGCGCATCTTTTCGAATATCGGCTGGCAACTCGAAGATGGGGAAGTTTATCGCCGGGAGCAACGGTTGGCAGGGGTTTTTCAACCGCCCAAATGCCAGCCCCCGCGCCCGACTCCTGATACAATCGGCTTCGGTGCAGTTGGGGGTATGCAAATGAACTTTGACCGCATTCTTGTTGCTCGGATTCTGTTTACTCTCATGACCGCCGGCTGGGCGCTGCTTACAGTGGTCGCAGATTTCAACAAGACCCATGCCACCAATCCGCAATGGACGCCGCACGCGCGATTTCATGTGGTGTGGCAGATCTCAAGTTATGTTGGATTGGGTTTGCTCGCCTTTGCGCTCATCTGGTGGCCAGGACCGCTCGCCGTTGAGCGGCTCTATTTCGTCGCAGCCATGGGTGCGGTCGTCTATGCGGCTTTTTTCGCGGCGCTGTTAGCGATGCCGATCTACGGTGGCGCCGCCTACGACAAAAACGGCTACCAGCCATTCAACGCGCCTATCCCGATCTTCGCGAAAAAGTGGGACGCCAATATCACCGCCTTTTCAATTCAGCTTGTGATCTTGGTGGCGGGGATATTGACGGTATCCGGGGCGATCGCCGGCTAGATGAAAGCGGCGCGCGGTCTCCTGCGCGCCGCCCGGACTATTCGACGAACACTTCGTCGCGCCGCTTGCGGATCATTGGCAAGGCCGCGATTACCAGCAGAGCCGCCGCAATAGCGATTAGGGCGCCCGAAATCGGACGTGTGATGAATACAGTGGCGTCGCCGCGAGCGATCAGCATCGCCCGGCGCAAATTTTCTTCCATCAGCGGGCCGAGCACGAATGCCAGTACCAGCGGCGCGGGCTCGAAGTCGTGCTTGGTGAGCCAGTAGCCGACCAGGCCGAAAATCGCTGAGATCACCACATCCGTCGGAGAGTTGTTGATCGAATAAATGCCGATGCAGCAGAACACGATGATCGACGGATAGAGCAATCGATAAGGCACACGCAGCAGGCTGACCCACACGCCCACCAATGGCAGATTGATGATGATCAGCATGAGGTTGCCGAGCCACATCGAGGCAACCATGCCCCAGAACAGTTCCGGCTGTTTGGTCATGACCTGCGGTCCCGGCACGATGCCGTGGATGGTCATGGCGCCGACCATCAGCGCCATGACGGCATTCGGAGGAATGCCGAGTGTAAGTAGCGGAATGAACGAGGTTTGTGCTGCGGCGTTGTTGGCCGCTTCAGGCGCTGCCACGCCCCTGATCTCGCCGTGGCCGAACCGCTCGGGATGTTTCGAGATGCGCTTCTCGAATGTGTAGGCGGCGAACGAGGAGACGACCGCGCCGCCGCCCGGCAGAATACCAAGCAACGAACCGAGAATCGTGCCGCGCGCAATCGCGCCTGAGGAATCGATCAAGTCCTGACGCGTCGGCATAAGGCCTTTGATTTTCCCTTTCACGATATCGCGGCTCTCTTGGGACATTTCGAGGTTACGGATAATTTCGGCAAATCCGAAAATTCCCATTGCCACGTTGCTGAAGCCTATTCCGTCTGACAGTTCAGCAATGTCGAACGTCATGCGACCCGCGCCCGTCTCAAGATCGGATCCGATCATCGAGAGCAGGAGGCCCAACAGGATCATGGCGATCGCGTTGAGAATTGAGCCTTTCGCGAGCACCACCGCGAAGATGAGGCCAAGCACCATAAGGGAGAAGTATTCCGCAGGCCCGAACAACAGCGCCAAGGACGTCAGCGGCGTGCCAAGAGCAGCCACCAGCACCGTCGCAACGCAACCTGCAAAAAAAGAGCCGATCGCCGCAATTGAAAGTGCTGCACCGGCCCGGCCTTGTCTCGCCATCTGGTGCCCGTCGAGACACGTTACAACTGACCCTGCTTCGCCCGGAATATTCACAAGCACAGATGTGGTCGAGCCGCCGTACTGCGCGCCGTAATAAATGCCCGCGAGCATGATCAGCGCGCCAACCGGCGGCAATCCAAATGTGATCGGCAGCAGCATGGCAACCGTCGCGACGGTGCCGATACCCGGGAGCACGCCAACAAGCGTGCCGACGAGCGCGCCTAACAGGCAAAACCCGATATTGTACGGATGCGCCGCGACCGAGAACCCGAGCGCAAGATTGGCGAGAAGTTCACTCATGACTGCTTCTTCTCAGTACCAGGGCCAAAGCTGAAACGGCAGTTGCAGCAGATAGACGAAGAGAAGCACGCAGAATGCGGTCATCACGACAGCCGCAATCAGGCTCTCCACCCAGCGCATTTCGGATGAGCCGAAAATCGAGACCATGAAAGCCGCAAAGGTGGACGGGATCAGGCCGAGCGGCGGTATCGTCATAAACCCGAGATGAACACCGCGGATCATGCCGGCGAAGCAAAGGATTCCAAGGAGGACCCAGGCTGGACCACGGACTGCGAAGCTTTCGATTGGTGGACCGTCGAAGAGTAGTCCGGTGAGAGCGACAAGCGCGCCTACAATCGCGAGAAGACCGGCGAACAAACGCGGCGCGGTTCCCGGC
Organism: Pseudomonadota bacterium; assembly: GCA_046734435.1. Lineage (GTDB taxonomy): Bacteria > Pseudomonadota > Alphaproteobacteria > Rhizobiales > Xanthobacteraceae > Pseudolabrys. Next base: position 2,098 of record JBKPRE010000185.1, on the reverse strand, counting down.
CCGAACGCAAAGCCATGCATGCCGGGAAGATCTCCCGATGCCCAGATGGCCACGATGGCAACCGCAATCAGTGCGAGTCCGCCGTAAAATTCGCGCGGGGCACGAACCTTGAAACGCAACCCGCCCCCGTTCGGGGAGGTCTTGACCCCCTCGGCCATTCTTGTCCTCCCGCTTGGTTGTTCTTGCTTCTTAGTTACGCTGTCGCCTGTGCCCCACGTCCGATCCCTAGCATATGACAGGGGCGGGCCGAAAGCACGGATGTCGGTGATCTTCCATTACAGCCATCCCGATAGCCCCAAAACGGCCCCGACAGCGAATAGCCAAAGCGGGTTAATGCGTGTCGCAAACGCAATTACCGCGGTAACCGCGGTAATTAAAGCGGCATAAATATTGTGGTCTGCGCTCCGGGCCAGCACAAAAGCGCTCGCACCAATCAAACCGAGCGAGACCGGCACCAAGCCGGCCTGTATGGCGATACGCCAGCGCGCCTCCTTGAAATGGTCCCAAGTGCGCGCGACCAGAAACGCGAACACGCAGGTCGGGCCACACATTGCCACCGTCGCGACGGCTGCACCCGCGAGACCCGCGACATGGTAGCCGATCAGCGTGACGATGATGACGTTTGGCCCCGGCGAAATTTGCGCAATGGCAAAACTATCGGCGAACTGCCGATCGCTCATCCAGTGCATCACGTCCACGGCGATGCGATGCATTTCCGGAATTGCCGCGTTGGCGCCGCCGACCGCAAACAGCGACAACATCGCGAAATAGCCAAAGAGCGGGACAAGCGGATTGTCGTTCATCGCTTTATCCACGCGAGGGCGACACTGATCGGAGCCAGCACGACAAACACCAGCGGCAAAGGCCATTGCATGATCGCGACCCCGGCGAACGCAGCGATTGCGATAAATGGGGCCCAATCGCGCCGCTCACGGAATAATGGCGCCGCCATCTTTGCCACGACCGCGATCAGCAAGCCGACCGCGGCGGTCGTGATGCCCGCCAGGACGCGGCTAAGTATTTCGAGATCGCCGAACCGCGCATATAGAAAAGCGAGCACCGTAACGATGATCAACGGAGGGCCCATGAGTCCGGCGAGTGCCACCGCCGCTCCAGCTGCCCCTCCGAAACGAGAGCCGAACACAACCGAAAAGTTCACGACGTTGGGGCCTGGCAGGAACTGGGACAATGCGAAAGCTTCATTGAACTCTTCGGCGGTCATCCACCCGCGTTGGTCGACGATCATGCGCCGCGCCCACGGCAACGCACCACCGAACCCCGAGACGGAGACGACAACAAAAGCGCGGAATAGTTCTAGCAGAGAGGGGCGTGCGGCGACCGATCGGGATGGCGCGGCGGAATCGGACATGACGGCAGCAATATCCCGCGCCACGGGTGGCGACTAGATGGATTATGCATGGCCGCCACGCCTGAAGTTCGGCTCGCAGTCGCGCGGAAATTCAGGCAAGCTCAAATTTCCCGCTTGGCTAGAAGTGAAAGACTATGGGAACAGGCAGTTTGCTCTTGAACGTCCTGTGGATTCTGTTCGGCGGCTTCTACATGGCGCTGGGCTGGCTGATCGCAGCCGTGATCATGGTGCTCACCATCATCGGCATTCCCTGGGCTCGCGCGGCTTTCACGATCGCGGCCTATACGCTTCTTCCCTTTGGTCACACCGTGGTGTCACGCCCAACGGGCATAGGCAGCGGTTTCCTCGGCTTTGTCGGCAATTTGGTTTGGCTGCTGCTGGCCGGCTGGTGGCTTGCACTCGGTCATTTGCTCACGGCGCTGCTGCTCGCGATTACGCTCATTGGGATTCCTTTTGCTTGGCGCATCTCAAGCTTGCCGGTCTTGCTCTCTGGCCGATCGGCAAGGACGTGGTGAGCACGAATTAGAGCCTGAAATGACGGCTACAGTCTCACTCTTCCTTCGGTAACCTTTGGCTCCTATATTTCAGGTGCCGGGGAGACCCGGCTATGGCGATAAACGGCCGTCGTAATAAACCCATCGGACCCGGGGGCAGTACCCGGCGCCTCCACCCAAGCCCGGCGGGCACGGGCTTCGGCGGGGGCGAAATAGGATCGACGAGGGCGTAAAG
>JBKPRE010000184.1:0-5987 GCA_046734435.1 Pseudomonadota bacterium | reverse complement strand
GGATTCCATGCGCCTGTCCCGCTATTTCCTGCCCATCCTGCGCGAGACGCCGAAAGAGGCGGAGATCGTGTCGCACCGGCTGATGCTTCGCGCCGGCATGATGCGGCAGGAGGCCGCCGGCATTTACGCCTTCCTGCCTCTGGGTTTTCGCGTGCTGCAGAAGATCTGTCAGATCGTGCGCGAGGAACAGAACCGTTCAGGAGCAGTCGAGCTGCTGATGCCCACCATACAATCGGCTGATCTTTGGCGCGAGAGCGGGCGCTATGACGCGTACGGCAAAGAGATGTTGCGCATCAAGGACCGGCACGAACGTGACATGCTTTTTGGCCCGACCAACGAGGAGATGATCACCGAAATCTTCCGGGCCTACGTTCGCTCCTATAAAGACGTGCCGCTCAATCTCTATCACATCCAATGGAAATTCCGCGACGAGGTGCGCCCGCGTTTCGGCCTGATGCGCGGCCGCGAATTCTTGATGAAGGATGCCTACTCGTTCGATGTCGATCAGCTCGGGGCGACGCATTCTTACAATAAAATGTTTGTGGCGTACCTGCGCACGTTCGCGCGGCTGGGCCTGAAATCGATTCCGATGCGCGCTGAATCGGGACCGATCGGCGGAAATCTCTCGCACGAGTTCACCATTCTTGCGCAGACCGGTGAATCAGAGGTGTTCTGTCACAAGGACTATCTCGACATGGCGGTGCCGCCGGCCGACGTGAATTTTGACGACGTTGCTGGGTTGCAGGCCATCGTGAAAAAATGGACGTCGCAATACGCTGCGACCGCCGAAATGCATGATGCGGCGGCCTTCGCGAAGGTGCCGGCCGACAAGCAGGTCTCGGCGCGTGGTATCGAGGTAGGTCATATTTTCTATTTTGGCACCAAATATTCCGAGCCGATGAAGGCGGTGGTTGCTACCCCCGACGGCAAGGAAGTGCCTGTGCATATGGGCTCATACGGCATTGGCCCGAGCCGTCTGGTCGCGGCCATCATTGAGGCTTCCCACGATGATGCCGGCATCATATGGCCGGAGCCGGTGGCGCCGTTCAAGGTCGCGATCCTTAACCTCAAGCAGGGCACGACCGAAACCGACGGCGCCTGCGAGCAGCTCTATCGCAATCTAACGGCAAAAGGCGTTGACGTGCTCTATCACGACCTCGACGAACGGCCGGGCGCGAAATTCGCGACCGCAGACCTTGTTGGAATTCCCTATCAGGTCCTGGTGGGGCCTCGCGGCCTCGCCGAGGGCAAGGTGGAGATCAAGAAACGTGCTGACGGGACCAGGGATAATATCAGCCCGGCGGCGGCGCTTGATCTGCTGACGCGGTAGATCGCTCGTAGTTGCCTCAACCGGCGGTGGATAGCTCTGAGGGTGCTGCAAAAGCTCAAAAATCCTGTGTGTTGACAAGGACTTTGGCTGTCTTGCCAGGCACGAATCCGCCAAAATTCGCGTAAACAGTCCGCGTGGGGAATCGTGAATCAATGACAGTGACCGAGCCCGACGGGACGCGGCCCTTCTCGCCGTTCGAATGGATGCTGTCGCTGCGCTACCTTCGGGCGCGGCGCAAGGAAGGATTCATCTCCGTCATCGCCGGGTTTTCTTTTCTTGGCATCATGCTGGGGGTCGCCACGCTTATCATCGTGATGGCGGTGATGAATGGCTTCCGCAAGGAATTGCTCGACAAGATTCTCGGCCTCAACGGTCACTTGCTGATCCAGCCTCTGGAAAAGCCGCTGACCGACTGGGAAGAGGTCGCTGCGCGCGTCGCCGGCGTCAAAGGCATCCGCCTCGCTGCGCCAATCGTCGAGGGCCAGGCGCTTGCCTCATCACCATTCAATGCCGGCGGCGTGCTCATCCGCGGCATCCGGCTCATGGACCTAGAGAAGCTTCCGTCGATCGCAAACAACATCAAGCAGGGCACGCTCAAGGGGTTTGACGAAGACATGGGCGTGGTCATCGGGCGCCGGCTCGCCGACCAGCTTTCACTGCGGTCGGGCGACAACATCACGCTGGTGGCGCCACGCGGCGCAGTTACGCCTATGGGCACGACACCGCGCATCAAGGTCTACAAGATCGCCGCAGTGTTCGAGATCGGCATGTCGGAATACGACAGCGCTATGGTCTTTATGCCGTTGAAGGAGGCGCAGGCCTATTTCAACCGCGCTGGCGATGTCACCGCGATCGAGATCTACACAGATAACCCCGACCGCGTAGATCGCTACCGGCAGCCGGTACAGGATGCAGCGCAACGGCCGGTCTTCATGATCGACTGGCGCCAACGCAACGCGACCTTTTTCAATGCGCTGCAAGTCGAGCGCAATGTCATGTTTCTGATCCTGACCTTGATCGTGCTTGTTGCCGCTCTCAACATCGTGTCCGGCCTGATCATGCTCGTCAAAGACAAGGGTCAGGACATCGCCATTCTGCGCACGATGGGGGCGACGCAGGGGGCGATCATGCGCGTATTTCTCATCACCGGCGCGTCCATCGGTGTGGTGGGGACGATCGTCGGTTTTCTCCTGGGGATCGTGATTTGTCTGAACATCGAGAGCATCCGGCAATTCCTGTCCTGGCTGACCAATACAGAACTGTTTTCGCCCGAACTTTATTTCCTTTCGCACCTGCCCGCTCAGATGGACTCTGGCGAGACCGCGGCCGTTGTGGTGATGGCACTCGTGCTGTCCTTGCTTGCTACGCTCTATCCGTCATGGCGTGCAGCGCGTCTCGATCCCGTGGAGGCGCTGCGCTATGAGTGAGGCTTACAGTATTGCCAGGACAGAGATGGTCCAGGAGCAGGAACAGCCGCCGCAAGCCCGACAGGAAGAGGATGTTCCGATCCTCTTCCTGCACGATGTCGAGCGTCAGTACCGTCAGGGTGATGAGACGCTCCATGTGCTGAACGGCATCGAGCTTGCGCTTTGGCCCGGACAGTCAGTCGCACTGGTTGCACCATCGGGAGCCGGCAAATCGACGCTCTTGCATGTCGCCGGGCTGCTCGAGCATCCCGACCATGGCGACGTCTTTATCGACGGCCGGTCGACCTCGATCCTGGCTGACCACGAACGGACCCGAATCCGTCGTAGCGAGATCGGCTTCGTCTACCAATCTCATCACCTGCTGCCGGAATTCACCGCCCTGGAAAATGTCATGTTGCCTCAAATGATCCGGGGCCTGGCACGGACCGAGGCCATGACGAGAGGGTCGGAACTGCTCGAATATCTTGGATTGGGTGGCCGTTTGAATCACCGGCCGGCTGAGCTTTCCGGTGGCGAGCAGCAGCGCGTTGCGATCGCGCGCGCTGTCGCGAATGCCCCACGCATTCTGTTGGCTGATGAGCCCACCGGAAACCTCGACGTTCACACCGCCGAGCATGTTTTCCACGCGTTGTCGCAACTCGTGAAAGCGTCCGGCCTTGCCACCATCATCGCCACCCACAACATGGACCTGGCAGCCCGCATGGACCGGCGGGTGAGCTTGCGCGACGGTCGGATCATCGAGATGGACTGAAGGCGCCCGGGCCGGCGTTTCGGCTGAGGATAACTCAATAACTATTTGATTTCACTTTGTTTTGTCTGGGATTACGTCCGTCCTTGACTCGGGAACAAACACTGAACTATGTTCTCTCTCTGTTCTGGGAGAGAGACGCCATGTTGAAGACGGTAGTTCAGGAAGCGGCCGCGCTGGCCTCGCTGTCGCTGTTTGTCGGGATGATCGCCATCTGGACCCAGGTCCTCGGAAATCTATAGGCGCGTGTTTTCGCATTCGCCGTGATGGTCGGGTCTCCCGCCATCGCCGTTCAGAGCGCGTGCTGCGAAAAGCGGGCATAGCGGGCTTGCGCGCGGCATTCTCAGTGGACGCAGCCGCGGACTGTCCTCACTCTGTGCGGGTTGAAGGAATCAGAAATGGCCGGCCTCGACTTCGTGCACTTGCACGTGCACTCGTCCTATTCCCTGCTGGAAGGCGCGCTCACAATCTCGCGGCTGGCGGAACTCGCGAAAGCAGACCGGCAGCCGGCGCTCGCGCTGACCGATACCGACAACATGTTCGGCGCGCTGGAATTCTCGGAAAAAATGTCCGGTTACGGCATCCAGCCCATCATCGGCTGTGCGCTTGCCGTCGACTTCGGCGACACCGACCACGGTCCGCGCAATCCCAACGCCCCACTAGAGCGCGCGCGCATTGTGCTGCTTGCCGCGCGGCCCGAGGGCTACCGCAGCCTGATGCGCCTGAATTCACGCGCTTTCCTGGAAACGCCAGCAAATGAACCGCCGCGCCTGAAGGCCGAATGGCTAGCCGGAGAAACCGCCGGCATCATCGCGCTTACGGGCGGACCCGGCGGGCCACTCGATGGTGCGCTTGCCGCGGGGCAAAGCCATCTGGCGGCCGGTCGCCTCGACCTGTTGCTTGAGCTGTTTGGCGACCGGCTCTATGTCGAATTACAGCGCCATGGGACGCCCTCCGAGCGGCGAGCCGAGCCAGGCTTGATTGAGCTTGCCTACGCCAAATCAGTGCCGCTGGTCGCCACCAACGAGCCGTATTTTGCAGCCGTCCAGGATTACGAAGCGCATGACGCACTGATCTGCATCGCCGAAGGCCGGCTGCTTGCGGAGACAGAACGGCGCCAGCTGACGCCGGAGCATCGCTTTAAGTCTCGTGCGGAAATGGTTGAACGCTTTGCCGATCTCCCGGAAGCTGTTGCGTCGACTGTGGAGATAGCGCGACGCTGTGCATTCCGTCCGCGCACGCATCAGCCCATCCTCCCTCGCTTTTCCGTCGGCGATAACGGTAGGGCGCTCGATGAGGCGAGCGAACTGCGCAGGCGCGCAGAGGCGGGACTTGAGAGCCGCCTGACATCCGCCGGCGTCGCGCCTGGCCACACCGTTGATGAATACCGCGAGCGGCTCGACTTCGAGCTGGGCGTGATCGCGGGCATGAAATATCCAGGCTATTTCCTGATTGTCTCGGACTTCATCCAGTGGGCGAAAAAACAAGGCATACCCGTTGGTCCCGGTCGTGGTTCCGGCGCGGGGTCGCTCGTTTCTTACGCGCTCACCATCACCGATCTGGATCCGATCCGGTTCGGCTTGCTGTTCGAGCGGTTTCTGAACCCCGAGCGCGTGTCGATGCCTGATTTCGACATCGACTTCTGCCAGGACCGCAGGGACGAGGTGATCCGCTACGTCCAGGAGCGCTACGGGCGCGATCAGGTGGCGCAGATCATCACTTTCGGCACGCTACAGGCGCGCGGCGTTCTCCGTGACGTCGGCCGTGTGTTGCAGATGCCGTACGGACAGGTCGATAAGCTCTGCAAGCTCGTGCCGCAGAACCCCGCCGCGCCGGTTTCGCTGAAGCAGGCGATAGAAGGCGAACCGCGGCTGCAGGCCGAACGCGACAGTGAGCCCGTGGTCAAGCGCGCTTTCGACATCGCGCAGAAGCTCGAGGGCCTCAATCGCCACGCCTCGACCCACGCCGCTGGGATCGTGATCGGTGACCGGCCGTTGTCTGAACTGGTGCCGCTCTACCGCGATCCGAAGTCCGACATGCCGGTCACCCAATTCAACATGAAATGGGTGGAGCAGGCGGGACTGGTGAAGTTCGACTTCCTCGGTCTCAAGACGCTGACGGTGCTGCAGACGGCTGTTGCATTGGTGAAGCGGCGCGGCATCGATATCGATCTCTCGGCGATCCCGCTGGACGACAAAAACACCTACGATCTTCTGGCCCGCGCCGAGGCGGTTGGGATCTTCCAACTGGAAAGCGCGGGGATGCGCCGCGCGCTGCTCGATATGCGGCCGGACCGTTTCGAGGACATCATCGCGCTCGTCGCGCTCTATCGCCCGGGACCGATGGCGAACATCCCGACCTACTGCTCGCGCAAGCACGGCATGGAGCGGCCCGACTACATTCACCCGAAGCTTGAGCCGATCCTGCGCGAGACCTTCGGCGTCATCATCTACCAGGAACAGGTGATGCAGGCCGCGCAAAT
>JBKPRE010000183.1:0-23424 GCA_046734435.1 Pseudomonadota bacterium | reverse complement strand
TTCGGTGATCGCGCCGGTCTTTATGTTCTTGAGCTTCACGCCGCTCACCTTGAGCGGGTTCTCGGCGCCGGTGACGTCCTCCAGCACGCTGTCCCAAACCACCTCGATCTTGGGGTGCTTGAACAGGCGGTCCTGCAGGATTTTTTCAGCACGGAACGCGTCGCGCCGGTGCACGACTGTGACCTTGGAGGCAAAATTGGTGAGGAACAGCGCCTCTTCGACCGCGGTGTTGCCGCCGCCGACCACGATTACTTCCTTGTTGCGATAGAAGAACCCGTCGCAGGTCGCGCAGGCCGACACGCCATAGCCCTTGAATTTCTGTTCCGACGGCAGATCGAGCCAGCGCGCCTGCGCGCCGGTCGCGATGATGAGCGCGTCGGCGAGATAGATGTCGCCGGAATCGCAGATCAGCTTGAAGGGCTGCTGCGACAACTCCACTTTATTGACGTGATCTGTGACGATGCGGGTGCCGACATGCTCGGCCTGCGCCTGCATCTGTTCCATCAGCCAGGGGCCCTGGATGACATCGGCGAAGCCGGGATAGTTCTCGACATCAGTGGTGATCGTGAGCTGGCCGCCGGGCTGCACGCCCTGGATCAGGATCGGCTCCAGCATTGCGCGCGCGGCATAAATGGCGGCCGTATAGCCGGCGGGTCCCGAGCCAACGATCACGACTTTTGCGTGGGTGGTCTTTGTCATGTTTTTGCACGCCCCCTGGCGGGCACATTTCGTGCTGTGGGCCCGCGGTGGCCGGACACTGGCCGGCTCTTGTAGTGTGCACGATGTATGGCTTCGCGCCGAGCTATGCAAGATACGCAACCCGTCGCACCCACAGGCCGGCCGGCTTCTGTGATCACGATCAGTGGAGCGCGCAATATTGTTTCGCGAAATATTATTTCGCGGTATGAATGTTCGTGGAAGGCCCTGGCCATTCCGGCCGGTATCCATGGAGTGCTGTTCGTGCCCGCCCGACTCGACGCCATTGACCGCAAGATCCTCAAGGAGCTGCAGGAGGACGGCCGCATTACCAACGTCGAGTTGGCAAGCCGCGTCGGAATCTCGGCGCCGCCTTGCCTGCGCCGCGTCCGAGCATTGGAAGAGGCGGGCTACATCAAGGGCTACCGCGCCCTGCTCGATGAGAAAAAGCTCGGCTACGAGGTAACCGTCTTCGCGATGGTCCACCTCTCGAGCCAGGCGGAGGCCGATCTCGTCGCGTTCGAAAAATTCGTGCGCGAACAGCCGCTGGTCCGCGAGTGCTGGATGCTCTCCGGCGAGATCGATTTCGTGCTCAAGTGCGTTGCACCTGATCTCAAGACCTTCCAGGCATTCGTCGAGAAGCTCACCGCCGCACCAAACGTGCGCAACGTGAAGACCTCGCTCACGCTGCGCAACTCCAAGGATGCGGCGATGGTGCCGATGGAAGGCTAGCCGGCCGTCACGCGCGCGGTACCCCCGCGATTTCGAGGCCGTCGCCGAGGCGCGCCATGAAGCCGGGCGTGAACGGCCATGCCTGCCGCGCCTCCGCTACCGTCAGGTCCGGATCGTTGCGCATCAAATTTCGTGCCCGCCTGCGGGCGTCGCTTCGCGCACCCGCGAGCGCCGTCGCGGCAACCGCAACCCTGTTGGCCCAGAAAGATCCCGGGGATGCCTCGACCCCGTCTTGCACCCAACGCGCGGCCTGTTCGTATCTCTCGGCGAGGAAATGTGCGCAGCCTATCCCGATAAAGGTGATGTGCCGCAGTGGCTCGAACGGCATCAAATAAAGTGCCGTCCGTAATTCCCTGAGTGCGCCGTCGCTGTCGCCGACATAGGCCGACATCCACCCTCGGCGAATCCACCCGTATGCGAGCCACGGATCGAGCGCCAAAGCGTGTTCGAGCTGTGCCTCCGCGTCGTCAAGGCGGTGCAGCAACACGAGCGCGCCGCTGCTCAACGCCAGCGTCATCGGGTCGTGCGGGTCGAGCACCAGCGCCTGTTCGGCGAGCTGACAAGCCTTGGCTCTGTCGAAGTCGGGCATTGCGCTGAAACGATGTGCCGCGCGTTGGCCCCAGCACCACGCGGCAAGTGCTTTCGGCAAGGCGTAGGACGGCGCCAGTTCCTGCGGGCGATCAAGCTTTTCGAGCGCCTCATCGCATTGCTTCGGCGCGACGGCGAATGCCAGCGGCAGAGCCTCCATTGTCAGCCGGATTGCCTCGTCGAAGTCCAGATCGACGTGCTTGGAGGATTTTCGCGTCCGCTCGATCGTCGTCGAGGGATGTTCTCCGAAATTTTTCCGATAGGCGCCGGCGAAACGGCCCAACTGGTTGAACCCGCTTGCGAGGGCAATGCCGGTAACGGTGTCTTGCGGCCCCGCATTGAGCAGTTGCTGCCGCGCACACGCTAGCCGGGCCCGGCGTACCCAGCCAAGTGGCGTAGTGCCGAGAAACAGCTTGAAGTGTGTTTCGAGCGTGCGTGGACGCACACCGGCGATCAGCGCGAGCGTATCAAGTTGGACCGGCTCGGACAGGTGGCTGCGCAGCCAAACCAGCGCGCGCACGAGGTCCGCCGGCAATACGGATGACGATCCGGAAAATGCGATGTCCTGTGACGATGCCTGGTCAGATGTCGACATTACCGACCTGCCTCAACGAAGAGGTCTGAGCCGAGCCGCAGAGTAGTCTATCCGGCGAATTTTGCATACCAAGGCGAAAACTGGATAGTGCGGACGAGCCAACCGGCAGGAGACTTCGTTGAATTCCTTCGAGTTCCAACGTTCTCCGGGAGCCATAACATGACGCGAATGTCATCTATCCTCGCGGCGACGCTGGCCGTCGGTATTTCCGCGAGCCAGCCAGCCAAGGCGCAACAAAGCGATCAAAATCTCGGGCAGGTGCATTTCGAAACGTCGTGCACGCCGGAAGCGCAAAAGCTTTTCGATCGCGGGATGCTGTATCAGCATTCTTTCTGGTATCGCGCATCCCAGCACGAATTCGAGGCGGTGTTGAAGGCCGATCCTTCATGCGGCATCGCCTATTGGGGTATCGCGTTGAGCATGTTGTTGAACCCGCACGTGCCGACGCCGGCAAAAAATCTCGCAGAAGGCTCCGCAGCAATCGCCAAGGGACAAAGCGTCGGCGCCAAGTCACAGCGCGAGCTCGATTACATCGATGCGCTTGCCGTCATCTACGTCGATCATGACAAGCTCGGCCATCTACCGCGCACACAGGCTTATGCAAAGGCGATGGAGAAAGTCGCGCAGCGCTATCCCAATGACGATGAGGCGCAGATTCACTACGCGCTGGCGCTCAATACGTCGGCTTCACCCGCTGACAAGACCTATGCCAATCAGCTCAAAGGCGCGGCGATCCTGGAGCCGATCTTTGCGCGCCAGCCGCATCATCCCGGCGTCGCGCATTATCTGATCCACCTCTACGATTATCCGCCGATCGCCGAGAAGGGACTCAATGCGGCGAGAGCCTATGCCAAGATCGCACCCGGCGCCGCGCACGCGCAGCATATGCCGTCGCATATCTTCACGCGCGTCGGATACTGGAAGGAATCGATCGACTCCAACAAGGTCGCGCAGAGGGTGGCGAAGGAGGCATCCGACTTCCACGACCAGCTGCATGCAATGGACTACCAGGTCTATGCATATCTGCAGCTTGGGCAGGACGCGGAGGCCAAAGCGGTCCTGGACCAGATGACGACGGTAACCGGCTTCACCGAGACGTTTCTGGTCGGGCCATATGCATTGGCCGTTTCACCGGCGCGTTATGCGCTTGAGCGCGGCGACTGGAAGAGCGCAGCCGAGCTGAATGTTCGGCCAAGCCCTCTGCCGCACGTGCAGGCCGTGACGTATTTCGCCCGCGCGCTTGGTGCCGCCCGTTCGGGCCATCCCGACGCTGCGAAGACCGAAATCGCCAAGCTGGTCGAGCTGCGCGACAAATTGCAGGGGAAGGACGCCTATTGGTCCCAGCAGGTCGATATCCAGCAGCAGGTCGCCTCTGCTTGGGTGATCTATGCGGAAGGCAAACACGACGAGGCGCTCAAGGCCATGAGCGCGGCTGCCGATGCCGAGGACAAAACCGAAAAGCATCCGGTGACACCGGGCGCGCCGATCCCCGCGCGCGAGCTTTACGGCGCAATGCTGCTCGAGCAGGGTATGGCCAATGATGCGCTGGCCGCCTTTGAAGCGGTGTTGAAGAAAGAGCCTAACCGGCTCGGCGCCTATGCCGGCGCCGCCAGGGCCGCCGCCAAATCCGGCGATCGCGAAAAGGCGCGGCAATACAGCGAAAAGGTCGTGACCATCGCGGCGAATGCCGACAAGGCTCGTGCCGAGGTTAGCGATGCCCGCGCGCTGCTGAAGGCACATTGAGGGACATCAGCCGGGCAGCGGCCTCATGAGAACGATCATCCTCCCGGTCGTGCTTGGTGTGCTCGCTGGCCCGGCTGTTGCCGAACCGCGCGAGGTGTTCGGCTATGGCGGTGAGCTTGGCGAATGGGAGTTGAGCGCCGCCGTCACCGAAAAGGGCTCCTCGCGCGGCCGCGTATTCTCCGGACCGCTGACGATGACGCATGTCGGCATCTGCACGCAGGATGGTCCGGAGAAGAAGACTGGCGAAATCCGGTTCCAGATCTCGGACGTGCCGCCGCAGCTCCATGCAACAGTGCTTGTCGACGGAGTCACCTGCGCCTACAGCGGAAAGCGGTCGGACTTTTACAGCGGAACGCTGATCTGTCCCGGCCGGGCGGCCGTGCCGCTGAAGCTATGGCTGAAATGAATGGCCGCGCAAACGCGGGCGAAACGCCCGCAAATTTCGACCGGTTGCGATGGCCGGCACATAGGCGTGCGAAAGCACGCCGTTCTTCGAACGGCTATGTCCGGCCATCGCATTGAATTAAAAGTTCTCCGCCGTCGTTGGGTCGATCACCGCCCGCACCGGCGAAATGCGGTTGGCCGGAAAGCCGCCCTTGCGCGCGTGCGTTTTGACTGCATCTTCGTCAGGCGCGATGTAGATGCAGTAGATCTTGTCGTCGGTAACGAAGCTCTGCTGCCACTGGATCTGCGGACCCATCTCACGCAGCACGACGCAGGATTTCTGTGAGATTGCCTGCAGTTCCTGCCGCGGCAGCTTGCCGGCGCCTGTCAGTTCCCGCTCGATAACGAATTTCGGCATTTTCTATCCCTCTGGTTATGGGCATGCGTGATGCATGACCCGGACGCTAGGGCTGCCGCGACAGGGCGTATTGAGGCGAGCGCCCCTAAAACAATCGATTTTTCAGCTGAAAAAGAGGGACGTCTGTCCCGGCTCAATGGCCGCCCTGCAGGCCGAGGCCTGCTTCGCGCGCTCGTACGATCGCCTGGTAGCGGTGCTCGACGCCGATCTTGTCGAAGATGCGGGTGATGTGGTTGCGCACGGTCTTCTCGGACAATTTCAGCGCAGCCGCGATCTCGGAATTGTCGAGCCCGCCGGCGATACCGTCGAGCACCGCGCGTTCGCGCGCCGTGAGCTGGTCGAGCGGCAATGCATTGTTGGCGGAAGCGGCGACCGGTGCCATCAGAAAGGCCCGCATCTCGGTGACCAGCTGCGCCCAGGCCGGCTCTTCGGCGAGTGGCATGTGGTTTTCGCTGTCGAGCGTGACAAAGCGGGCATTCGGGATGAGGCTCGCAAGCAGGCGGCCTTCGTCGACCGGCACGACCGCGTCGCGCTCGGGATGCATCACGAGAACGGGGCACTTGATGTTGCGCGCCGCTTCGCTCACATCGACGCTCCAGCCGATCCCGAGCAATCGCACCGCCATCTCGGCGGACGTCGCCGCGCGCTGCTGGTCGCACCACGAGCGCACGTGCTCAACGCTGCCGCCAGGCTGGAAGTGGTTGGCCCAGATCTGGAGGAAGGCGTGGTTCTCCTGTCCCCATCCGAGGCGCGTGAGGTCGAGCAGCACGCGCGCCTTTTCGATTTCCTTAGGCTGGTCGCTGCGCCGCAGCCGTCCGCGCGCATAGGTTCCGTAGAGAACGAGACGATCGACGCGCTCGGGATGCCGCGCCGCGTATTCGATCGCGACTGGTCCGCCCCAGCAGGTCGACACCAGCGAAAATCGCCCGAAGCCGGCGGCGTCGATCACCTTCTCGAAATCCGTGACCCAAGTTTCGAACGACAGGTTCTTGACGTCGCGGTCGGAAAGCCCACAGCCGCGTGAATCGTAACGCAGCAGCTTGTGGTCGCGGGAGAGCGCCTCGAGCCACGGCTTCCAGGCGAGGCTACGCCACTGGTGCTCGAGATGGGTAAGCCAGGTCGCCGACATCACCAACGGCGGCCCATCGCCGGTGACGGCGTAGGCGAGCTTCATACCGTCCGAAGACGTGCAGAAACGGATGCTCTGGTCCATTGCGCCGCCTGAGCGACGTGGGGTCTACTTCCACTCGATCTTCTTGATCTCATAAGCCTTGGCGCCGCCGGGCGTGTTGACCTCAACGGTCTCGCCTTTCTTCTTGTTGATCAGAGCGCGCGCGATCGGGGAGGTGATCGAGATGCGACCCTTCTTCGCGTCCGCCTCGGGCTCGCCGACGATCTGCCAGACCTTCTTCTGGTCGGTGTCCTCATCGACCAGCGTGACGGTCGCGCCGAAGGTGATCGTGTCACCCGACAGCTTGGAAACATCAATCACATCGGCGCGCGCCAGCTTGTCCTCGAGCTCGGCGATGCGGCCCTCATTGAGCGACTGCGCTTCCTTCGCGGCGTGATACTCAGCGTTCTCCGACAGGTCGCCGTGCGTGCGCGCGTCGGTGATCTGCTGGATGATGCGGGGCCGCTCAACCTGCTGGCAATGCTTGAGCTCGGTTTCGAGCGCCGTATAGCCGGCGGCCGTCATCGGAATCTTTTCCATCGTCTCTTCTCCTCCTGGCGGACGCCCGAACAATTCTCGCAAACAGCGCCGCCAAGCGCCTTTCAATCCTGAAATTCCGTCCAATCGACTCGTAATACGACTCCGGCCACGGTTTCCCGTAAAACCGGAGTCAGATGCGACGAGCGTCGGTCAAAAAAGCCCGTCGCGGCCAGCCTTACCTGATGCCGCGACCGTAGATTTTCCGGCACTCGCACCGTCGCCCGGGCCCGCACAGCCAGATCTGTGGCCTTCAGTCCCGACCGCCGTAGTAACTCTGTAGCGCATGCACCTCGAGGTCACCCTCAAGATAGGCCTTGATGCCCTGCGCCGCGGCGACGGCCCCTGAAAGAGTGGTGTAGTACGGCACTTTATGCAAGAGGGCCGCATGGCGCAGGGAACGGCTGTCGGCCAGCGCAGCTGCCCCCTCGGTGGTGTTGAAAACAAGCTGAACATCGCCGTTTTTGATGGCATCCACGATGTGGGGCCGGCCCTCCAGAACCTTGTTGATCTTGGCGGTTTCGACCCCCTGTTCCGCCAGATACCGTTGGGTTCCCGAGGTCGCGATGGTCTTGAAACCGAGCGAGGCCAGCAGCTTGACCGCCGGCAGGATGCGCGCCTTGTCGGCATCTTTCACCGAAACGAAAACCGTTCCGCTGCGGGGCAGGCTAGTGCCGCCGCCGATCTGGCTCTTGGCAAAGGCGATCTCGAACGAGCCGTCGATGCCCATCACCTCGCCGGTCGACTTCATCTCAGGCCCGAGCACGGTGTCGACGCCGGGGAAGCGCGCGAAGGGGAACACCGCTTCCTTCACCGCGCGGTGCTTCGGCCGCTTGCGCTCGAGGCCGAATGCCGAAAGCTTCTCGCCGGCCATGATGCGCGCCGCGATCTTCGCGAATGGTATGCCCATCACCTTGGCGACGAAGGGCACCGTGCGCGACGCGCGCGGATTGACCTCGAGCACGTAAATCTCGCCGTCCTTGATCGCGTACTGCACGTTCATCAACCCGCCGACGTTAAGCGCGAGCGCGAGCGCGCGCGTCTGCCGTTCCAGCTCGGCGATCGTCTTGTCATCCAGCGAGTGCGGCGGCAGCGCGCAGGCGCTGTCGCCGGAGTGGATGCCGGCTTCTTCGATATGCTCCATGAGGCCGGCGATGAAGGTGTCCTTGCCGTCGCAGAGGCAGTCGACGTCGACCTCGGTCGCATCGGAAAGATACCGGTCGATCAGCAGCGGGCTCTTCTTTGACACGATCAGCTCGCTCGGCCGGTCGAGATCGCCGGCGAGCTTTGCCACGTAGCGGTCGAGCTGCGCGGCATCGCGCACGATCTCCATGGCGCGGCCGCCGAGCACATATGAAGGACGGATTACGACCGGATAGCCGATCTCGTCGGCGATGGCGCGCGCAGCTGCCGGCGAGGCGGCGATGCCGTTCTGCGGCTGGCGCAGCTTGAGCTTGTCCAGCAACTTCTTGAAGCGGTCGCGGTCTTCCGCGAGATCGATCGCGTCGGGCGAGGTGCCGAGAATCGGCACTTTCGCCTTTTCCAGCGGCTCGGCGAGCTTGAGCGGGGTCTGCCCGCCGAACTGCACGATCACCCCGTGCAGCGTCCCGTTCGAGCGCTCGGTATCGATGATCTCCAGCACGTCTTCCGGCGTGAGCGGGTCGAAATACAGCCGATCGGAGGTGTCGTAGTCGGTCGACACCGTTTCCGGATTGCAATTGACCATGATGGTCTCGTAGCCGGCCTCCTTGAGCGCGAAGGCGGCGTGACAGCAGCAATAGTCGAACTCGATCCCCTGTCCGATACGGTTCGGGCCGCCGCCGAGGATGACGACCTTCTTCTTGTCGGACGGCTCCGCTTCGTTAATGACCCTGCCGGCGAACGGCGTCTCGTAGGTCGAGTACATGTAGGCGGTGGGCGAGGCGAACTCGGCCGCACAGGTGTCGATGCGCTTGAACACCGGCCGCACGCCGAGCTTGCGGCGCTTGTGCATGACCGTCTCGGCAGGAGTCGCGGTGAGTTTGCCGAGACGGGTATCGGAAAAGCCCATCGCCTTGAGGCGGCGGAAGGCGCCGGCCGTTGCCGGCAGCCCTTTGGCAGCGATCTCGGCTTCCATTTCCACGATCCCGCGGATTTCCGCCAGGAACCAGGGGTCGATGCGGCAGGCGCTGTGGATCAGTTCATCGCTCGCGCCGAAACGGATCGCCTGCGCAACTTTCAGCAGCCGGTCCGGTGTCGGCGTGCCGAGCGCGGCGCGGATTGCGGCCTTGTTGTCGTTGTCGTCGATGCCCTTGGCGGCGTCGAAGCCTTCGATCGTCACCTCGTCGAGGCCGGTGAGGCCGGTCTCGAGCGAGCGCAGCGCCTTCTGCAGGCTTTCCTGGAATGTGCGGCCGATCGCCATCGCTTCGCCGACCGACTTCATCGATGTGGTCAGCACCGGCGAGGCGCCGGGAAATTTCTCGAAGGCAAAACGCGGGACCTTGGTGACGACGTAGTCGATGGTCGGCTCGAACGAGGCCGGCGTCGCGCCGCCAGTGATGTCGTTGGCGATCTCGTCGAGCGTGTAGCCGACCGCCAGCTTGGCGGCGACCTTGGCGATCGGGAAGCCGGTCGCCTTCGATGCCAGCGCGGACGAACGTGACACGCGCGGGTTCATCTCGATCACCACCAGCCGCCCGTCGGCCGGGTTGATAGCGAACTGCACGTTCGATCCGCCGGTCTCAACGCCGATCTCGCGCAGCACCGCGATCGAGGCGTCGCGCAGGATCTGGTATTCCTTGTCGGTGAGCGTGAGCGCCGGCGCGATCGTGATCGAGTCACCTGTGTGCACGCCCATCGGGTCGACGTTTTCGATCGAGCAGATGATGATGCAGTTATCCTTCTTGTCGCGCACCACCTCCATCTCGAACTCTTTCCATCCCAGCACCGACTCCTCGATCAGCACCTCGTTGGTGGGGGAGGCGTCGATGCCGCGCTCGACGATCTCGATGAACTCGGCCTTGTTGTAGGCAATCCCGCCGCCGGTGCCGCCGAGCGTGAAGGAGGGACGGATGATCGCCGGCAGGCCGATGTCGTCGAGCGCCTCAAGCGCCTGTGGCAAAGTCTTGATCTGGTGCGAACGCGGTGTCGGCAGGCCGATTTTGGTCATCGCCTCGCGGAACAGCTCGCGGTCTTCAGCCTTGTCGATGGCGTCGGCGGTTGCGCCGATCATCTTGACGTTGAATTTCTCCAGTACGCCCATCTTGCGCAGCGACAGCGCGCAGTTGAGCGCGGTCTGGCCGCCCATTGTGGGCAGCAGCGCGTCCGGACGCTCGCGCTCGATGATCTTGGCGACGATCTCCGGCGTGATCGGCTCGACATAAGTGGCGTCGGCGAGGTCGGGATCGGTCATGATCGTCGCCGGGTTTGAGTTCACCAGGACGATCCGGTAGCCCTCTTCCTTGAGCGCTTTGCAGGCCTGCGTGCCGGAATAGTCGAACTCGCAGGCCTGGCCGATCACGATAGGGCCCGCGCCGATGATCAGGATCGATTTGATGTCGGTTCTTTTCGGCATTCGCCTTCCGGAAACTGGACACAAAAAAAGGGCGCGCCTGGTGCGCGTCCCCGGGACCGCGCCGAGGTCGGGCCTCGCGCGCGAGCGGGTCTTTAGACCAGATTCGGCGAGCAGGGAAGGGCGGCGACCGCATAAGCGGTGGACGGAACGGAATGGCGCAGAAAACCCGACTGGCGCAGGGCCTAAGCCGGACGCGTCCGGCCGGCTGCTGACGCTATGCCGGCGGGTTTTTCGAAAATCGCCCCGTAGTGGTAGGGCGGAAGCTCGACGATTGCCTTGCTCTTGAGTCCGCCCGCTTCCACGATCTTGACGGTCTGTTCCGGCGAAAGCCGTAACTCGGACCTCGGGCCGCAAGGTTGCCCGCGCACGGTGGTTTGTTCCCGTGGCAGCCGATGCCAGTTGACGATCGCGAAGCGGCCGCCAGGCCGCAACGTTTCGCCGACGGTGCGTGACAGGTCTGTGCGATCACCGACGCGGTGAAACGAATTTGCCATGAAGACGAAGTCGACCGGCTTGGACGCAAAGTCCGCGAGCTCGCGTGCGTCAGCAAGTTGATAAGCGCAATTGAAGACCCGGTTTTCATTCATGCGGATGCAGGTGAGGCCCAGCATCCCGGCGTCATTGCTGACCGCAGTCACGTGCCGTGCGATTTTTGCGATTGCCAGCGTAAACCATCCGTCGTCGCAATTGAGATTGATTACATCCATGCCGTCTTTGATGCCAACGGCGGTAACGACGGAAGCAGGATCTGGCCAAAGCACTTGCTGCCATTCTGCGTCCCCCACCTCGGTGCTTCGGAAAATTCCGGGAGGCCTGCCATTCATAAGAAGGCAAGCCTCGCCCGGTAGCGGTGTAGATGACGCCTGGCGCCGTGAGCGATCATTGCTTTACGGCAAGCAACGAGATGCTTTTCACGCCGAATTTTCTGCTCGCACCTTTCGCATTATCGGAGATGAACTGGTACTGCGGATTGTCGTCGGCCCGCACCACGTTCAGTCCCGCCTGTTCGATCAGCCGCCGGTAATCGTCACGCTGCGCCGCTCCCCCGATGCATGCAGCCCATAGGGTGGAGTTGCAGACGATGTTGTCCGGCAGCTGCACCTCCGTCACGATGTCGGCGATTGCGAAGCGGCCACCGTTCCGGAGCAGGCGTGCGGCTTCCCTGAACACTTTAGACTTGTCCGTCGCCAGATTGATTACGCCGTTGCTGATCACTGCGTCGGCGCAGTTGTCGGGCAACGGCACATCTTCAATGTAGCCCTTCAAATAAGTAACGTTCAGGAAGCCATCGCGGTCGCGCAGCCTTTCCGCCTTCTTACGCTGCTCGTCCGTCATGTCGACGCCGGTCACCTTGCCGCGCGCGTCGACTTTCAGCGCCGCGATGAAGGTGTCCATGCCGGAGCCGCTGCCGAGGTCAACGACCATGTCGCCCGGCCTGAGGTCGGCCAGGTGGAAATAGTGGCCGACGCCGGCAAATGACTCGATCGATTCCGCCGGGATGCGATCGAGGTCGGCCGGCGAATAGCCGAGACGTTCGGCCATCGCCCGACCCATCTCGAAATGGAAATCGCCGTGCGGGTTTTCGGCAACGCTGCGATACATCGCCTTCACTTTGGATTCGAGTTCCTTCGGGTCAAAGGCAGTGGTTGTGGCCATGGTCGGCATCTCCCGTCACTCAATGCTGCGATTAAAAGCTCAGCGTCGCCGCACCGCCCCTGATCAGTTCATGGATCTTGCTCGGCCCGGCGATTTCGACGCCGGCGATCAGGTCGTTCTGCCTGTAACCGCGCGCTTTCACGCTCGGCATGCACGCCCACACGCGACCACCGCGCTTGAGGAAATCGCTGATGAATGCCGGCGTCACGGTGCTGTCGGTGTCCTGCTTTCGAACGAGGTCGACAGCTGCACTGGTGAGAAACACGGCCACTCTCAGGCCGGTCGCTATTCCTCCAGTTGCAATCGTGAATGCGACTGACGAGAGCTCGTCATCGGATCCATGCGTCAGGACCACGATCAGCTCGCGCGCAGATTCAGCCATGTGAAAGGACTCCACGTCGTTTGATGACAATTCGAGTGAAGGATGGCGGCCTGCGACAGTTGGTGCTTAAAGAAGATCTTGATTTGTTGCCGAGGCGGGCCTGATTATTGTTCGAGTGTCAGGGAGCTCCGATGCAGTTTGTCTTCGCCGGCTGCGTTCTCGACGGTGACAAGCGCGAATTCACGCGCAACGCCGAGCCGGTGCCCATGGAACCTCAGGTCTTCGACCTGCTGCTTTTTCTGCTGCAGAACCGCGATCGCGTGGTGAGCAGGGACGATTTGATTACGGCGGTGTGGAATGGACGCATCGTCTCGGAATCGACGCTCAGCACCCGCATCACCGCTGCACGGAAAGCCATCGGCGACACCGGTGAGGACCAGATTCTGATCAAGACCTATCCTCGCAAGGGCATTCGCTTTGTCGGCGATCTTCAGACGGTCGGCGTCTCTCGTCCGAATGAACCAAGGCCAGGTCTGGACATGCCGTCATCCTCCGTTCAGAGGACGTCAACCGGACCGATCGCCTGGGGCGGCAGGCCGTCCGTCGCGGTTCTGCCTTTCAACAATCTCAGCGATGCTGCCGAGCAGGACTATTTCTCGGACGGCATCACCGAGGACATCATCACCGCGCTGTCGAAGTACCGTTCGCTGGCGGTCATTGCCCGCAACTCCAGTTTTGCGTTCAAGGGTGCCGGTGGCGATACGCGCTCGGCGGGCCTGACACTCGGTGCCGACTATCTGGTCGACGGCAGCGTGCGGAAGACGGCGGATCGCGTGCGCGTCACGACGCAGCTGGTCGAGACGGAAACCGGCCGGCAGTTGTGGGCCGAGCGCTACGATCGTGATCTCAAGGAACTTTTCGACCTGCAGGACGAGATCACGACTGCCATTGCGGGCAGGATCGAGCCCGAGGTCGGTGCCGCCGAGCGGATGCGTGTGGAGCGCAAGGCAGTTCCGGCGTTGCACGCCTGGGACTTTTTCCGGCTCGGCACGAAGCACTTTTATAAATCGACTCCGGCCGACAATCGCGAGGCGCAGCGCTTACTCCGGCGCGCGATCGAACTCGATGCCACTTTGGCGGAAGCCTATGGCTTTCTCTGTTACGCGATGGTGGTCAGCATGACGTACTTCGACAACGAGCCGAGCGAGGGCACCTTGCAGGAAGCGCTCGCGGTCGGGCGGAAAGCCGTCGAGCTCGACGAGCAGGATGCGATGTTGCGGTTCACGTATGGGCGCGCGCTTCTGGCAGCGAAAGCCTATGGCGATGCGATTGCGGAACTTGAAATTGCGATCGATCTCAACCCCTATCTTGCGCCGGTCTATTGCGGGCTCGCCGATTCACTCGCCTATGAGGGCCGTTTTGACGAGTCGATCCCTTATTTCGAGAAGGCCGTCGAGTTGAGTCCGCATGATCCCCTGCGCTGGGCATTCTATTCGTATCGCGCGCTTGCGCACATTTTTGCGCGGCAATTCGACCAGGCCCATGAATGGGCCCGCAGGGCCACTCGGGTGCCGAACGCGCACTACTGGGCGTTCGCGCATCGCGTATCGGCGCTCGGGCACCTGCGAAATCAGGACGACCTGCCTACCGCGAAGGCCGATCTGCTGCAGCGCAATCCGGGTTTCAGCTGCAGCTTCGCGCGCCGGCGCCTTTTCTATGTCCGGGACGATGCGCAGCTCGATCTTTATGTGCAGGGTCTGCGCCTTGCCGGCATAAAAGACTGACGGGCCCGCAAAGGTCGAAGAACGGACGTCAAGCTAGCTCACTCGATCACTTCGTCGGCAGCGACGATCAGGCCGGCCGGCGGAGTCAATCCGAAAGCTTTTGCCGTTTTGACATTAAGGGCGGTTTCGTACCGGACCGGAACCTGCACCGGAAGGTCGGCCGGCTTGGCGCCACGAAGAATTTTATCCACGTACAATGCCGCCTGCCGGTAATGGTCGGTAGCAACAATCCCGTACGACATGAGACCCCCGGCGCGGACGATGTACTTGAAGCTGTAAACCGCCGGCAGGTGATGTCGCGCCGCGAGTGCGATGATGAGGTCGCTTTTGACGCTGGTCGTGCTGTCGGGCAGCACGACCATGGCGCTGTTTGGCACGCTGGCAATAGCGATGATGACGCGCTCGATGTCCGCGGCATCGTTCTCGATCGGGCCAGGGATTGTGCCAATTCCGAGCGACGGCGCAGCGGCTTCAGCTGCACGAAGGAGGTAATCAAAATAGACGGCGGTTTTTGGATTGCCCAAAAGCGCTACGCGTGCGGTCTGCGGTGCGATCTCCTTGAGCATGCTCAGCCATTTGCCGACTATGCTTGGCTCATAGGCCATGAGGCCGGTTAGGTTGCCGCCGGGGTGCGCGAGGCTTGCGATGAATCCCGCGCCGATCGGATCGATGACGTAAGTGAATACGATCGGTATTGTCCGGGTCTCCTTTTGCAAGGCGGCCGTCACCGGTCTCGATAGCGCGAAAATCACATCGGGCTGCGTGTCGACCAGCTCCCTGGCGATGGTCTGCACGTGAACGGCCGCCGGAGCAACGCGATAGTCGATATGAATGTTGCGTCCCTCGGACCACCCGTGCCGTTCGAGCTCCTGCTGGAATGCCTTGATGTCGGGGTTGTCGATGCTGACGAGCATGCCGACGCGCCGGATGCGTTCCGGCTTCTGGGCGCGCGCGGCGGCTGGCCATGCCGCTGCACCGAGACCGATCAGGAAATCGCGTCGTCTCATGGTCGCCCCCGAGACGGGATGAGGGATGGTAGCAACTCTCACTTGTGCTCAGAAGAGGTTTGTCGCCACACTCAGGTGCCGACAAAATCCTGGGCGAAATTGGAGGTGCGGACCAGCCGAAGCTCCGGAGGAGCGGAGGCTGGAGGCCCGGCCTGGAATCGAACCAGGCTTGGAAGACCATGCATGGCTTCTGCGTCGCCACTCCGCCACCGGGCCGGGCGCAGCAATAGGCCAGCGGGACTTGATGTAAAGTGTATGAACGTCGCTGACGCGGGTTTCGGTTAATCCGCCGTTACGCGGTCCGGCACAGAAATGTCATCCGGCGCTGGTTGTGGCCGATGTTTCGCTTGGCGCGCTCGGCTTTGAAACCGGCCTTGCGCAGACGCTCGAGCATCGCGGCCTCGCCATAGTGTGACAGGCCCGCCGTCTTCTTCAGGCGCAGATAGTCCGACGCGAAAATGCGCACGAGTCCGAAGGCCGCCGCCCAGAAGAAGCCGTTGGCGGCGCCGAAGCACAGTAGGGACAGCGCGGCGGCCGGCGCCGCGAAATGCGGCGGCACGATATCGCCGAGAATGAACAGCCCGTCCGGCTTGAGCAGCGAACGGAACATCGCGAGCAGGCGGTCGAGCTCGGCTTGCGTCAGATACTGCGCGACCGAATGCATCACGACGAGATCGAACGATGCCTTCGGCAGCGCGGCGGCCTGCTCGGCGGCGATTACTGCGATCTTCGGATGCCCCGCATAGCGCATGGTGAGCGAGGCGCGCACGTTCGGCGCGGCTTCGACCAGCACCAGCTGCGCGCAGGCATCGGCGACTAGATCAGCTGATGTCGCCTCGCCGCAGCCATAGTCGAGCACGTATGCGGTCGGCGAGGGCACATAGGCGCGGATGTCTTCGGCAATCTTCCGGTAATGCACGTCGCGATGGCGCGCATTCACATAGATCACCGAATGTTTGAAGTCGTAGAACTTGACCCAGTCGCTCATGCAAACTTTCTATCGTGCGGAGTCACGTAGTACCAGCATAGTCACGGTCGTTTGGCACGACAGCTATTGATCCGCTCGTCCCCGCGAAAGCGGGGACCTAGGGCAAATAGTGCAGCGCCTGAAATCGGGCACTGGATTCCCGCTTTCGCGGGAATGAGCGGAGTTAATGGATGCGAGCCTATCCCCGCCACAGCTTCGACAGGCCATCGCCTTTGCCGAGCACCGGGTCGCTCTCCGGCATCGGCACTTTCGGAATCGTCGTGAACGCCGTGTCGCGGTCGGCCGGGTTATCGCCGCGGCAGAGGTTATATGTGCCCTCGGGCGGATAGGCGCCGATCACCAGCAGATCGGCGCTGCCCGACAGCCTCTGATGCCCGGTGCCGGCCGGCAGCACCGCGACATCGCCCGCCGCAAAATCGAATGTCTCGCCCTTGGGCCCGCCGAGCTGGACGCGCGCCGTCCCGCGCGCGATGCCGAGCGCCTCGTGGATCATCGAATGATAGTGCACGAAGGGATAGATGCCGTTGCGCCACTGGCCGCGGCCCCAACCATTGTGCGCGAACAGGGTCTCGATCGCGCGCGCGGGATCGTCTGTGCCGAAATCGACCGCAGCCTTGTAGACGAGCGCCGGCAAGGCCGGATTGTTCGGCACCTTGCCGTCGTCCTTGAATAAGAAGGTGAGGGGTTTCGGTGACATCAAAATGAGAAACAGTCACGCTCTTGAAACGGTTCCTCGTCGTCCTGGGCGAGCGTTTCAGCGCGAGACATAAGCGCGTTTACGCGCATCTTCGACGCGCTTTGGGATCCATACTCCACAGTCTATCGATAGGCTGCGGAGAATGGGTCCCCGCTTTCGCGGGGACGACCGGATCATGCAATCTTCCGCTTCGCCTGCCGCATCATCTCGACGAAGCGCGTGAAGAGATAATGACTGTCGCGCGGGCCGGGCGAGGCCTCCGGATGGTACTGCACCGAGAAGACCGGCTTGTCCTTGAGCGCGAGGCCGCAGTTCGAGCCGTCGAACAGCGACACGTGAGTCTGCTCCACATTCTTCGGCAGCGTGTCCTTGTCCACCGCGAAGCCGTGGTTCATCGAGGTGATCTCGACCTTCCCGGTCGTGAGATCCTTCACCGGATGATTGGCGCCGTGGTGGCCCTGATGCATCTTCATGGTCTTGCCGCCGACAGCAATGCCCAGCATCTGATGGCCGAGGCAGATGCCGAAGGTCGGCGTGCCCGAGTCGATCAGTTTCTTGATCACCGGCACGGCATATTCGCCGGTCGCCGCCGGATCGCCGGGGCCGTTCGAGAGAAAGACGCCGTCCGGATTGAGCGCCATGATGTCTTCCGCCGAGGTCTTCGCCGTTACCACCGTCACCTTGCAGCCGGTGCCGGCGAGCAAGCGCAGAATGTTGCGCTTGATGCCGTAGTCGACCGCGACCACGTGAAATTCCGGATTGGTCTGCCGCGAATAGCCTTTGTTCCAGGCCCACGGCGTCTCGTCCCAGGCAAAGCGCTGCGCGCTCGTCACCATTGGCACCAGGTCCATGCCGACGAGTCCCGGCCAGTCCTTCGCTTCCTTCTTCAGCGCAGGCAGGTCGAACTTGCCCGATGGCTCGTGCGCGATCACTGCGTTCGGCATGCCCTTCACGCGAATCAGCGCGGTGAGCGCGCGCGTGTCGATGCCGGCGAGCCCGATTATGCCGCGCGCCTTCAGCCACTCGTTGAGATGCTTGGTAGCGCGGTAGTTCGACGGCTGCGTGATCGCACTATGTAAAATGACGCCGCAGGCACCTGGCCGCGACGCCATGTTCAGACTTTCGATGTCTTCTTCGTTGGTGCCGACATTGCCGATATGCGGGAAGGTGAAAGTGATGATCTGCCCGGCATAGGACGGGTCGGTGAGGATTTCCTCGTAGCCGGTCATCGCGGTATTGAAGCAGACCTCGCCGACCGCGTGTCCGGTCGCGCCCAGCCCAAATCCTTCAAGAACGGTCCCGTCGGCCAGCACCAATAGCGCCGTCGGCTTGGGCTCTGCCCAGGTTCCGGCGGAGGCAGCTTTTGGCTGTTGGGTCATGGCCTCTCAAGTTACTCGGGAATCGGCAGTTTATATGCCGATCGCTGGGCGGCGGTCTGATTCCGGCACCACCGGACGCACCGTGTAAACGGCGTGACCAGACTGGTCAACCGGCCGCGCACAGAGGAAATAAGCATGGTGAGCGCGGCCTGCCATTATTCCGTTTGATTTCGGTCAATGAATTTATCTGGGCCCAGCCCGATAAGAATTCATGCTTTTGAGCAAAGTTGCGTCCGTGGAACGGGCTGTGCCGCGCTACACGTCATATCCGACGGCGCCTCATTTCGTTCCATCGATTGGAGCGAGTACGTATGCCTCGTGGCTCGATGAGCTCTCCGGGCCGGACACGATGTCACTCTACGTCCACGTCCCGTTCTGTGAACAAATCTGTCTCTATTGCGGCTGCCACACAAAGGCGACGCGGCGCTCGGAGCCGGTCGAGGCTTACGCCAGGCGGCTCGGTGAGGAAGTCAAGCTGGTCGCCGGGCGCGCGGGATGCCGCCGCGTCGTTCATCTGCACTGGGGCGGCGGGACTCCGTCCATACTGGGCCCCGGCTTGCTGCGCGAACTGTTTGGGCTGCTCGACGTTCATTTTGATCTCACGGCGCTGCGCGAACATGCATTCGAGCTCGATCCTCGCCACGTCACCAAGGACCTCGCGCATGCGCTTGCCGACATCGGCGTGACGCGGGCGAGCCTCGGCATTCAGGATCTTTCCGCGCATGTGCAACAGGCGATCGGACGCATGCAGCCGTTTGCGGTGGTGGAGCGGGCAACCGACATTCTGCGCGATGCCGGCATCACCGATCTCAATATCGATCTGATGTACGGACTCCCGACTCAGTCGGTGCACGACGTCCGGCGAACAGTGCTGCTCGTTCATCAACTCAAGCCGCAGCGGCTCGCCGTTTTCGGGTACGCTCACATCCCCTGGATCAAACGGCACCAGAGGCTTCTGGACGAATCCGCGCTGCCCCGGTCGGCTGCGCGTTTCGATCAGGCCATTGCCGCGCACGCGGGGCTGACGTCGTTGGGATATCAGCCGATCGGGCTTGATCACTACGCAACCCCTGACGACAGCCTCGCTGTCGCAGCGCGCGCAAAGACGCTACGCCGGAATTTTCAGGGCTATACCGTGGACGAGGCCTCCGTGTTGATCGGCCTGGGCGCGTCAGCCATCGGCCGTCTCAGGCAAGGTTTTGTCCAGAATGCGCCCGATACGGCGGGCTATTCGCGCGCCATGATGTCGGGCCGGTTTGCGACGGTGCGAGGCCTTGCGCTTTCCGCAGATGATCGCATCCGCGGCCGCATCATCGAGTCGCTGATGTGCAATCTCGAATGCGACATCGACGATGTCCTGGATCAGGTTGCGCGACAGGACGAACATAAACGCGAATCATTCGACCGCGAGATCGAGGCGTTGCAGCCATTCGTGGCCGAGGGATTTGCGCGAATCGACGGCCGTCGCGTCAAAGTCCATGAGAGGGGCCGTCCGTATCTGCGCCTGATCGCGGCAACTTTCGATGCTTATCTGCCGGATTCCCACGCCCGGCATTCGGTTGCGGTCTAGCAACCGCTGATTAACTCGCCCGGTTTTGTATTATGATGTAGTGAAATGGTCGGATTCTTATTGGCGAGGGAGGCATCGTGCTCCGCGACGACATCAATAAAGCTTTGACCGAGGCGATGAAGGCCAAGAACGAGCGGGCGGTTTCCACGCTGCGCATGGTCAATTCCACGCTCAAGAATGCCGATATTGAGGCGCGCGGCGCCGGCAAGCAGCCGCTTGGCGACGCCGAGGTGCTCAGCCTGCTGCAGAAGATGATCAAGCAGCGCCAGGAATCGGTCGAGCTCTACCAGAAGGGCGGCCGCGCCGATCTCGTGAAGCAGGAGCAGGAGGAGATCGCGATCATCTCCGGTTACCTGCCAAAGCAAATGTCGGACGACGAGATGAAGGCGGCGATCGAGGCGGCGGTGAAGGAGAGCGGCGCCGCCGGTATGAAGGACATGGGCAAGGTCATCGGCGTCCTGCGCGGCAAATATGCCGGCCAGATGGATATGGCCAAGGCCAGCGGGATGGTGAAAGCGCGGCTGTCGGGCTGAATTTGCCGCCCGGCCAACGGATCGAGATGCTTGCATGTCCGACCAGCCGATCGGCACGTCACACCCGGACGATGCGTTCTGGTCCGCGAGCGCAAATGATCTTTTGTCGAAACTTGGCGCGACCGCTGCGGGACTGAGCGCGGCGGAGGCGCAGCGCCGCCTGCTTGAAACCGGCCGCAACGTGGTCGCCGAGCCGGCGCGGCGCCACATCGGCGCGAAAATCCTGCGCCGGCTGGTCGACCCGCTCGTCGCCATTCTGATTGTTGCAGCCATCGTCTCGGGCGCCGTTGGCGATCTTGCCAGCTGCGCCATTATTCTTGTCGTCATTACTTTTTCCATTGCGATCGAGGTGACGCAGGAACACAGCGCCGAAGAGGCGGTGGAGGCGCTCAAGCGTACGGTTGCGCTTCACGCGGCGGTGCGGCGCGATGGCCGTGTCGTCGAAACTCCGGTTGAGGAGCTGGTGCCGGGCGATGTCGTCGAGCTCGCCGCCGGCGATCTCGTTCCGGCCGATGGCATTGTGCTCGAAGCCACCGGCGCGCAGACCAACGAGGCTTTGCTCACCGGAGAAGCCTTCCCCGTCGACAAGCGGCCTGGCCCCTGCGCCGCGACATCGCCTTCCGAAGCTTTCAGCGCTTTTTTCGGCGGGACCGCGCTGGTGCGCGGCACCGCGGTCATGCTGGTGACGGCCACCGGCAACCGCACGCGCTTCGGCGGCATTGCGGCAGCGCTTGGATCGGCGCAGCCGCCGGGCGCGCTCGAGCGCAGCCTGCATGCGTTCAGCGTGCTCATTCTGCGGTTGACGGGCTTCATGGTGCTGTTCGTGCTGCTGGCGCATCTCGCCTTTTCGCGGCCGGTCCTCGAGTCTTTCCTGTTCGCGCTCGCGCTGGCGGTCGGCATGACGCCGGAACTGCTGCCAATGATCATGACCGTCACGCTCTCCCGCGGTGCCGTGCGCATGGCGGCGCGCAAGGTCGTGGTGAAGCGGCTTGCCGCCATCCATGACGTCGGCGCGATGACCGTCTTGTGCACCGACAAGACCGGCACGCTGACCCAGGCAAAGATCGCGCTCGCCGGCCATCCGGGGGTCGACGGTGTCGACAGCGCGCGGGTGCTGGAACTCGCTGCGGTCAACAGCGGCTTCGAAAACAAGCAGCGCAGTCCTCTCGACAATGCCATCCTCGCGGGCGCGGCCGGTGTTTCGCGCAGCGACTGGCGCTATATCGCCGACGTGCCGTTTGATTTCGATCGCCGGCGCGCTTCGGTGCTGGTGAAAAAAGACGGCCGCCGTCTGCTGATCGTGAAAGGCGCGTCCGAAGACGTTCTTTCACTGTCGACGCAGGTGGAGACCAAAGACGGCGTGCATTCGCTGGATGACAGCCGCCGCGCCGCGATCGAGAAGCTTTGCCACGACAAATGCGCGCAGGGCCTGCGCGGCATCGCCATCGGCTGGCGTGAATTTCCTGCAACGACCCAGAGCGTCGGCGTCGCCGACGAGAAGGATTTCGTTTTTGCCGGCTTCTGTCTCTTCGTCGATCCGCCGAAGGAAACTGCGGCCGCGGCCATCAAACGGCTCGAAAATGCCGGCATCCGCGTCAAGATTATCTCCGGCGACGCGGCGCCAACCGTCCGTCACGTGGTCGAGACGCTGAAGATTCCGGCGCGTGGCCTGCTGACCGGTGCCGATATCGCGAAACTGGGCGATACCGCGCTTGCGCATCAGGTGACGAAGACCGATCTGTTCGCGCGCGTCTCGCCCGATCAGAAGACCCGCATCATTCGTGCGCTGCGCGCCGGCGGCCACACCGTCGGGTTTGTCGGCGACGGCATCAACGATGCTCCGGCGCTGCATGCCGCCGATGTCGGGCTTGCCGTCGAGGGCGCGACCGAGGTCGCGCGCGCCGCGGCCGACATGATCATGCTCGAAGCCGATCTCCACGTCGTTCACGACGCCGTCGAGGAGGGCCGCCGGACCTATGCAAACATCATGAAGTATTTGCGCATGGGCACGTCGTCCAATTTCGGCAACATGCTGTCGATGGCTGTCGCCTCCGTATTCATCCCGTTCCTGCCGCTGACGCCGATCCAGGTGCTGCTCAACAACCTCATCTACGACCTCAGCGAGATCGGCATTCCCTATGACACCGTCGAGCGCAGCACCGTCCGGCGGCCGCACGGCCTGGAAATGTCGGAGCTCCTGCACTTCACGTTGATCATGGGGCCGCTGTCATCCGTGTTCGATATCGCCGCCTTCATGATCCTGCTGCACGGGTTTCATGCGGCGCCGGACGTCTTTCACACTGCGTGGTTCGTCGAATCCATGGCGACGCAGATCCTGGTCATCTTCTTTATTCGGAGCAGCGAACCGTTCTGGAAGGGCAGGCCGCATCGCATTCTCGTGGCCACGTCGCTGGGCGGCCTGGCGCTTGCGATTGCCCTTGCGCTCACGCCGCTCGGCCGGCCGCTCGGCTTTGTGCCGCTCGCGCCTTCGATCCTGCTGGCCATGGCGGTGCTGGTCGTGGGCTATCTCGCGTCGGCAGAGCTCCTCAAGCGCATCGCCATGGCGCATCGGCGGCGGCATTTCGGCGTGCACCCTCGGCACAATTAGGCCGCTTGTCCGGGCCTTTATCCGATGCTCCAATGCGCGCGGGGCGAGAAGAAACAGAGGGTTTCCGTTTTGTCATTCCGGGACGGCGCGGCAGCACCGGACCCGGAATCCAGATGCAAGCACTGAGTCAGTTCTGGATTCCGGGTTCGCTCGTTACACTCGCGCCCCGGAATGACGAGCCGTGCGGGGGCGCGACGAAAAAACTGAGAGGGAGAGAATAATGATCCGTCTTGCAGCCCTGATGGCGGGACTATTTCTCGCCCTGTTAGCGCCAGTCTCGGCGCAGGACTACCCGAACAAGCCGATTCACGTGCTCACCACCTCGAGCGCCGGCGGCATCAGCGACATCTTCATGCGCGTGCTCGGCGAGGAGCTGCACAAGAGCCTCGGCCAGCCGATCATCATCGAGAACCGGCCCGGCGGCCAGGGCAACATCGCCACGCGCGCCTGCACCGAGGCCGCG
>JBKPRE010000182.1:0-16763 GCA_046734435.1 Pseudomonadota bacterium | reverse complement strand
GCGTTGCGCAAAGCGGGCGTTCGGTACCTTGAATTCCGTGCAGGCGATACCGACGATCACATCAGGTGGCGTCTGCGAGAAGAGTTAGGAATAAAGGACGCACGCCTCGCTAAAGTTTAAATTTCCGGGTCCGGGACGGGGAAGTGACGTTATGTCCTACCTTGATTGGTTGGTTGCGGGCTCCAAATTTCTCAACACGCGGCGGCGCGCAATTCGATAACGATAAGTCGAGCACAGGATAGCAGTGAGGGTGCCGTCGAGTTTGACAAGATTGTTGATGAGGCCGTGGCCAATTCATTCAAAGAAGGGTACGAAGTTATAAAACACCGTACCAGTGTGCACGGAAGCGCGCGCTATGACTCGGCGGCGATTTATTTCATCGATGGCCGCAAGATCGGCTGATGACTTTCGGCGTGTGGAGTCCCAAGAAAAGAGAAACCGCCGACAGGGCGGCGGCCTCTCCCTGCACAGTACACTGGAGTAAGGCCCTAAAAGGCCGATGCTCAGCTACGCTAAATTGATCTAACCGCGGTTACGCCGATCGGTCGAATTAGATTTAATTGCCACTTACTCGGACGCGCCGCATAAACCCGGTCGTTTTTATTGGCTGAACTTACTTGCAAAAGCTGCCGCCAAGCTCGCGTCGGCAAAGCACCACCGAATAACGGAGCCATCGGCTGTGTGCGTGCCGTGTCCGCGCTGCGGCTTGATGCCGTGCTGAATGTGAAACTGGTACATCCCATCGAGTTTTGCTTGCGACGGCTAGCTTGGCAGGCTTTGCTTTAGTGGATAGGGGAACTGCTCCAAAAAACATTATAAAGACTGGGACCGCCCTGCTGCGATTAAACGCTTGCGTTCGCCGCTCCGCATACCCATTTAGGGCCGCGAAGGACGGACCACCAATGACCACCATCTATGGCTTCGACTCACCGCGTCCGCGCTCTCGTGGGGCCCGCATCGCGCGGATCGACGCGCTCGCCACTTTGCTCGACACCGCGCTGGTCATCCCCGGTACCGGTGTGCGCTTCGGCCTCGATGCGCTGATCGGTTTCTTTCCCGTCGTTGGCGATACAATTACCACGGCGTTGTCGCTGTTCATCGTGCACGAGGCCTACCAGCTCGGCGCGCCGGGCCGCGTCATCGTGCGCATGCTCGGCAACGTAGCCCTCGATGGTGTATTGGGCGCGGTGCCATTGGTCGGCGACGCCTTCGATGTGTTGTGGCGCGCGAATCGGCGAAACGTGCGGTTGTTGATGGATTGGCTGGAGCACGAGCGCCGGCGCTAAGCCATCTCGGCGTTTCGATCGCTTCGCCGACCTGATAAATTCAGTCGCCCAACCTTGCAGTGACGCAAGCAGCCGAGTAGCAGCTTAAACGGCCTCAAAGCAGAAGGGCCGCGGCAAAGTCATCAGCTATCGACAAACAAGACTTTCGCGGCCCTCGCTGATCTGCCGTGGTCCTTACCACCAGTGGCAGTGACGATGCCCATAACGCCACCAGCAGTGCCGATGATGGCGATAGTGATGATATCGGTAGTACTGAACTGTTGAACGAAGGTCGTTTGCATTGGCGGCCCTGCTGATTGACGCCACCGGAACGGCGCTGGCGGTAGACATTGGCGCCAAAGCGAGGAGAAGACCGCCGCAAAGTGCACCAGCCGCAAACGTCAGTTTTGTTTTGTTCATGAACCATTTCCTCCACAGTGCGCCCTTACACAGGATGCTACGCCGCGTGACATGAATTGGGATTGAGCGCAGAGGTCGGCTGCCGTTCATGTAGATGACATTGCTGTAATGCGTGTGCTGATGATGTCCGCTTTTGCGGTCGCCATTGAGGTAAAAAAGAAGATAGGTCGTTTTGCCCCGGATATGTCGGCTTTTGGCCCAAAGCAGACATCGCTGCCTAACTCTGATAGACTTTCAAAACTGGCGTCGTGCTTAACCTCACTGCGGAGGGTTACCGTGCGCCGGCGAGATTTCATCAAAGTTATTGCTGGCTCAGCAGCCGCGTGGCCGCTTAGCGCGCGTGCGCAGCAGCCGGCGATGCCGGTGGTCGGGTTTGTCAACGTTGCTTCTGCCAAGGGTTATGCGCCACTATTGTTAGCTTTTCTCAAGGGGCTGAGCGAAGCCGGTTACGTTGATGCCCGCAACATCGCGATCGAATACCGCTGGGCGGAGGGTCGAACTGATCGACTGCCGGCGATGGTGGGTGATCTAGTTCATCGTCAGGTGGCCGTGATTGCCGCGACCACAACTCCGGCGGCGCTTGCGGCAAAGGCGGCGACCAAGACGATACCCATTGTCTTCACCACAGCCGGAGATCCGGTGCAACTCGGCTTGGTCGCTAGCCTTAACCAGCCCGGCGGCAACGTCACCGGCGTGACCCAAACGAACTTGGAGATAGCGCCAAAACTGCTGCAATTGCTGCACGAGTTGGTCCCCACGGCGAGCGTCATGGCCTTACTCGTCAATCCAGCCAATCCCACTGTTGCGACCAACATACAGGAGCTGCAGGCAGCGGCTCGCACCCTTGGACTAGAACTCCATGTCCTGAATGCCAGCACCGATCGTGACTTTGATGGAGCCTTCGCAAAGCTAGCCGAACTTCGGGCGGACGGACTCGTGATCGCCGGCTCTCCATTTTTCACGAGCCGGATTAAACAGCTCGCCGCGCTCGCGCTCCGCCACGCGGTGCCAGCGATCCACGCCAATCGTGAGTTTGCCGTGGCCGGAGGTCTGCTGAGCTATGGAACGGACCCTACGGACGCATACCGCCTGGCCGGCAATTATACCGGCCGGGTTCTCAAGGGCGACAAGCCCGCCGACCTGCCGGTGCAACAGGCCAATAAAGTTGAACTGGTTATCAATCTGAAAACCGCCAAGTCACTCGGCGTCAACGTCCCGAACACACTAATCGGGCGTGCCGACGACTTGATCAAATAGTGCCGCTGATGTCCGCTTCTGGCCCATAGCCGACGTTCGCGTGTGCGCTGCACATGTCCGCTTTCAGGGTAAAGCAGACATGACCCGTTGCGGATGTCTGCTTTCACGGTCGCTTTCAGGGGTAAAACGGACATGCTGTTTTGCACTGCACATGTCCGGTACTGACCCATAGCGGACATGGGCCGTGTATTGCGGCGATGGTTTCAACCGCTAAGATGCCGTCGTCTTAGCCTTGGGCCAACAATGCGGCGGCGCGATTTCATTACGTTGGTTGGTAGTGCGGTGGCATGGCCCCTTGCGGCGCGTGCCCAGCAGTTTCGGATTGGCCACCTCGCGTTCGCGGCCCCAACCGATACCCCGCCGCCGCCGCCAGCCAATTGGGACGCGTTTGTACAAGGACTACGCGAAGCTGGATACGTGGAGGCACAGAACATCGCATTCGAACACCGATCCGCGCATGACCAGCTTGAACTTTTCCCCAAACTCGCACTTGAACTCGCAAGCCTCAACGTTGACGTCATTTTCGCCCGAGGCACTTGGGCTTTAGCAGCCGCTAAGAATGCGACTCGTACGATTCCGATCACTGGGATAGACCTCGAAATCGATCCCGTTGAAGCCGGGTTAGTAACGAGCATCGCCCGCCCCGGAGGTAATATTACTGGGATGTTCCTCGATCTTGCCGAGGTGAGCAGCAAGCATCTGCAATTTCTCAAGGAGATCATGCCAGGAACATCTCGCGTCGCCGTCCTTGCCAACACCGACATCAATGCGTCTCAACTTCGACAACTAAATCGGGTCGCTGGCTCGCTGTCGGTGGACATTCGAGCCGCGGACGTGAAAAGCGCCAGCGACCTTGATGGCGCTTTCGGTCTGGCAAAGAACTGGCACGCTGAAGCTCTTATTGTTTTGTCAAATCCGCTCAGCCTGGCATACAGGAAACAGATCGCAAATCTCGCTGAGAGGGCCCGCCTTCCCACTATATATCTCTACCGGGCACATGTGGATGCAGGAGGTCTCATCGCCTACGGGCCGGACCTTCCCGATATGTTTCGCCGTTGCGGCGGTTACGTTGGTCGGATTTTGGGAGGCACCAAGCCTGCCGACCTGCCTATCGAGCGTCCATCAAGGTTCGAGCTGGTCGTAAACCTCAAAGCGGCGAAAGTACTTGGACTTACAATTCCGCCGTCGGTACTAATCCGCGCCGATGAGATCATCGACTGAATATCTCGATGTCGGCTTTTGGCCCAAAGCAGACATAAGCTCGTGCACTGCACATGTCCGCTATTGGGGGTAAAGCACACATGACCGTTTGCGGATGTCCGCTTTCGCGGTCGCTAATGGGGGAAAAGCGGACATGCCGTTTTGCACTGCATATGTCCGCTAATGACCCGAAGCGGACATTGGCACCTGCCGCGCGGCAATTGAGTTTGGATCTTTTTTGTGTTCTGTTTTTCTCGGGGCGACTTCTCGGGTAGGAGCGAGAATATGCCCTGTGCCCAACAATCGCTTTTCACGGCCCTTCTTTCGATCGCGTTGAGCCTAGTCGCAGCGACGGCAAATGCCGCTGAGACTGAAATCCAGCGCGGAAAATATCTCGTAAGCGTCATCCCGTGCACTGATTGCCATACCCCGGGAACGTTTCTCGGCAGGCCCGACAAGAAGCGCTATCTCGGGGGGGCGGATGTCGGTTTCGAGGTGCCAGGTCTTGGAATTTTTTACGGTCCCAATCTGACGCCGGACAAAGACACCGGCCTTGGTAACTGGACCAAGGAAGAAATCGCAACAGCAATCACTACGGGCAAGCGACCCGATGGTCGTATTCTTGCACCGCCGATGCCCGTCGAATCTTTCAAAAATCTTAGCCACTCGGATGCGCTGGCTATTGCGGCATATCTCAAGAGCTTGCCTGCCATAAAGAACAAGGTCCCAGGTCCTTTTGGACCAAGCGAAAAACCAACTTCCTTTGTGTATCAAGTGCTACCGCCTGAAAAGTACACACCAACGGCAGTGCCCTCCGCACACAAGATGTAAGGCTTACCCCAACGCGATTTTCACGAAAGGTCGGCAATGAGACGGCGAGAGTTCATCACACTATCCGCTGGCGTGATCGCGTGGCCATTTGCGGTGCTCGCCGAGCAAAAGCGCGCGCACAGGGTTGGCATCCTTTCGCAGGATTTACAGCCCGGCCTGCTTGAAGCATTCCGGGACGAGCTTCAAAGGCTCGGCTACGTCGAGGGAAGGGACATTAGCATAGAGTTGCAGAATGCAGCGGGACACAATGAACGACTCCCGGCGCTTGCGGATGATCTTCTGCGGCTCAAAGTTGATGTGATCGTGGCAGTGAATACGCCAGCTGCGCAGGCGGCAAAAAAAGCCACGAAAACGGTTCCGGTTGTCATGCTGCGCGTGGCAGATCCGGTCAAATCGGGACTTGTTGCCAGTCTCGCTCGCCCGGGTGGAAATCTTACCGGATTAAGCTTCATGCCAGATTCGCTTGGGCCAAAAGGAGTTGAATTGCTTCATGAGATACTTCCGAAGATCACGCATATGGCCGCCCTTTACCAGGGAAATAACAAAGGCGCTGTCATCATCGTGGACGAAGTCCAGCGCAAGGGAGAGCAAATGGGATTGCAGTTCGTGCGGCTCCCCGTAACAGACGAGCGCGACTATGCCGGCGCTTTCGAGGCTGCATCGAAGGCCAAAGCCGAGGCTTTGTTTGTCATGGACGACGGCGCAATTACCAAACACCGCCAACAGATCCTCGAGCTTGCGGCGAAGTATGCTCTGCCGGTTGTGTCGATCTACAGAGACTTTGCAGTCTCCGGCGGGCTCATCGCTTATGGGCCTAACCTAGATGTTGTTTACCGTCGCGGGGCAGATTACGTTGACAAACTGATAAAGGGCGAACCAGTCACATCTCTTCCGGTTGAACAGCCGGTGAATTTCGATCTTGTAATCAATGTGAAGACCGCCAAGGTGCTTGGCCTTAAAATTCCACAATCGGTTTTAATCCGCGCGGACGAGCTTATTGAATAGTGGGCCCTTTGTTGCGGTGCATGGGTCCGCTTCTGGCCCTTAGCCGACATTCGGAATTGCGCCGCACATGTCCGCTTTTGAGCGTAAAGCAGACATGACCATTTACGGATATCTGCTTTCGCGGTCGCTATTGGGGGTAAAGCGGACATTGCCTTTTGCGCCGCATATGTCGGACCCAAAGCGGACATCCTCGCGGTCAACTGTATACGGCCTACGAAAGAAGGACCGCCTTGCGGCGGTCTTTCTCAACGGCCTCGCAGAAAATTACTGCGTACTCATGCGTATTGAAGCCGGATGGCCGGACAGCTTAAAGCGCTTCACCGGCGTAATTTTTGTACCGTCAACCATCAGAATCGAGAGGTCCTCATCCAGATAATTGCCGATAAAAAGGTATTTGCCGTCCGGGGTGAACGCCGCGCCTTCGGGCAAACCGCCGACGTCCACGTCGCCGACTTTAGTCACCTTCTTTCCGTCGATGCTTAGGACCGAAAGGCTGCCGTTAGGCTTGTGAAAGAATGCGCCCTTGTTGTTGGAACCCGCCAGAATAACCGCTACTGCGACATCGCCCTTTGGTGAAATAGCGAGCCCTTCCGGCCCATCGCCAACCACGACACGGTCCGTAATGCGGGGAGGGGACTGTTCGAGATCGACTACACTGACCGTATCGACACTGCCGTCGGAATTGCCTGCATTACCGTTGTCGGCTGTGAGCGCTATTTTGCCGCTCGGCGCGACAGCGACATTGTACGGCCACTGTCCAGTAGGCAAATCGAGCTTGCTATAGGTCACCTTATCCCCATTGATATCGAGCAGGGAGACCTTGTGGTCGTTGAATTTGGTTACCAGAGCGCGCTTGCCATCAGGCGTAAATACGGCATGCGAGACAATGCCACCAAGATCAACGGTGTCTATCACTTTAACATCGGTGCCTTTGATCGATAGTAGACTGACCGACTTGTCGACGCGGTTGGCGACAAGCGCCAAATTGCCTTCAGCATTGAAACTTAGCCCGGAAGGCTGCTTGCCGAGTGTAATTGTGCTGGCGAGCTTCGGAGGGTTGGCCTTGAGGTCGATGACATACACTTTGTTATCAGGAGCCATCTTGAGCTTATCGCCGTCTTGCGTGACATCTATTGAATCCGCGACCAGTGCAATTGAATTGGTGGGGTCGATGGCAAGATTGACTGGAGGTCCGACCACCGAATTTTTCAGGGGCAAAGTAGCAATCACCTTGGGATTTTCTGGGTCTGCGAGATCAAGGATTACAACCGAATCCTTCCCGGTCGGGTGAACGACTGGAGCTCCTTTGTCATCCCACAATAGTTTTTCATCATTCCCGACGATCAGGTAGGGGGCAGCCGAAACAGAGTTGAGAGCGGCGGCAGCAAGAAATGCTGCGGCGCTTAACGATGAGAGCAGCGTGTGTTTTGCTTGCATGTTTGTTTTACCTCCCTAAATAAATTCATCATGGCTTTTTCGGCATGCGGCTGCAATTAATGTTTGTACGTACAACATGGCATTGAGGGCCAGTGACGAGCCAGACATCGAGCAGCGGGGCGCTCGACGGCCTCGAAAGAATTGGGCGGTCGATCGAGGAAGAGTAATAAAGGTCGGTTTTAGCTTTGGGATCCCGGGAAAAATTTGCTTTGTCCCGCGTGCGCGACCGGAACGTCCCGGATGTCTTCCGCACTCGCTAATCTCTACAGTGGAACTTTCGGTGTTAGCATGTCACAACACCGTAACTGATAATCCGCCTTCGGCGGGTTCTTTTATTCTAATTCAGAAAGCAGTTGCGCGCACAATGACAGCGTGAGCGCATAAGTGGTAGGCTGAGAGCCCCCATGATAGCGGAGGGTCGCGACTATGATTTCGGAAATCGTGTTGTTTCGCTTGCCAGACGGAATGAGCCGTGCCGATGCTATGACTAAATACCGCGCCCGCGTGCCAATGTGGCAGGCTAACTCGGACCTTATCCATAAAGCCTTTTTGTTCGATGAAACGTCACGCCGCGGCGGTGGCGTTTATCTCTGGAAGAACATCGAGGCTGCGAAGAAAGCGCACGGTCCGGCTTTTGAAGAGGCAATCCAGTCGATCTTCGGCTCTAAGCCTGAATTCCAGTATTTCGAAGCGCCCATCGTGATCGACAATGCCGCTAAAGAGGTGGTCGACAACGCCGCATAAAAGTCGTCGATGCCGACGAGCACGCCCGGACATAGTCCTTTGCGCAAGCCCGTCGACCCATAGCTGACATTCGTTACTGCGCTGCACATGTCCGATTTTGGAGGCGAAGCGGATGTGCGCGTGTGCAGCAAAGAGAAAACTTTGCCAGTGCGGCCCACGTGGCCCTAATATCGTCTGATGTCACTCGTGTATAGGCGTGCTCGAGCGGAGGATTTGGCGCCGAGCGACGCCTTAGTCGTCGCCACTATCAATGACCTTACCGAGCGTCATGGCTTCGGCGCGATGGCGAGTTCAAGCCCGCCCAACTTTCAGCTGTTCTCGCTGAACGATGACCCTGAAGGGCTTTGGATCGCCGAGGAGGGCGGCCACATTCTGGGATTTGCCTGGAGTTGGGTGTGCGGTGATGTCTGGTTTCTCGCCCAACTATTCGTCGATCCTGCTCAACAAGGCCGTGGCATCGGAAATGAACTATTGAAACGAACTTTGGAGCATGCCCGGAAATCAGGCGCGGCGCACAAGGCTCTCATTACCTTCACTTTCAACCGTGTCTCCCAAGGCCTCTACATTCGGCACGGCCTCTTTCCCAGAGTGCCGATCTATTTTCTGGGTGCGGAACAAAAAGAACTGAGAGGACTGCCAGACCCGCGATTGCGTGCCCTGCCGATCGATGACACGGCCACGCACATGAAAAAACTTGCCGAGATCGACACCTGCGCTGTAGGCGTTGTGCGCGAAAAGCACCACCGGTACCTGCTCAGTGAGGCGGGGACGACCGGCGTCATGCTCTACGCCGACAGCGATTGCGTTGGCTATAGTTATGTCAATGCCAACGGGCATGTCGGGCCCCTTGCGGTCTCACAGGCCGACGTGCTCGGTGATGCCTTCGCGACAGCGTTGAAGATCGCGGCAGATAAATCTTACGAGAAAATATCGGCATTCGTGCCAGGCACCTGCGACAGGGCACTCAGCCTTGCGATCAATCAGGGCATGCGCATCACCTTTCCGATGCTGCTGATGGCATCGCCCGGCTATGGCACTTGGACGCAATATCTACCACGCAATCCGGGCTTTATGTGAAGAGCTAGTCGATCCAGCGATCAGGGCACCCGTTAGCCAGAGCCTCAATCAAATGCGTGCTTCTGATTGGGACCTAATCCGCGAAGGGCATTATGCCCAGCGGTAATGAGCACCGCACGAAAAGGCCGAACACATGCCCGCACCGACTAACGCTGCAGCGTGAAGAAGTACTTGCCAATCCGGAGCCGTCCACACATGGACGTTAGCCGACATGCGCTATTGCGCTGCGCATGTCCGCTTGTGACCCCAAGGCGTCGGTCACCAGAGATTTGTCGTCCTCGCGAGATATGTCGCAAAAAGGCGAAGCCAGATTGGCTGCCGAATTGCCCAGTCGATGTGGCGCAATTGCCACAAAACTCGGTTTTTTTCATCGCTATAGGTCGATTGGGTGGTTCTGTGACGAGTGAGCTACAGCCACGCAATTCAATACGCGGTACCTTGTTTGACAACAAACGAGGCGTGCAAAATGTTGGCCTATGTCGTGAGCGATGGAAGGCTTCTGGAGCTGAAGCCTTCGGATTGGACATTCCTTCTTGTCGGAATCTGCCTCTGCGGAATGCTAACGGTGTTTGCCTAGGAGAGGCATCCCCACCCACCAGTCAATTTCGAGGTTTAAGTTGCCAAGCTTGCTGCATTTCCGCAAACGGTCACGATTTCCCGAAGCTGTCGAGGTCGCATGGACAGAACGGCCCGGTGAATGGAAAATTCATTCCGTACGGGAAGCGATCTCGGAAGACTGGAGCAAGCTGGCTGCGAAGGATCTGACACCAAGCGAGCGCAAGGCTATCCGCGAACATCTCGACATGAATATCGCTGGATTACGCGACCTCGTTCGCAGTTCCCGAACGCGTTAGGGCTGCCGCATTGGGCAGAGGCCCGGGCGTGCCGTTGCGCAAGAGCTTACGCGCAAAAAGATTTCAATATCCCGATGATTTGAGCGCATCCGTTATGTCGGCGCGGGCTTCGAGAGAGCAGGGGGAACAAAACGAAGCGGCGGTCTATCAGCAATTTGCTGGTCGATGATGTTGCTTGGGTTCCGTCGGTCACATCTAAAATGGCCTATTTGATCGACATCAAAGTGTAGCGCCGGCTTTTCGCGCATGAATTGTGTTGTAAGGGCGGAGCCACCGAGCGGGGGCGAGGCGGTTCTGAGTGACGGCGCAATCCACCCACGCGACGCGACCCGATCTTGGAACCGCCATTGCCTACGAGTCTAAAAAATGGTCGGTCAGTTATAAATTGTGAAAACTTGCCCCGTCTGCAAGGTCGTTATGGTGTGCCGTGTGAAAGACGACGAGACAACACTATACGAATGCCTTTTATGCAAGACCGAAATTGCGACGAGGCAACCAGTAAACAAACGGACCCCTGATGAAATCAGCCGCACTCAAACGTTCCATTAGGCTTGATGGACGCAAAACTAGCATCAGCCTTGAAGATGTTTTCTGGACTGAACTCAAAGAGATCGCCCATTTCCAGGGCGTCACGGTGTCGAGTTTGGTCACTGCAATCGCAGCGCGCACCCAGGGCAACCTTTCATCGGCGATCCGCGTTTTTGTGGTTGAACATCTTCGAAACAAAGACAAGCGAACGAGTCCGCCGCACACCGTTTCTGCGGCCAGCAGCGACGAAAGCCGATCACCTCAGGCTTGGCGCTGGTTTGCAAAGCGCGGGTGACTGTGCCGAGGGCGACGGCGCCCGTGAGGCGGCGCGAGTTCACTATACCTTCAGGTCCTACCTTTTGGAAATGTCTTCGCACCTGGCTCAATTCGTACCCATGGCTGCGCGGAATTAGTCCATAGATGATAGTTGGGCTTTAGCCATGACTTATCGTCGAGGCTGCCGGCCTTGATAATTATTGCTCCCGGCAGCGCCTCCGTTTCGGTCGCAAGTGATGACCCACAATTGCTGCAGAACTTTCGCGAAAGCGGTTTCCCGCTCTCGCCCTTGTCCGCATAGGACGCGAGACTTTGTCCCTGCCACGTCAAACTCGGCGCTGGAACGACGACATTCACCGAGAATGCCGAGCCAGACACTTTTTGACAGTGGGTGCAGTGGCAAATTGCCGTTCCCAATGGTTCGGCACTGCAGTCGTAGCGCACCTCCCCGCAAAGACAGCCACCGGAAATCTTTGGCATTGCCGGCCTCCAGATATTAGTTTGCACAAAATAGCGAAATCAGATGCAGTAACAACCCACTCTTTTTCAATGGACTTAATACAAAGCCATCGTCTTTGCACTGCCCATGTCTGCTGTCGGATAGATAGGGGAAATTGGGTTCTACCTTAACTAGCGGGATATAAGCCGTTACGATGTGTCGCGCATTCTCGGGGGCATCAATGAGGCGGCGCGAGTTCATCACGTTACTTGGTATCGTCTCAGCGTCGTCGCTTGCGGCGCGGGCTCAGCAATCCGCGACGCCAGTGATTGGCGTACTGCACGGCGTGTCGGCAACGCAGTGGGCCGACCGCATGGTTGGATTCCATCGCGGTTTAAGCGAGGCGGGCTTTGTCGAAGGCCGGAACGTCAGGGTCGAATACCGTTGGGCCGAAGGCCAATTTGATCGTCTCCCCGCCATGGCGGCTGACCTCGTTGACCGCAAAGTTGCAGCTATCTGCGCCGGTGCGGGCGACGTGGCGATCCGAGCCGCGATGGTGGCGACAAAAACCACACCAATAGTCTTCACGACTGCCTCCGACCCAGTGCGCGCTGGTTTCGTCGCTAGTCTGGGTCGTCCAGGAGGTAACGTCACCGGGGCAACCTTTATGGGAGTTGAACTGGTCGCCAAGCGGCTGGAGCTTTTGCATGAGATCTCCCCCGGCATCACGCGGATCGCTCTTCTGGTCAATCCAAACAATCCCGGCCTCATGCAGGACAACATCGAGTTGTCGAAGGCTGCGGTGCAACACCTCGGGCTGGAGATAGTCATTCTTAAAGCCGGGAGTGAAAGCGAGATCGAAGGTGCTGTAACTGCAGCCGCGCAGCAACAGGCTAAAGCACTGAGCATCGGTAATGATGCTTATCTTAGTTCACGTAGTCGGCAGATTGCCTTTCTTGCGCTTCGCCACGGACTTCCAACGATGTCGGAATCTCGCGATGGGGTCGCGGCAGGCCTGCTGGTGAGTTACGGTCCCAATCAAGCGGAGACATTTCGGCGGGCAGGCCTA
This sequence comes from Pseudomonadota bacterium, assembly GCA_046734435.1. Classification (GTDB taxonomy): domain Bacteria; phylum Pseudomonadota; class Alphaproteobacteria; order Rhizobiales; family Xanthobacteraceae; genus Pseudolabrys. The sequence continues at coordinate 4,361 of JBKPRE010000182.1, read as the reverse complement.
TATGTGGGCCGCATCTTGAAAGGCGAGAAACCGGCTGACCTGCCGGTAATACAACCGACCAACTTTGAGCTCTTCATCAATCTCACGACCGCGAAGGCACTTAGCCTCCAAATTCCCGGTCAGGTGCTCGGACGTGCTGACGAGTTGATCGAATAGCCCCCGACGTCCGCTTACGGCCCTTAGCAGACATGACGGTTTGCACCGCACATGTCCGCTTCTCTAATCGGCCGGTTTGGGTCAAGCGTTTTCAGGCGATCTACCAGTCCAGTGTCGCTCGCGGGCTCGCGCTTCTCTTCGGAATCGGCACTCGGGCCCTCCATCATGGGGTAGTGTCTTTTGACACTTGCTTCTGAGGTACCTCATGGGACCGGTTGACCTTCATTGCATATTCATTTTTTTTAGCAAAGGTTGGGGCATTGTACGGAGTGCGTAAATGTCCTCAGGCGATATATACCTCGAAATGGCTTTGGACCTGATGAGCAAAGCCACCAATGAAACGAATGTCGTGCGACGAGCGGGGCTTGAAGCCTTGGCCGAGAGCTACCGGCAGATGGGCGACCAGGCAAACGGGGACATGACCGGCAGACTTACGAAACCCGCTTCGGCGCGCCGTATCTGAACCATTTTCCCCGCGTCGGACCAGCACTTCGCGCTTTGACACTCGCGCATCATCAACGCCGCGCTGCCGGCGCAGGGCGATGGCGATCGGGTGCTGTTCTGGGTCGGCTTCGTCGCCTTCCTCGGGCTTGACGGCGATAGTCAGTTCCTCGCTTTCATCGGTATCAATAACGGGCAGGCCGTCCAATTCGGTTTTGGGCATCACGCACTCACTTAAGAATGGCCGTCGCAAACGGGGCGCGCTGGCGACGGCCACAGGATCAGGACTGTCCATGACCTGCGGCCTCTCGTAGCGAAGAGGCGTCGGTCAAAGCTGTAACGCTAGTCAGAAAGGGCAGTTCCAGTTTTACACAAAGTGCAACTGCTCGTTCTAAGCCAATGCATTCTCCGGATTCTCTAATTGCAGTAGGAACTGGGCGCTGTTCAGCGCATTGGACAAACAGAACCTCGCCGTTCCCCCCGAAGCGGCTGCGGTTCAAGTAAGTCCCGTGGACCGCAGCCAACCCCCGGCTGCGGTCCTTTATTTATCCGGGAACTAACTTCTCCGTGTCGTATTGGGCAGTATGTAAAAAGACATCAGGGGTCCTATGTCGGTAGCAGGCGACCACTACAGAAGGAAAGCCCTTGAGCTTTTCGCGAAAGCCGAAACGGAAACTACATCTGAAATGAAAGCGGAGTTTGAACATTTGGCCATCGCATTCACGCGATTGGCCGACCAAGCCGACCGCAATTCACAGACTGACGTTAGCTACGAACCGCCGTTGCCAAAGCTCAATGAGCCGGAGATCGAGCGTTAGCGAAACCAGGTTTCGCCGCCAGATCACTCGAATGAGGGTTAATCGGCGGGGAGTCCTAACGCGCCTTTCCTGTTTTTGCTCGGCTCTGCCCGCTGGGTTGTTTTATGCCTAATGCATGGATGGCTCGATTGGCGATTGTCGCAGGATCCAGCTCGCCGGTTCCGGCGACCGTCACAACAGCTTTCGCGAGCAGTTCGGTTATTGGGTCGTCGTTGTTATTAAAGCGAAGGCTCGTGCAAGCCGCGTCAAATGCGGCCGTTTGGCTGCGATCTCTTCTGGTCCGAATGAACCAGCTGCAATCCAACGTCGAATAGCCATCGCTCCCTCAGCACGCATGAGCTTAGGTCGCGTTTGATACGCTCTACAAGAGGTGCGCTGAGTTCCAAGGAGCCTAATCGCGATTAACGTTAGCCCACACAAGCATCTTCAATGGTCAAAAGATCCAGCTAGACGTCCGCTTTTCGAGCCCGATTTTGCTTCGCATTCACGACACTGCGCGCGATCCAATCGCCAAACCGGCGCCGGGTGGCGGCGTCAAAAATGGCATCAAGAGGCTGGCGTTCCTGCGCAGGGTCATGATCTGACAGCGCCGCAAAGTAGTCTTGCAGCAGCGCCCATTCGCTGGCATCGGGATCAGTGGGCATTATCGCCTCCACGAAGTAAGGTCGTCGCCACTGATAAGGTTCCTCGGGATCCGTTGACACCCCGCCGGTCACTGACAGTTGATGGGGATCAAAGCGCGACCATCGGCTTGGCGCATTGTATATAACTGGGCGTGAGATGGCCGACACGCAGCAATATTCAATGACGCGGGCATGCCCTGTTTGCGGCGTTGCGATGGTCCGTCAGACGAGGGACGACGGGGCAATCGTATATCAATGTTGTTCCTGCAAGACCGAAATTGAATACAAAAGCCCAACAAGTTTGGTCTCGAACTTCAGCATGTCGCTCGCAGACGAACTTAAGACGGGTTCGCGACGGTTTTACGATCTGGCGCGCATTGCGACGAACCCCAGCACCAAACTGCGACTGATTCGTTTGGCCGAAGACTATCTCGGACAAGCTGATGAGTTAAGCATCGCGACGCCAACAGTTGAGTCCTGATGGAATTTAGCGATACGCACGACTTGCTAGCCGATTGAACTAAGTCCGAAACTGGCTCACACCGCTGAGGTTTGGTCGCGGGATATACATCGCGCGACTGCTCCTCGCTCTCAGCAGGCAAGGGCGGGTAGTTCAGCCACTGTCGAATTTGTGGAGCGAGCAGCCTGGGGCAAGCTACCGCTTGTGACCCAAAGCGGACATCACCTGTTCTTTTTGCTGTGAGCGATAGCGCCGATTTGTGGTGCCCTAGCGACAGAAGGCTGGGACTATCAAAAGGACCAAGCCCAATGGAACTGCCGATAAGTGGTGATGGTTTAGTCGTATAAGGGCGACGCCAACGCGAGGGCGCGGCCATGTCACTCATACATACAACTCTGCTTGGGGCAATTTTGCTGCTCACCAGTTCCGCGGCGGCGCCGGCCGCCGACACCACACAGGGCGCGGTCGTCCAGAGCAACGGCAGTATCGTCCCGCAAAATCCCTCACTGCCGAAGCTTGATTTGAGCGCGGTGCAGCGCGAGCAGGTACGGCAGACGTTGCTGACCAAGCATACAGAGATCGAATTTAGGCTCAAGACGACAAAATCGGCAAAGGACTTCGCTCCGAAAATCGGCGCCAAGCTCCCGAAAGGTGTGAAGCCCGATGGTTTGCCGTCCGACCTCGTCGCGCAGATCCCGCAGCTCGCAGATTATGGCTATGTTAAAATGAAGGACCAAATCTTGATCGTGAATGCGCTCACCGGAAAGATCGCCGGGATTATTCCGGAGACGCAGCCGCAAACGACGGGTCAAAAGTGAGACGGCAAGTCCTCGCTGCAACGAGGTGAGGCTTTGCTAAGGTGGCCACGCGGTCAATGACAGACGCGGACACCGCTTTTTGCACCGCACATGTCCGCTTCTGACCCAAAGACGGACATTCAAACGGCCCCTATCCCGGCGCCGGTGTGCACCGGTACTATAGGCATATCGAGCTTGGTGGGGATATGCGGCGGCGCGAGTTCATCCTGCATCTTGCCGCTTCAGCAGCGGCTTGGCCGCTTGCGGCAAATGCCCAAGAACACATGAGACGCGTGGCCGCTTTGATCGTCATTGGCAATGATGCCCTCGGACAGTCATGGATCACAGCGTTCCAACAGAAGCTTAGAGATCTCGGTTGGGCAGAAGGTCGCGGCATCCAGATCGAGGTGATATGGGGCGGCGGCGACATCGAGCGCATTCGAGCGAGTGCGGCGGATCTGGTAAGCGCGAAGCCGGACGTAATTCTGGTTTATTCCGTCCGTGTTTTGAACGAGGTGCGGCAGAGAACCAGTGAAATTCCAGTCGTATTTATTGCGACTAATGATCCGGTTGGCCTCGGCATCGTCAAGAGCCTCGCACATCCGGGCGGCAACCTCACCGGGTTCACACTTTACGAGGTTTCAATAGCTGGCAAGTTGGTTGAGCTCCTTAAAGAGATGGTGCCAGATCTTGCAAGGGTGGCGATGCTGTTCAACCCGAACAACAGCAGCGCTAAGCTCTACTGGCCGCTCATCCAGAAGATTGCCAAGTCCGTTGGCATAGTTGCAGTCTCATTCCCTGTGCGCGACGCGGCGAGCATTGAACACGCAATTGGTGCTTTCGTTCGTGAACCGAATGGCGGGATAGTGCTCCCAAGTGATGTGACTACAACTGCATATCGCGATTTGATCGTCGAACTAGCGGCTCGCTATCGTGTGCCTGTGGTCCATTCAGTTCGCTCGGCGGTGGCAGGCGGCGGATTGATTGCATACGGACCGGACACGTCCGATCTGTTCGTCAAGGCCGCCTCCTATGTCGATCGCATCTTAAAAGGCGAGAAACCCGC
>JBKPRE010000181.1:0-3927 GCA_046734435.1 Pseudomonadota bacterium | reverse complement strand
CGTCATGCCTGTCTGCGAGGGTCCGCAGGTTACGAAGCACGCCGGAGCCGTGAAATTTCATTCCGCCGGCGCCCTGCACCAGCGGTTCGACAATAATCGCGGCGATTGTGTCGCTTCGGCCCATCAGCAATTTTTCGAGTGCAGAGGTCGCGGCGGGATTGTTCGGCAAGTCGGCAATGTGTTGCGCGGGCAAGACACCCGCAAAACTGGAATGCATCCCGGCGTCCAGGTCGCTGACGGTCATCGCCCCGAATGTGTCGCCGTGATATGCCCCGCGAAAAGCGACAAACTGTTTTTTGCCGCGCACTCCACGGTTGATCCAGTACTGCGCCGCCATCTTCAGGGCGATCTCGACCGCCACCGATCCCGAGTCGGAAAAAAACACGCGCTCCAGACCGCCGGGGAGCATCCGGGCAAGACGTCCGGCAAGCCGCAACGCCTGTTCGTGCACCAGCCCACCGAACATCACGTGCGGCATCGACGCGAGCTGCGCTTCGACGGCGTGCCGGATGTGAGGATGATTGTAGCCGTGGCAGGCCGTCCACCAGCTTGCAATGCCGTCGATCAGTTCGCGACCGTCGGCAAGAAAAATACGGGCGCCTTGCGTCCGCAAGACCGCCAGCGGCGGCGAGACAGTTTTCATCTGGGTGTAAGGCAGCCACACATGCGGTAGCTCCGGGTCGTACCACCCGGGGGTCACGCTGGTTTTGCTGCCCCGCCCCGTCATTTGACGTTTCCCTGCTCCATTCGTGCTAAGCATCTGACCCCATGACCTGGCAAGGTTACTGATGCACTCGCTCGACGCCTACGCGCAAGACAAGCTCGCATCGCTCAGGGAACGGCACCTCTACCGAGCGCTGAACGAGACGTTGCGCGAGGACGGAATTTGGGTCGACCGGAATGGCCGCCGGCTGCTGTCGTTTTCCTGCAATGACTACCTCAACCTTACCCAGCATCCTGCGATCAAGCAGGCGGCCATTGCCGCGATCGAGGAATATGGCGCGGGGTCGGGAGCATCGCGGCTGGTCACCGGCAATCATCCGCTCTACGCGAAGCTGGAAGCGCGCCTGGCCGAATTCAAGCGCACCGAAGCGGCCTGCGTCTTTGGGTCGGGCTATCTCGCCAATACCGGGATCATTCCAGTGCTCATTGGCAGCGATGGTCTCGTGCTGCTGGACGAATTTTCGCATGCCTGCATCTACGCCGGCGCCCAGTTGTCGCGCGGACAAATCAAGACCTTCCGCCACAACGACGTCAGCCATGCGCGCGCACTGCTTGATGCGCACCGCACGCAGCACGACCGCGCCCTCATCGTTACTGACGGCGTGTTCTCCATGGACGGCGATACCGCTCCGCTCGAGGACCTGCTGTCGCTTGCCGATCAATACGACGCCTGGCTGATGTCCGATGACGCCCACGGGATCGGTGTGGTCGGCGGCGGACGCGGCTCGAGTTTTTTGGAGAATTCGCACATTGCCGTTCCGCTGCAGATGGGGACCTTGTCGAAGGCGATCGGCTCCTATGGTGGCTATCTCTGTGCATCAGCGCCCGTCATCGAGCTCATGCGCAACCGTGCACGCACGTTGATCTACTCGACCGGCTTGCCGCCGGCGAGCGTTGCAGCCGCGATCGCCGCCCTTGACCTGATCGAGCGAGAGCCGGCATACGCGGCTCTCCCCGTGGCAAAGGCGAAGTCGTTCACGCGCCGCGCGGGACTTCCCGAAGCGCAAAGCCCGATCGTCCCGATCGTCGTCGGCGACGAAGACGCCGCACTCTCCGCCTCACGCGCTCTGGAAGACGAAGGCTTTCTTGTCGTCGCGATCCGCCCGCCGACGGTGCCCGCCGGTACCGCGCGCCTGCGCCTGACATTCACAGCGCAGCATCCCGACGATGAGATCGCGCGGCTCGCCGACATCGTTCGCGACAGATTGACGGCTTAGCCGTGGCCGCCTATTTCGTCACCTCGACCGGCACCGATATCGGCAAGACCTTCGTGACCGCCGCGCTCATCCGCTACTTGCGCGAGTCCAACCAGCCCGTGGCAGCGCTCAAGCCTGTCGTGAGCGGTTACGACTCCTCCGTGGCAGAAACCAGCGACCCCGCGGTGCTGCTGGGTGCGCTCGGACGGCCGGTCACCGCCGACGAAGTAAATCAGATCGCACCCTGGCGTTTCCGCGCGCCATTGTCGCCCGATCTTGCAGCGGCACGCGAAGGACGCCGCATCGACTTCGAGGAGCTGGTCAAATTCAGCCGCGCGGCGATCGACGCCGCAAAGGGGCCGCTTTTCATCGAAGGCGTGGGCGGCATCATGGTCCCGCTCGATGGGCAGCGCACGGTCCTCGACTGGATGTCGGCGCTGAATATTCCACTGCTGCTGGTCGTCGGCGGCTATCTTGGCACCATCAGCCACACTTTGACCGCGCTCGACGTCATCGCGCAGCGTAAATTGTCGATTGCAGCGATCGTCGTGTCTGAAAGCCAGCGCGACACGGTGGAACTCGCGGATACTGTCGCCAGCATTGCGCGCTTTGCGGAATCGGTCGGCGTCGTGGGCTTGCCGCGCCTGCCGGCAGGCATCAAGCACCATCCGGCCATTGCGAAGATCGCTTCACTGCTGTGAGCGGGCCGTTCAGCCGTTGAGGCTGAAAAATGTTTCAAGCATACCCTCCAGATTGACCACAGCATGCAGCATCATGGTCAGGAGAGTCGATCCGGTCGCCCATCGCGCCCAGCCGAACAGCATGCCGAAAGCAAAAACCTGTCCGATCAGGAACCAGTCGTATTGGACGTGAATGATCGCGAAAAGAGCCGCCGTGATGAGGATAACGGGCCAGGCCGAGCGAGGCGAACGCAACCAACCGCGCATCAGGAAGCCGCGGAACAAAGTCTCCTCGCCGATCGGGATGAGAAGCACAACCGCCGCCAGCAGCAACGGCAGCTGACCGACGCTATTGGCTGCCTGATAGATGTCGGTCTGGAAGCGGTCGACGACGCTCCGGCCCGCCAGCCAACTCATGGCATCGCCGACTGCGATCATCGCGGCAAGAATCGCCAGGCACAACACCACTTCGCCGCGGCGCGGCAGCTTGTAACCGAGATAGTCGGCAATGTTGCCTTTGTAGCCCGCCGCCAGCGCGAGGAGTGCTACCTGCACGGGCGCCGATACAAAGATGAACACGATTATGGCGGCGCCATGCTGGCTCAGCACGGGCACATTCCGCAGATCGAATCCGTACCAGCCGACCAGTGCCGCCATGCCTGCGAGCTGGCCGGCGAGAAGCGCGATCACCCCAAGGACGAAGGTGGCAAAAAAGCCCCAGGGCCCGGAGTCCCCGCTCACTGCTGATTCTTCAGCCATTGAGCGAGCGTAGCACGTTCCTCATCGGTCATGCCGGTCTGATTGCCGAGCGGCATCGCCTTGGTATGTACGGTCTGGGCGGAAATTGTTGCGGCGTGCTTCCTGATGTCGGCGACGGTTTCCAGGGTGACGTTTTTTGGCGTTTCCTGGAAACTTTCATGCGTCGGTTTCGCCGCGTGGCACATCACGCAGTGCTTTCGCACAAGCGCCAGCACTTCGGCATCATCAACAGCAAGCGCCCTGGAAAATGGTGCGGCAGCGATGAGAACCATCACCGCCGCCGCACCCAAACGCATCTGACAGGCCTATGGCATCAAGATGGTTGAGCCGGTCGTGTCGCGGCCTTCCATTTCCTTGTGGGCCTTGGCCGCATCCTTGAGCGGATATTTCTGGTTGATCGGGATCTTCACTGCACCGGAGCCGACCACCTTGAACAAGTCGGCGGCGGTCGAGACAAGGTCCTCGCGCTTGGCGACGTAGTTGTTCAGCGTCGGCCGCGTTGCGAACAGCGAGCCTTTGGTCTGGAGAATGTTGATGTTGAACGCTTCGATCTGCCCTGACGCGCTGCC
>JBKPRE010000180.1:0-17212 GCA_046734435.1 Pseudomonadota bacterium | reverse complement strand
GATCCGCTACAGGCGCGGACACATCAAGTTGCTCGATATTCCGGCGCTTCAGGAGACGGCCTGCGAGTGCTATCAGACCATTAAATTGAACTACGACGCATTTCTGCACGCATCGAATAAGTGAATTCGCGCTCGACGGCTGTCAGGCTTGCTTTTGGCGCGGCCGTCCGATGCCAGCTTTTTGCGGGCGCTTGTCGCTATTGGCCCCTAGCGGACATCTCTTAGTTGCACCGCACGTGTGCTTTCGGGGGTAAAGCAGACACGACGAAGCCCTTCCAATGTCCTTGTTCCCGCCATTATCATCCCTTGAATCCGGAGGATATATGAGGCGGCGAAAGTTCATCTGGCTGCTGCTGACGGCACTTGCAATCAGTCTGCATTTGCCAGGGGCCTCTCACGCCCGGTCCCCGTATTGGTCACCGTACAGATTCTGGTGGGGCGATCATACCTTCAGGCAAAAGAACCAACGCGAACACAAAAAACCTGAATCAGCGAAGAGAGCTCCGGACGCCGCAAAAGACGCTGTAAAAGACGCTTCAAAAGGTGCGTCGAAAGACGCGGCAAAGGGACCGCTCCTCCTCATCATCTCGATCGCGGATCAGCGGATCTCGCTTTATGACGATGGCGCGCTGGTCGCGCGCTCCTCCGTGTCGACGGGGGTCAGGAATCATCCCACGCCGCTCGGCGTCTTCAGCGTCATCAGCAAGAGCAGATTTCACCGCTCGAACATCTACAGCAACGCGCCCATGCCTTACATGCAGCGCATCACCTGGTCGGGGATCGCGCTGCACGCGGGGGACTTGCCCGGGTATCCGGCGTCACATGGCTGCATCCGTCTGACACATGACTTTGCGGTTCGACTCTTCCATCTCACGAAGCGCGGCACGCGAGTAATTATCGCTCATGACGATATTCGGCCGGCAGAGATAAACAGTCCGCAGCTTTTTCTGCCGAAGCCGAAAGTCGCGCTCGCTTCGCCGCAATCCGACACTGCCGCCCAGCCGGGCAATGCCACGATCACGGCCGATGCGACTGAGGTGTCGCTTGCCGCGAATGCTAAGCAACAAGAGGACGCAAAAGGTCCTGACCCCGCTGCCGGGGCAGCCGCGCCTCGAAAGGGCGCGTCAATTTCCGTCTTTGTGAGCCGCAAGTTGAGCAAGCTTTTCGTGCGACAGGGCTTCGCCCCACTATTCGATGCCCCGGTGAAGATTCAGGACGCGGCGGAGCCGATGGGAACGCACGTTTTCACCGCAATGGAATTGCAGAAGGACGGCGTGGCCCTTCGCTGGACCGTCGTATCGATCCCGGAGAAGGCCTCACATGGTCAAAGGACTTCAGCAAAGTCGCAAAAAGAACACACAAAACAAACAATCAAGACCGCCCTGCCGACGCCGGACAAAGCCGGCGCCGCCCTCAGTCGCATCGAAATTCCGCAAGATGCGGTCGAGCGAATCGCTCAATTGCTGACATCGGGCTCGTCGCTGATCATTTCAGATTACGGCATCAGCGAAGAAACCGGTGCAGATACCGATTTCATCGTGCTGACGCGGTGACGGAAGGCCGCCGGATTTCCTCTCATTTGATCGTGATCGTGATTTTCTTCGAAACAACCGGAGGCTTGAACGGGTAGTGCTTGGCATCACCGAGCACAAGCTGGAGCGTGTGCTTGCCAGGCGGCAGTTCTAAGCGCGTCTCTGTTTGCCCTGCACCGAAGTGGAGATGGTTTTTGTCCTGCGGAATGGCTTCGTCGGCGTCCAAAGGTGCATTCACGTCGACCAGCAGATGATGGTGCCCGGCGTTTTCGAAATCATCGCCCGCATGCGTGACCCCCATATTGCGCAGACCGAAACGGCACCAGAACGCACCTTTGATCACCGTGCCGTCCTGCGGCCAAACAAAATAAAGGTATGCGTCTTTATGCGCCGCTTTGCCTTGAGCATGGGCGCTTGCCGGTAGCAGCAGCGCAACCAAGAACAAAAGTGCACGCGTGATGGCCATGACACGCCTTTTATGGTGAGCGGGCGACGCGAAATCCGTGCGTCGGATAGCGTACGTTTGCGTCGTAGTTGTCCCGGTTTGAGGGCCGAACATAATTCAGATCGTTCTTCCATGACCCGGAACGGATGACGCGCGCGGAGCACTCGGAATCGAGCCAGCTGGACCCATCGGTGGGGGCCGCGTGATAGGTCTTGTGCCAGCAGTCCGCTACCCATTGGGAAACGCCGCCGCCCATATCGTAGAGACCAAAAGGATTGGGTTTGTAGCTGCCAGCCTTCATAGGCTGCGTGGCGTCGTAGGGTTCACTGCATCCCTTGCAGTTGGCCATGCCAGGTGAGGGCTGATCGCCCCACCAATATTTGGTCTGCGTGCCGCCGCGCGCGGCGTACTCCCATTCGGCTTCAGTCGGAAGGCGATATTGCTTTTGAGTCACCCCCGAGAGCCAGTCGATGAACTGTTGCGTGTCATTCCAGCTGACATTGGTGACAGGGGCATCGTCATTGCCCGTTACCTTGTTGGTGCATTTCGAGGCGGCGACGCACTGGTTCCACTCGCGCACCGTGACGGGATACTTACTGATGGCAAAGGATTTGATTTTCACCTGATGGACCGGTTTCTCGGACGGGTCTTCATTGCTGCCCATTGCGAATGTGCCAGCAGGCAGGGTCACCATCTCGGGTTCACTGATCGCCTGCGTTTCGGGCGGCTGCGCCGGAGGAAGCGCGGCAGTTTGCGGCTGAGCCGGAGCCGGAGCCGGAGCCGGAGCTGGAGCTGGAGCTGATGACGGCGGCGCCTGTGGATTGCTCGCCGGTGCTCCCTGCGGAGCGGCGGCGGTGACAGGAGCAGGAGCTTTGCTTGTGCCGGGCGTTTGCACCGGGGACCGTGCGGCCAAATGTTCCGGCTCCCACACGAAGAAGTACCAGGTTGCGGTGGCAGCGGCTGCGCTCGCGATCAGGCTGACGCTCAAGATGATGGCCAGGGCACGTCCCGGCGTGGAGCGCGCCTTAACGACGGCGCTGGGATCGGGCAGCACCCTGTAAACTCTGATCGGATCCGTGATGTTCTTGACCTGACGGTCACCGAGCGACTGATAGCCGCAAACAAGTTTTTGCTTAACCTGTTCGTAGACGCCGCCCGAAATAAAGACGTCTCCCGGTTCGGCAATTCCCTCAAGCCTCGCTGCAATGTTGACGCCATCACCGTAGATGTCATCGGGTTCGACAATGACATCTCCGAGGTTTACCCCAATTCGATATTGTATCCACCGCTCGCGTGGGAGCGCCGCGTTGCGCCCGACCATGCTCTGCTGGATAACAATGGCGCAGCGGACGGCTTCGACAGGGCTGTCGAACATCGCGAGAAAGCCGTCGCCCGTACTTTTGACGAGTCTTCCGTGATACTCAATGATCGTAGGGTCAATGAGGTCGCGTCGGTGCCGCATCACCCGCGCGTGCGTGCCCTCCTCATCCATTGCCATGAGCCGGCTATAACCGGAGATGTCAGCGGCCAGGATGGCGGCGAGGCGCCGTGGCGATGATTCAGTTGGAGGGGGCCCATCTCTTCCCTGTCGCAAGTGATGGATCTCACCCGGCATTTTGCGAGGTTCCTTCCTCCCCACCGAATTATCGTTTAGCGGAACACGCCATGATATTAAATTGCACCTCTGAAGCTGTCACGTGATGTCGCTCACACCCAACAAGGCGATCTACACTCCGGCTTCGGTTGCTGGTATCTCGATAAGGGCAAGCTCTTCGTCTATTCTTGTTTCTGCCACTACCATCGCTTGAGACCGCGGTCGACCAAAAGGGCAGAACACGTGGGCAATCTGAGCTATCACAAGCTTGCAATCATCGGTGTATTCAGTCTCGCAACTGTCGCCGCGTTTCCCAATCTCGTCGCGCTCGGTCAACCGGTGTCCACGCCATCGCAGTCGGAAGCGCTCAACGCCTACAACAAGACGGTGCAGGATTTCAGGGCGATCCTGCGCGAACGGCGCGCGCAGATCGATGCGAAGCAAAAGCTGTCCGAAAAGCCGGGGCAGGCGCTCTACCTTGCGCGTGTCGCCATGATGGGTGCGTACAAGGACCTGACCGACGTGATGCCGTCGAGAATCGGCAGGCCGAATAAATACAAAATTCCGCCGGCATACTTCGATGCCGACAACGAGCCGCTGATCGACGAGTACAAGGCTCTTTTCGCCATCATGCAGGCGCCGCCCGCCAATGCGCAGAAATCCGATACACCGTTTAAAGATGTTGTCGACCTTGGAATGGTCATTGCGCGGGTGAAGGGTCTCGATGCGGCGCATGCCGAAGTCGCCGGCCGCATCAGTCTCGCCGTCTTCTTTGCCGAGACCGATGGCAATCAGAACATCGGCAATGCGCGTTCGGAATCATACAAAGGAAGTTTTCAGACCGGCGTGTCCGAGGACAAGATCGGCCAGAAGAAATGGGCGGCCATCAAGAAGTCCGTCGCGGGCCTCGATCCCAAGTTGAATGCGCGCGACGACAAGGAAGAGGCGCGGATCGGCAATTCAGATCAGCGATACAATCACTGGACGGCCGTGCGGAACGGCCTGATGAACGCGCACGCGGAGCTGTTCCCGAAAATACCAGCAATCATGAAGGCCTTGCCGGACCCGATCGATCAAATGCGGTTTTTCGAGCTTATCCAGATCATTCCAAGCCCGGCCAAAACCGCGCTCAATTCCGGCAATTTGCTCAATTACCGGATTTCCGAGCCGCGAATCATGGGATATTTGCGCAATAACAGCATGTTTGCCTACGGGAAGGCCGACAGGGCGAGGACATCCGCGACCATGCGCGAAATTCTGGATTCGATGTGGCTCTTCAATGATATATTCGACCGCGCGCTGGCCAAGTTCGGGGAGATCAAAGCGCAGCAAAAAGGTTGAGTGATCAGGCAACAGCTCTTCAGGGGGGCAATGTCGATCGTCTCGCGAAGAACATTCACCAAGGGTCTGCTTGCGAGCACTTTGGTGCCGGGCCATGCGGCGATTGGGCAACCCAACGATCCGGCGGGCATTGCCATTATCGATACCCCGAACAACGCCGCGAAGGTCGCGGCAAATCTGTCCGCCCAGAATGTGAAAGTTGTCGTGCGGTTTTTCGCGCGAAAGCCGCAGCCCGGCCTGCGCGAGAAGGTCATGGCGTCCGACGGCAACATGATCGACGGCGTGCGCGAACCGACGATATTGATCAGGCACGGCCTGTCGCTCGTTTCCCTCTACCAGTATCGCAATAACCTTCCCGAGAAATTCTCAAAGGGACTGGAAGACACCGGCTCCGCGAAAGCGGAAGCCGCGGCCGATATAAAGGCGGCGCTGGAGCAGGCCAAATTGGTCGGGCAGCCGGAAGGATCGGCAATCTATTTTGGCGTCGACTTTAATGTGACTCGCGCCACTGTTGACCCTGTCCTCGAACACTTTCGTGCCATCGGCCGGACGGTCGGCAACCACTATGCAATCGGGGTATACGGAAACGGTTTCGTCAACCGTACCCTTCGCCAGGAAAAACTCGTGGCATACAACTGGATATCCGCATCGCGGTCACACGAAGAAACCGTTGCTTTCTACAACAGCGGGCAATGGCACCTGTTTCAGAACCAGGTTGACCGCCGCTGGTTCGGGCCACCCGGCAAATGCTCAATCGGTCTCGACGTCGACACGAACATCCAGAATCCCACCGTGGCCAGCATCGGCGCCTGGGGCGCGGGTGAAGTCGACAAAAGCCGCAACCAGAAGATTTTCGATCAGCGCCGCTTCGCGATCCGCGCGACGCCGGTCGTTCAAGACGGCGGCAAGGATCGTCAAGGCTGCAAACCCGACAAAAGCGTGCCGCGCAATGCCAATGTCAGAATTCTTGCGCAATCCGGCGCTTGGTGCGGCGTGGACGTTGACGAAGATGGCAATGCCGATGGCCAGGTCAGGACCGCCGATTTGACGTCCAATCTCGCGACGATGCCGCCCTGGGGATCCCCGTCGTAAGACGAGCGCCAACCACCCGGGCATTTGGGCGATCCTCGAAAACTTCGCACTCGGCTGCATCCTGCGGTCTGACTTCACGTTGCTGTGACCGTTGACCCAAATCAATGCTTCAAAGCATTGCCATGACAGCCTGATTACAAATGGAGGCGATTGTCATGAAAACGAAGCTAATCGCACTGGCGTCGGCGGCGTTGATTGCAGCTGCGGCGGTTGCCACTCCGAACCAGGCAGAAGCCCGGTGGCGTGGCTATGGATATGGTGGATGGTGGGTACCTGGCGCCATTGTCGGCGGGCTAGCGCTCGGAGCAGCTATCGCTTCACGGCCTTATTACGGTTACGGCTACGCGTATGGTCCCGGACCGTACTACGGGGGCTATGGGCCATATTACGGGGGCTACCCGTATGGCGGCGTGGGTCCCTACGATTACGAATATAACGGTAGCGGTCCCTACTATTATCAGAGAAGCAACAGGTACTACGCGCCCTACAAACATTGGACAGAGTTCTGATCGAGAAGGCGCTTTGATCATGCTTGGCGCCCCGCGTGGGCAATTCCATGCGAGATCAAACATGCAGGAAATCGACACTCAAGATTATGCTCGTCAATTGCTAGAGCTGCACGGCGATAAAGCTGTTGTCGTGGCTGCTGAAAAGGCCACCTCATTTGAAAAAAATGGAAACAGCCAAGAGGCGAAGACCTGGCGGCACATTGAGGCCGCCCTCAAGCTTATGCGGGGGCCGCATCAAAGCTGATCGAAGACGTGGACATCGATGAAAACACAATCGACGGCGAGGTCAGGCCGCCGGTTTTGACGTCCAATCTTGCACGTGCTTCTGGGACCGCTGGCATAACCGGCGCGTCCGCGGTGTTCTGATAATGAATCGATTATCCACGTTGCAGGGTGATCGTGGCGCCTCGCACGTCGGCCTTTTCATCCTGCGACCTGATCGTGACCGATTGCTTGTCGCCTTGCGTCACCAAATTCAGACTGGCGCTAAACGTCGGCCCTTTGGCCACGACTTGAAAACCTGCGCCTCCGACCTTGCCGGACAAGGTCCCGGCTGCATTGCGGGTCGACTCGCTCCAGGTCCCGGAAATCGCGTCGGCTGAGTGGGTGGCGCTGGCGCGCAGGTCGAAATTATAGCTCTCGCTCGCGCAGTGGATATTGAGCTGAAGCTTGCTTTGCGTCTCGAGCACATCATAAGAAGCCCGGCACTTGATCGGTTCGTGCCGGCCATTGGCCAGATCGATTGTCCCGGCCCCGGACCAAGCACCCGCCAATTGGCTGAAGGGGCTCTCGCCTGAAGCTGAACCGACTGTCGTCCTGCCTTGAGCACCGGCGTACCCAACAAGAAACATTAAAGCCAATGCTGTCGTTGCGCCGCGAAGTATCATCGGTTTCACCCTTATTGAAGCTCTCATCAGCGGAGCAACAACAACTGCGTTGTCCCATAGTTCCCGTGGAACTCTCAGATTACCTGTGCGCACCGCCGACCGTTGCAGGAAGCAAAGATGCGCAGCAGGATCTGCTTTAACCCTCACGCCGTCTGCAGCGCCTCACTCGCGGCGAGCCACTCTTCTTCTGCCCTGGCGATCGCCGCGACGACATTGGCGCGCGTCTTTGACAGTTCCGCCGCCCGCGCCGGGTCGCGTGCGAACAGCTCGCCGTCGGCAAGCGTCGCGTCGAGCTTGTGCAGTTGGCGTGTCAGCTGCGCGAGCTCGGTTTCGGCCTTTGCGACGCGCTTGCGCAAAGGCGCCGTTTCCGCGCGCTTTTCGGCTGCGGCGCGGCGGGCGGCGGCAGGATCGGGCCGCGGCGCAGGTTTAACCGCCGGCGCAGCGTCCGTTCCGGACTCGCTGAGCACGCGGCGCCGGTAATCGTCGAGATCGCCGTCGAACGGTTTCACCGTTCCTCCCTGCACCAGCCAAAGCCGGTCTGCGCAGGCCTCGAGCAGGTAGCGGTCGTGCGAGACCAGGATCACCGCGCCGGGAAAGTCGTTGATGGCTTCGATCAGGGCCGCGCGGCTGTCGATGTCGAGATGGTTGGTCGGCTCGTCGAGGATCACGAGATGCGGCGCGCTGAATGTGGCAAGCCCGAGCAGCAGCCGCGCTTTCTCGCCGCCCGACAGCTTTTCCACCTTGGTGTTGCCGGCGAGCCCGGAAAAGCCGATGGCGCCGACACGCGCGCGCACTTTCGCTTCCGGCGCATCCGGCATCAGCCGGCGCACGTGATCATAGGGGCTCGCATCCGGTTCGAGCTCATCCAGCTGGTGCTGCGCGAAATAGGCGACGCGGAGGCCTGAGGCGCGGGTGATGGCGCCGTGCTCCGGCTGAAGCCTTGCGGCGAGCAGCTTGACCAAAGTCGACTTGCCGTTGCCGTTGGCGCCGAGCAGGGCGATGCGGTCGTCATTGTCGATGCGCAGCGACAGGTCCGACAGCACCGGGCGCCCGGGCTTATAGCCGACCTCGACGTCGTCGGTGGCGATGATCGGCGGCGATAACAACTTGTCCGGCGGCGGGATGTGGATAGGCCGCACGTCCTCGGTGACGAGCGCGGCGATCGGCTCGAGCTTTGCCAGCATCTTCAGGCGCGATTGCGCCTGCCGCGCCTTGGTCGCCTTGGCGCGGAAGCGGTCGACGAAGGCTTGCAGGTGCTTGCGCTGCGCCTCCTGTTTCTTGATCATTTTCTGGTCGAGCAGCATGCGCTCGCTGCGCTGGCGCGCGAAAGCCGAATAGCCGCCGCGATAGAGCGTGAGCTTGCGCGCCTCCAGCGACAAGATCGAGCCGACCGCGCTGTCGAGCAGATCGCGGTCGTGGCTGATGACGATCAAAGTCGCCGGATAGCGGGCAAGATGATCCTGCAGCCAGAGCGTGCCTTCGAGGTCGAGATAGTTGGTCGGCTCGTCGAGCAGCAGCAGGTCTGGCTCCTCGAACAATGTCGCGGCGAGCGCGACGCGCATGCGCCAGCCGCCGGAAAATTCCGAGCATGGGCGCTGCTGGTCGGCGGTGGAGAAGCCAAGTCCGGCAAGAATCGAGGCCGCGCGGGCAGGGGCCGCGTGCGCGCCGATATCGGCGAGCCGGGTCTGGATCTCCGCAATGCGATGCGGGTCATGCGCGGTTTCCGCTTCGGCCAATAAGTTTGTGCGCTCGCGATGCGCCTTCAGCACGACCTCGAGCAGGTTCTCCGGTCCGTCAGGGGCTTCCTGCGCCAGCCGTCCGATGCGCCAGCGCGCCGGAATCTCGACGTGGCCCTGCTCGGCGGAGATGTCGCCCGCGATGACGCCGAACAACGTGGTCTTGCCGGTGCCGTTGCGGCCGACCAGGCCGACCCGCGCGCCGGCCGGAATGCGCGCGGAGGCGCCTTCCAGCAATTTGCGGCCGGCAATGCGGACGGTGAGATCGTCGATGACGAGCATGCCGCGCCTTGTGGACGACAGCGCGGCGCGACGCAACCCTCTCGCTCGATTTGTCGTGCAATGCGACCGCGCACCGCAGCGTAAAACCCGTATACCTCAGCTTTGCCTCGCCTGCCGTGATACGGTTATTACCTTTGGCGTCACGCAGAGCGACATTCGATGGACCACTGGTGGCTATTCTTCGCTGTCGGGTTTGGCGCGCAGCTGGTCGACGGTGCGCTTGGCATGGCCTTCGGCGTGCTTTCGAATACTGCTTTGCTGGCGATCGGCCTGCCGCCGGCGCACGCAAGCGCGCTCGTCCACGCTGCCGAAATTTTCACCACCAGCGCCTCGGCGGCGTCGCATATCTATCATCGCAATGTCGATTGGCGATTGATCGCGCGCCTCGGAATAACCGGCGTGCTCGGCGCCATCCTCGGCGCCTGGATCCTCTCAAACATCGAGGTCAGCGCCGCGCGGCGATACGTCTACATCTATCTGCTCATCATGGGCCTCTACATTCTCTGGAAATCGGTGCGGATCGCGCTGACCCCGCGCGCGCCGGCGGGCTGGACGGCGGTGCTGGGCTTCGGCGCCGGGTTTCTCGACGCGACGGGCGGCGGCGGCTGGGGGCCGATGACGACCTCGACGCTGGTCGGCTCGGGACATGCGCCGCGTTATTCGGTCGGCTCCGTCAACACGGCTGAGTTTTTCGTGACCGTCGCTGCGGCGACGACGTTTTTCGCGGAGCTCGGCGCCCTCGCGCTCGAACATCTGATTCCGCTGGTTCTGGGCGGTGTGCTGGCGGCGCCGTTCGGCGGCTGGATCGTCAAGCGCGTTCCGGCGCGTGGACTGATGATCGCGGTCGGATCCCTGATCGTGCTGGTTTCGGT
Organism: Pseudomonadota bacterium; assembly: GCA_046734435.1. Classification (GTDB taxonomy): domain Bacteria; phylum Pseudomonadota; class Alphaproteobacteria; order Rhizobiales; family Xanthobacteraceae; genus Pseudolabrys. The sequence goes on along the minus strand of JBKPRE010000180.1, from coordinate 6,922 downwards.
GTTTCAGCTGCTGCGGGTGTTTAATGCGATCTAGCGCTCGATATGGATCTACTCGACATGGATTTAAATGGACGCCGACATCACCCCGGCTCATCGTCACCCTTCTGACGCAGCTTGATGGCCGCGAAAAACTCCTGCCGGGTTTTGAAATTCGTCCGGAACACCCCGAGCATGCGGCTCGTCACCATCGTGACGTCAGGCCTGTGCACGCCGCGCGTCGTCATGCATTCGTGCGCGCCTTCCACGACAACCGCCACACCGGCAGGCTTGAGCACGTCATTCAGGCAGCCCGCGATCTCGGCCGTCATCTTCTCCTGCACCTGCATGCGCTTGGCGTACACATCGATCAGCCGCACCAGCTTCGAGATGCCGAGGACGCGCCGGCGCGGCAGATAGCCGATATGGACGCGGCCGATGATCGGCGCGATGTGATGCTCGCAGTGTGATTCGAAGCGGATGTCGCGCAAAAGCACCATTTCGTCGTAACCGGCGACCTCCTCGAAGGTGCGCTGCAGGTATTCGCGCGGATCCTCGAAATAGCCGGCGAACCATTCCTCGTAGGCCCGCACCACACGCGCCGGCGTGCCACGCAGGCCCTCGCGGTCCGGATCGTCGCCCGCCCATTGGATGAGCGTGCGAACCGCATTTTCAGCCGTCGCTCGTGTCGGACGATTCGCCTCGCGGGTCGAAGCCTTCGAAAGACGGCGGGCCTTCATGGGGATCTCCTGACAGAAATGCCTGGTTCATCGACGCTGGTGATGAAAACGATCAGAATAATTGGGTGGAATACGCCGATATCCGTGTCGCGTCAGGGCGATAATGAATTGCAGGAATGTCGGTTCCGCATGTGCGTGCCATCTGAAGTCCCGGAAGGTGCTGAATAACGGCTGATTTTCGCGACGCCTTTCCTTTTTCTGACGTTTCCGTGATTGCCGGCACGAATGATGTGATGCGAACGCATCTTGAGCGAACGCCCGCGATAGGTCATACGCGCGTCCCGACCTGAAATTTCGATACGTTCGATGACGGACAGCTTGTCATGACGATTGCACTCGACACATCGCGGCGGACCGCATTACCAGCCGTGGCCCCGTCCGAAGCGCCGTCCGCGGGAGCGGTCGTGACAAGCGCGCACACGCGTCTCAATTCGATCGACACGCTGCGCGGCCTGGTCATGATCGTGATGGCGCTCGACCACACCCGCGACTTTTTTGCCAATGGCGGCTTCAATCCGCGCGACGTCACCGATACGGCGCTGTTTCTGACGCGCTGGGTAACGCATTTCTGCGCGCCAACTTTTATCTTCCTGGCCGGGATTTCCGCCTTTCTGTACGGCGCCCAAGGTCGCAGCACCCGGGAGGTCAGCCGCTTTCTCGTCACGCGCGGCCTCTGGCTCGTGCTGATCGAGTTCACGGTCGTGCGGCTCGGCTGGAGCTTCGGCATCCATTTCAACTACTTTGTCGCCCAGGTGATTTTCGCGATCGGCGTGTCGATGGTCGCGCTGTCGGCGATTGTTCATCTGCCCCGCGGAGTGATCGTCGCGATCGGGTTGGCGATGATCGCGGGCCATAATGCCTTCGACGGCATCAGGGCCGAGCAGCTCGGTGCCGCGGCGCCGCTGTGGAACCTTCTGCACCAGCCGGGCCGTTTCGACATTGCGCCCGGGGTCAAGCTCTTCGTGCTTTATCCGCTCGTTCCATGGATCGGCGTGATGGCGGCGGGCTACGCGCTGGGGCCGGTGTTCACGCAGGAGCGCGCGGCGCGCGTGCAGCAACTTTTCATGTTCGGCGCTGCCGTAACCCTCGGCTTTGTCGTTCTGCGCGCCACCAACCTTTACGGCGACCCAGCGCCGTGGGCTATCCAGGACAGTCTGCTTGCGACCGCGCTGTCGTTCATCAATTGCGAGAAATACCCGCCATCATTTCTCTACCTCGCCATGACGCTCGGGCCCGCACTGATGCTGGTCGCCGCGCTTGAATCGGTCCGTGGCCGGGTCGCCGACTGGATCGCGACCTTCGGGCGCGTGCCGTTCTTTTACTACGTTGTGCACATCTTCCTGCTTCACGCCTTGGCCGTGCTGTTTGCCTGGGTGACGGTCGGCGAGATCGGATTTCTGTTTGGCCCATTGGCGGGGCGCAAGCCCGCCACCTACGGCATGGGTCTTGCCGGCATCTACGCGGTCTGGCTCGCGGTTGTTGTTTCGCTCTATCCACTCTGCCGCTGGTTCGCGGGAATCAAACGCCGCCGGACCGAATGGTGGTGGAGCTATCTCTGACAGATCCGGGACCCCTCGAAGAGAATCAGTATTGCTGGAGTCCGTGCTCGGAGTGACTCAGAGCGCGATTCGATTCAAATTGATTGATCGTCGCGATCACTCAAATGAATAAAAAATTGTTCACGACGACCGCGCCGCCCGCGTCTGTCGCATGGCAAGTTTGTTATGCCGGAATGACGAAGCGGCGCGCAGGCGATCAATTGGTCTAAAGGTGCTCAGCGAGTGGTTGATTGCCAACGATTTCTTTGTTGCGGCAGAACGTCCATGACATTTGCGTGAACGGAAAGCCGAATTTTGTGATGCGCGACGCCTTGAGTATGACGCGGGTTTGCGTCACAAGCCGCGCCCGCAAGATGTCATCTTGCCTCAACAAATAACGGAGTCGAACCGTGAAAATCATCACGATTGCTTTTGCATCCGCCATCGCGTTGTCGGCCGTCGCGCCGGCATTTGCGTACGAGAACGATCTTGAAGGCGCCGCGCCCGCGTCGAGCACGCGCCCGATGCGCCAACAGCATGCGGGCACGCACACCAACGCGCATCGCGCATTCGATGCGCGGGCTTATGTGCCGGCCCCGGCGCCTGTGGCCGCACCCTACGATTTCGGAATTAGCAATCAGGGTACTTAATCCCTCCCGAGCAAGCCTGATTGCCACGAGGCCGCCTGCAAGGGCGGCCTCTTTAATTCTCGAGTCGGTCCTCCAAACGGAGGATGCGGAATTCAACGATAAATGTGATGTCCGTCACACTCGCCCTGGATTCGCGATGCTAGGTCGAGGCGTGCTGCGGGGTGCACGCCATGCGAGGAATGCCTTGGATTTTCGTTTTGCCGGATTTGAAATCGACATCCCGCGGCGAGAGTTGCGGCGAGCGGTCGAGCTCGTGTCCATCGAGCCGCAGGTTTTCGACCTGCTCGTTCACCTCGTCCGCAATCACGACCGGATCGTCACAAAAGACGAGCTGATCGAAACGGTGTGGAAGGGCCGCGTCATTTCGGAGGCGGCCTTGAGCTCCCGCATCAGCGCGGCCCGGCGGGCCGTCGGCGATAGTGGGGCCGAGCAAAAGCTCATCCGGACGCTGAACAAGCGCGGCTTCCGGTTTGTCGGGGCCGTTCAAAAGGCGGTCGAGGTGGCCGGCAAAGCACCGGTCCTGGCGGCGCAACGGGCCTCTTGTGCAACGACCGAAACATCGGCCTACACATGGCCCGACAGGGCCTCGATTGCAGTGCTGCCGTTCCAGAATATCAGCGGCGATCCCGAGCAGGAGTACCTTGCCGACGGGATTACCGAGGACATCACGATCGGCCTGTCGCGCCAGCAATGGTTCTCGGTTGTCGATCGTAACTCGACATTTGCCTGCAAGGGCGAAGCGGTCGATATCCGGAAGCTCGCCTGCGAGTTAGGGGCGCGCTACGTCCTCGAAGGCAGCGTGCGGAAGGCGGGTGGGCGCATACGAGTCACCGCGCAGCTGGTCGATGCCACCAAGCGCATTCACGTCTGGGCCGACCGGCACGATAGCGCTGTGTCCGAGATTTTCCTCCGTCAGGACGAGATCACCAACCGCATCGTGGATTCGGTCAGGTCGCAGATCGTCATGGCCGAAGCGATGCGTCTGCGCGGCAGACGATCGGTTGATCTCGACGCGCACGACCTGGTGACGCAGGCGCTCCCGCATATGTGGCGCATGAGCGTGAGCGAGCAGGAGCTTGCACAGAAACTGCTGCAGCAAGCCGCGGCGCGCGCAACACCCCAGGGGCGCGCGCATATCCATGCCTTGCTGGGCTGGACCTACACGAACATGTTCAATCTGGATTCGTATGCGCCGATCGGCGAATTGACCGAAAGAGCCTTCGAATCTGGCGCAACTGTGCTGGCACTGGATGAACAGGACTATTGGGGACACCTCGTGCTCGGGCTGGGACATGCGCGCCAGCGCCGCCCCGAAGATGCGGTGAGGCATCTTTCGCTATGCGTCGACATCAATCCGAATTTTGCGCTCGGCTACGCGGGTCTTGGCTACGCGCTGGCATGTGGCGGTCAGCCTCAGCGCGGTCTTGATGCGCTGGCGCGGGCGCGGCAGGTCGGCCCGCTCGATCCGTTTCTAGATATTTACGCGCCCGTCGCGCGGTACATGGCGCTTTTTGCGCTCGAACGATACGACGACGCGATCAAGGTGTGCCAGGCGGTGGCGGCTCGGCACCCGAAGCACGCCGGCGCGCGGCGACTGATGACCGTCTCGCTGGGATTGCTTGGCCGCATCGAGGAAGCCAAAGAATCTCTTGCCAGCACGCTTGCGCTTCGGCCCGACTTTTCGACCGACCACGTAGCCTACAACACCGTGTTCGCGCATGCATCGGACCGCTCGCGCTTCCTGCGCGGCCTGCAAAAGGCGGGATTGCGAAACTAGCCTTCTCTCCCTGTGCACTCATGGCCGGAGTGACGACGGGTCACCTCGGAATTCCACCGTCTCGTGACCGAACCAAAAGATTTCCGGCCCGTTGTTTAAAGAAGCGAAAAACGGAGATTGGGCCATGACAACGAGAACGCTTCTTTCGGCATTGGCGGTGCTCGCCGCCGCGACCACGATGAGCTTTGCGCAAAGTCTTCCAAATTACGGGCCAAATGCGCCTTCCACCGGTGACAGCCTTGGAAAGCCGCCGAGCGGCACGCGGCCGCCCGGCGTAACCCGCAATCAGCGCAGCAACTATCCAAAGCGCGTGCACCGCCACTATCACCGGAACCACTACGTCCGGTACGAATAGCGCGGGCGGCGATTAGCCCGTCATTATCAGGCTGCCCCGGAATGGCCGGATCCTGAGGAACCATGGCGCAAGACAGGGGTTGACAAACCGAGACTGACGAATTATAAATTTCATCAGTTATCAGAAACCCCGGCCGCTGCCATGAGCGCCCTGCCAAAGACGAAGCCAGACGATACCCGGGACCGCATCATGGATGTGGCCGACCGGCTGTTCCGGCAGCTGGGTTTTGCCAAGACAACCGTCGCCGATATTGCCGCGGAACTCGATATGTCCCCGGCGAACGTCTACCGGTTCTTCGCCTCCAAGAATGCGATCGTCGAAGCGATCTGCCGGCGCTGCCTGGCCGAGCTTGACGAACGCGCCTGGGAAATCGCCCGGTCGCGCGGTTCCGCGCCGGCCCGCCTCGAGCGCCTGATTCTCGAGATCCTGGCCTATCACAAGGCCAATTTGCTCACGGACAAGCGCGTTAATGACATCGTGCTGATTGCGATCGAGGACAGCTGGGATGCGATCGAGGCGCATAAAGAGGTCATCCGCAACGTCGTCGAGCTCATCATCCGAGACGGCATCGCCGCCGGCGAGTTCGAAAAGGTCGATGCGGCCGAGACGTCACAGCTTGTCATGCGGTCGCTGGTGGCCTTCGTGCACCCCGTTCTGATTAGCCAGTGCCTGACCGACGAGGGAGACGTCGACGCTCAGGCCAAAGCCAGCATTCGTTTCTCTCTTCGCGCCATCACCCCCCGGACCTGATCTCATGCCGTTCCTCCCCCACGAATTCGCTTGCCTCAATTGTGACGAAAAATGGATTTCATCACTCGTCACAATTCAGTGAAAGGAGTTCCGCCATGCCGAAGCATTCCAACCTCGTGAAACCGCTCGCCGCGCTGACGGCGGCATTGCTTTTGGCGGCGTGCTCGGCCGAGACCGCGCCCGCCCCGCGGGCGGAGCGCCCGGTACAGGTGCAAAGCGTTGCCTTTCAGGCTGAAGACGCAGCCCGCGATTTTGTCGGGGTCGTGCGGGCGCGCTACGAAACCGATCTCGGCTTCCGGGTCGCCGGCAAGATGGTCGCGCGCCTCGTAAATATGGGCGATCGCGTGCGCGCCGGCGATGTCGTTGCGCGCCTCGACCCCGAAGATCTGCGGCTGCAGGTCGAAAGCGCAGAAGCGGAGCTTGCGGCAGCCACCACCAATCTCAATCAGACCTCAGCGGATTTCGAGCGCTATGAGACGCTTAAGGCGCGTGGTTATGCGTCGATCGCCGATTTTGATCGCAAGACCGCCGCGAAGGGCGAGGCGGAAAGCCGGCTCGCGCGTGCCAAGCGCTCGCTCGATCTGGCGCGCAATCAGCTCGACTATGCAGAGCTCAAGGCCGGAGCGGACGGCGTCATAACCGCGACGCTCGCCGAGCCGGGGCAGGTGGTCAGTCTCGGCCAGCCTGTTGTGAAGCTTGCCCATCGCGGCGAAAAGGAAGCTGTTGTCGCGCTGCCGGAAAATTGGCTCACCAAGGCACGCGAGGCGGCCGCAAGCGTCACGCTCTGGTCCGGCAATGGCCATCGCTACTCCGCCCGGCTGCGGGAACTCTCCCCGCAAGCCGACCAGGCGACGCGCACTTATGCGGCGCGGTTCACTATCCTCGATCCGGATGACAGCGTTGCACTCGGGATGACGGCGACAGTCACGCTCAAGCCCGCCGGCGACGCGATGGTTGCGAAGCTGCCGCTGTCGGCGGTGCTCAGCCGCGGGTCAGGCGCCTCGGTCTATGTCGTCAACCAGGCCGGCGAGCTGACACTGCGGCCGGTCACCGTCGCCTCGTTCAACGAAGACGACGCGCTCATCACCGGCGGGGTGTCCGCCGGCGAGAAGGTGGTGACGCTCGGCGTGCAAAAG
>JBKPRE010000179.1:0-8784 GCA_046734435.1 Pseudomonadota bacterium | reverse complement strand
CTTTTAACCACTGAGGCTTTATACGGCGCTGCGATTGGATGGGTTCTGGTAGCTTCAAGGGTGGTAGCCATGGGGAAACCTCCTGCCTCGGTAAGTTGATCGCGGTCCGTAAATTCGACGGCTGGCTCCCAAAAGTCTTGAATCCGGGCCCGAAATGTTACGAAATTTTGCAAAACCTATTAGTCTTTACGCATGTCCACGGACCTCGCCTTCGGACCATTTATTCTCGACAGACAGCGCGGAAGGCTTCTTAGGGAGGGGCGGCCAATAGCCGTGAGCAGCAAAGGCCTACAGTTGCTGGAGGCGTTGGTTGCTTCGCCCGGTCGGGTTTTGCCAAAAACAGAATTGATGCGAGCCGCGTGGGGCGACACAGCGGTCGAAGAAAGCAATCTGTCGGTGCAGATCGCAGCCCTAAGGAAGCAATTAGGACCGAATGCGGATGGCGGCGATTGGATCGTTACAATTCCGCGTGTCGGATACCGTTTCGTGGGACATCCGGTTCAGGAGCAGATCGAAAAAACTACGGAGCCAAACGCGCCGTTGGCCGAACGCGAGCAACGACCGTCCATTGCGGTTCTACCGTTTGCCAATTTAAGCGGCGAAAAAGAGCAGGAGTATCTCGCCGACGGCATCACCGAAGATATTATTACGGCCCTAACGCGATTTCGCTGGTTTTTCGTGATCGCTCGCAATTCGAGCTTTGCCTACAAGGGCAAGTCGATTGACGCAAAGCAGGTTGCACAAGAACTTGGTGTGCAGTATCTGCTTGAGGGAAGCGTGCGTCGGTCCGGTCAGCGAATTCGTATTTCGGCACAACTCGTCGACGCTGTAACAGGTAAACACATCTGGGCCGAACGCTACGATCTCGAACTAGCCGACGTGTTTGCAATTCAAGATGAGATCGCCGAGCGCGTGGCAGGCGCTATTGAGCCGGAGTTGCTCAAAACCGAAGGTGTGCAGGCGGCGGCGCGACACACCGGCAATATGACGGCGTGGGACTTGGTTCGGCGGGGCACGTGGCACTTTCATCAGGTAACCCGCGAAAACCACCTAAAAGCACGCGAACTCTTTCGCCAGGCTTGCAAGCTCGATCCCGATCTGCCCGAGGCGCGCCTCTGGCTCGGCCGTGTCAGCGCTGGGGTAGTTCCTTATGGCTGGTCAGATAATCCAGTTGCGGATTTGCGGGAGGGGATGGAGGCCGCTCTAAAGGCGGTCCAACTTGACGAACGAAACCCCTATACACATTACGCACTCGCAATCGTCAGTGCCTTTGCCGACCGGCTGGACCAATCAATTAGTGCCGCCACGAAAGCGATAGAGATCAGTCCCAGCTTTGCATTGGGGCATTTGGTTTTGGGGATGGCGCTCTTGTTCAGCGGACGCGCATCCGAAGCGATCGCGCCGCTTGAATATGGACTGCGACTGAGTCCATACGATCCGCAGAATTTTGTCTGGTTTAATCTGCTTGCGCTGGCACGGCTTTTCTCCAGCCGCGCCGAGGCTGGGCTTGAAGCAGCCGCACGCGCCCTACAAGTTCGTCCGAATTGGTGGACCAGTTTGGAAGTTCTTGTCTGTTGTTACGCCACGCTTGGCAAATGGGACGAAGCGCGGCGCTGCGCTCAGCACATGATGACCGTTACAAAACACCCCGGTGATGTGCTGGCGCCGCTCAAATCCCATAATCCGGTCTGGGCCGAGCAAATCGATAGTGCTGTTCGTAGGGCGTCGCCCGTATAGCGCGAAGATATGCTCATGTCCGCTTTTGGCCCAAAGCAGACATAGGGGTGCACCGCAAATGTCCGCTTTCAAGGGTGAAGCGGACATACCGTTTTGACCCGCAGGACGCATCGGGCCTCAGCATCGGGTTGGTCCGCCATACGGGGAAGCCCGCCGAGGTAGGATCGCCGCGCGCCGTTTGTGGTCCGCTCTGCATTGCTGCAAACGTGCTGCATTCGCCCAGCAGGAGGGCTCGTATGGCCGCGCCCGAAGAGATCAACGCTGCATGACCAATGCGGCATGTCCGCTTTTGCCGTTGCTATTGGGGGTAAAGCGTACGCCTCGTTTGACATCTCCGCTTATGATCTGAGGCACATGAGTCTCGCAGGACATCTGCCCTCAACCCAAAGCGGACCTGAACTTTTGCCTTCCTGAGGACATGAGGGTGTTGCTACGATCGTTGCAATGCGGCGGCGAGATATAGTGCTGCGGGCCGGAGAGCGAGGCGGGATGGGGCATGCCAGGCTGCGCATCGGTGTCGACACCGGTGGAACCTTTACCGACATTGTTTGTGTGGACAGCGTGTCCGGCCGCGTGCAGGTCACCAAGGTCCCTAGCACGCCAGCCAATCCGGCCATCGGGCTTGTTCGCGGTGTGGAGACAATCCTTGGCCAAGTTGGTGCGTCGAGTTCCGAACTAGCCGGCCTCGCGCATGGCACCACCGTCGCGACGAACGCGCTGCTGCAGGGAGACGTCGCAGGGTTGGGGCTGATCGTGACGGAGGGCTTTCGCCATATTCTTGAAATCGCCCGACAAGCCGTCCCTGATGGATACGGCAATTCGTATTTCTGGGTAAAACCAGATCGTATTGTGCCACTTCGTTTCGTCCGCGAGGCACGCGGGCGTCTGAACTATCTCGGCCATGAACTACGACCGCTTCGCGAAACAGAAGTCCGCGAATCGGCTCGCTACTTCCGTGATTGCGGCGTCAAAGCGATCGCCGTCTGTCTTCTTCATTCATACGCGAATGATGCCCACGAGCGTCGCGTCGGCGAAATCATTGCCGAAGAGTATCCGGACTGCGTGGTCTCACTCTCGTGCGAAGTTCTGCCCGAATATCGCGAGTACGAGCGGGCAATCACTACGCTGGTAGACGCATTCGTAAAGCCATATGTCAGCCTTTACCTCGCTCGAATCCACAACGAAATCGGGGCTGGACTTCGCGACAAGCCATTCCTGATTATGCAATCCAGCGGCGGCGTGGCGAGCACCGACCAAGTGATGCGCAAGCCCATTACGACCGCGCTGTCCGGCCCGGCGGCCGGCGCTTTGGGCAGCGCCGTGATCGCTGAGATCGCTGGATTTCCTGACTTGATCACGCTGGACGCCGGCGGGACGTCGACAGATCTATGCTTAATTGAGAAATCGAAGCCGCACGTAACAAACGGGGGCGCCATTGGCCCCTTTCCTGTGCGCGTGCCAATGATCGACATCGAAACGATCGGTACAGGCGGAGGATCGATCGCCTGGATCTCGCGCGAAGGTGACTTGAAAGTTGGTCCGCGCAGCGCCGGCGCCGAGCCCGGCCCGATGTGCTACCCGAACGGTGGCAAAGAGCCGACGATAACAGATGCAAATTTGGTACTGGGCCGGATCCCTGCGGCTCTGATTGGCGGCGGTATCCCTCTCGATTGCGAAAGGGCCCGGGCCGGCATCGCCGCACTCGCGGGGAAGCTCGGCCGGCAGATGACTCCCGAACAACTTGCGGAAGGTATCATCGAGATTGCGAATTGGAATCAGGCCAACGCGATCCGGCAGATGACGATCCAGCGTGGCATTGACCCTCGCCACTTCGCGCTTCTCTCATTCGGGGGTTCGGGACCGGCGCAATCACCAGCGGTCATGGGTCTGATCGGAATGCAAGCCTGTCTGGTCCCACCGAACCCGGGTAATCTGTCGGCATTTGGATTGCTCGCGGTGGATTGGCGGACAGACCATATCGTCACAAAGGTGATGCAGGAGGACGCCATTGATGTTGCAGAGCTGTCGGCGATCTACGAGCGTCTCGAACGTGAAGCCACCCAAACTCTCATAAACGACGGAATCGATCGGTCGCGTATCCGCGTGCTCCGCGAGGCAGACGTTCGTTATGCCGGGCAGTCCATGGAAGTGCGCGTACCGGCTCCGAGCGGATCGATAGATCAGGGCTTCATCGCGGGTCTGGCCGACGCGTTTCACGCCGCCCATCTGAAGACGTTTGGTTACCATTATGCCGGACAACAGAAGCTGGAATTCGTCAATTTCTGCGTCTCTGGCTTCGGTCTCATCGAGCGGCCGAGCATCCCCAAACTCCAGCGCAGCGTGAAAGCGGCTGCACACTCATGCCGCCAAGTGTATTTTAGCGGGGCGTTTCGCGACACGCCGATTTACCAGCGCGATGAACTTGCGGCGGGTACGGAATTGACCGGCCCGGCGGTGATTGAGGAATTCGGTTCGACGACTGTCGTTTTTCCTGAACAAACGCTTTTGGTAGATGCGCATGGAATCCTGATTATTCGGCCGGGCTCAAGCGCGGAGGGCAGACGATGAACGAAAGGCCCTCAGTCGTATCATTGCACGCGGCCGAAACGACGAACCAGCATGTCGATCCAATTGTTCTGCAAATCGTGGAAGGGACGCTAAACTCGATTGAAGCCGAAATCGAATACGCGATCGAACGGACCGCGCGGTCGCCGATGATCCGCGAGGCGCATGATTACCGGGTGGGACTTTTCGACAAGCGATGCCGCAAGTTGACCGGCCGTTCCTACTCTGCGATGCCAAATGCGGTTGTACGAGATTTTCCCATCGAGACAATGCGTCGAGGCGACGTCTTCCTAATGAACGACACCTACCTCACGGAAGGATCTATCGGGCATTTGCCCGATTTATGCAGCACCGTTCCTGTATTCCACGACGGGCAGGTTGTCGCGTTCATCCAGGCGTTCGGACACCATGACGATATCGGCGGGCGCGTTCCCGGCTCGATGCCGGGCACGGCAACGAGCGTGTTTGAGGAGGGGCTGGCGATTCCGCCTGTAAAGTTCTACAGCGAAGGCGTCCGCAACGACGCGGTCTTCACCATCATCAAGCGCAACACGCGTCTGCCGGAAACGCTGGCAGCCGATCTCGACAGCGAGGTTCAAGCCTGTCTAATGGGCGCGCAGCGAATGGCCGAACTCTTTGCACGTTTCGGCAGCGAAACGGTTGATGCGTGCTTCCAGGCGATCCTGGCCAAGTGCCGTAAGGTTTTCCAAACTGAACTGCTGCCCAAGATCGCCGACGGCGTGTACCACTGGGAAGATTACGTCGAGCACGACGGCGTGAGCGAGCCCAAGCTGCATAAGCTGGCGATCACAATGACCAAGAAAGCGGACGGCATTATACTCGATTTCACGGGCACGGATCCGCAGTCGCCAGGTCCCATCAATTGGCCCGCGGACTACGCCGGTGGCGCTTTCCTGATCAAATGGATTGCGCCCATCTTGCGAAACCTCGCGGATACACCGCAGCGGTCAGCTGAGATCAATGTGAACGAAGGCGTTTGCGACGTGTTTGAAGTTGTCTTTCCTCCCAAAGGAACGTTGATCACACCGGAATGGCCGGCCGCGACTAACGCCAGGTCATTCGTGCTACTGCGCTGTATTGGACTCCTGGCAGGCGTGGTTGCGCACGCGGTCGAGGGCCGGATCCCCGCTGACCAGGAGACAATCCGATACACCGGCTTTTACGGGCAGGATAGGAATGGCAAACCATTCTTGTCGCGCGAAGTTCTCGGTGGCGGCTCCGGCGGACGCGCTTACGCCGACGGCAACGACGCCATCCACATCGTTCCCGATTCCCGCAATCAGCCGGCCGAGTTCACCGAGACACGCTTTCCGCTGCTGGTCGAGAAATTGGCACTGCGGACCGACTCCGGCGGGGCGGGTAAGCGGCGCGGCGGGCTCGGTTATGAAAAACACTATCGAGCGCTGGTCGATTGCCGCACCATTGTCACCGCTGATCGCGTCCGGCTCGGCTGTTATGGCGTAAACGGCGGCAAGGCGGGTGCGCCGTTCCGTGTCACAGTAGATATCGAAGGCAATCCGCGCGAGCTCGGGGGGCTGGTCGACGGCGAGCCTGTCTTGGCGGGGCAGATTGTCCGCGTACTTACGACTGGCGGTGGGGGTTGGGGCGATCCGCTCGAACGTGAACCAGACCTCGTCCTGCAGGACGTGGTGGAAGGCAAAATATCCCTTGAGGCTGCGGAGCGGGAATATGCAGTTGCTCTCTTGCCGGTCGCCGGCCCCGACGGCTACCGGGTCGATGCGTGGGCAACTCAAAGGATACGAGAGGAGCGCAAAATGCAGCGGACCAAAACGCTTCCTATGATTGATCGTGGCTCTGGTTATGACAATCTGCGGCAGGCCACAACGTAGAGGGCGAGGGGGTCAATGGAGAGAGAGTTGGAATGATGCTTCAATAGCTACAGACGATCGAGCGCCAAATTTTCGGTGCTTGAAGAGTCCATCAAAAATTGGAGGAAAACATGTTCAAGGCGCCTCGAATTGCCAAACGTTCCCTGCTCACAGCGGCGGTGATCGCGTGCGTCTTTACGACGCTGCCCGCGTCTGCGCAGGACAAGGTCAAAGTCGGCGTTTTCCCCGTAAGTTCGTCGCTTCCGTATTTCGTCGCCGTGGAGCGTGGCTTCTTCAAAGAACAAAACATCGATCCCGAGATGATCCGCCTTATCGGGGGGCCTCCGAACGTCGCCGCCATGATCGGGGATCAAATAGACGCGGCATCAGTCCTCGTGACGATCGAGGGCATGAACGCGAACCTAAAGAAGGCGGGCGTCGCGATGTACATCTCTCTCAACAGTCAGAACAAGAAATACGAGATGGAGCAGTTCGTCGTTCGCAACGGCGTCAACGCGAACACGCTCGCCGATCTCAAAGGCAAGAAGATTATGTCAGCCCCCGGTCCGGCCAACGTAACGATGGCGAAAGCGGCACTAGCTGCGGTTGGACTGAAAGAGGGTGACTACTCCATCGATCAGCTCGATATGGCGCAGCACGTCAATGTGATGAAGTCGGGCACTTTCGACGCAGGTTACACACTGGAGCCGAACGCTTCGATCATGCGCAAGATGGGTATTGCCCGGACGATCGAAGCCGGCGTGATCGCGCATTACGTGCTTGGCGACCCCAATGCAAATGCTTTCGTCGGTGGGTGCGCGCTCACTAGCCACTTTATCGAGACGCGGCCGGATGTCGCTCGCCGCTTTGCTGTGGCGTGGGGACAAGCGGTCAATTTCATCAATACGCAACCCGACGAGGCGCGAAAATATCTCGTGAAGAATACGCTAACCCCGGCTGACGTCGCCGAAACCGTGCCGATGATCCGCTACTACATGGTGAAGGACCTCACGGCAAAAGATAAAGAGGACTTCCAGAAGTTTATCGACTTTTCGGTGAAAACCGGGACATTGCCGGAGAAGGTCGAAGTCTCGAAATATCTTAAGGCGTTCTAAGTGGCTGTCACCGTGCTGGAGCGGACCGAAACATCCGCGGCCGAAACGGGAGCTACGACGGCGGTTCCCGCGCACGTCACCATCCGCGGATTAACGAAGCGCTTCGGGAGTGTTTCAATTTACGAGTCGTTCGATTTCGACATACCGAGAGGCAAGCTCGTCTCGATCTTCGGTCCGAACGGCTGCGGCAAGAGCACGCTGATCAACATGATCGCTGGCCTGATTCCGAGCGATGCAGGCCAGATTCTGTTCGCAGGCAAGCCGCTCAACCAAATCACATTCGGTTATGTTTTTCAGAACTATCGAGAGGCGCTGTTTCCCTGGCTCCGCTCGTTAGAAAACATTGAATATCCCCTCAAGCTAATGAAGATGCCCCGGCCGGAACGCAGGGCGAAAGTCGAGCAGCTGGTTGCGCATCTCGGTGTAAACATCGATCTTAATCGCTATCCCTACCAACTCTCCGGCGGTCAGCAGCAGCTGGTGTCGATCATGCGTGCTCTCGTTGTGGATCCGGAGATTTTGTTCCTGGATGAACCGTTCTCGGCACTCGACTACGAAATGACTTTGTTCATGCGCGAGCAGTTACAGCGCATCTTCATGGAAACGAAGACGACCACGGTACTCGTCTCACACGATCTCGAAGAGGCGGTCTACCTCGCTGACAGCATCTTGCTGTTGTCGCGTCACCCGGCACGTATCGCCGATTTGGTGGCCTACGATGCTGCCCGTCCACGAAATGACGCCACCCTATCAGACCCCCATTTCGTGAGCATTAAAGCGCATTGCCTCGAAATCTTTCAGCGCGAGGTCCGAAAGAAATGACTAAAGAGCGTCTTGAGCCGTTGCTGCCGGCGCTGGGCGTCGTCGCTCTCGTGATCTTCTGGTATTTTGCCGTCTGGATCAGGGTTGTTGATCCGGTTCTTCTTCCTTCTCCCATTGATACTTTCCACGCGATGTGGACCGGCATGAAGGGAGGCAAGCTCGGCAGCGACTTTTTGGTGACGGTCGAACGGACGGTCTATGCAACACTGATTGCTTCCGCAATTGCGATCCCGCTCGGCATTTTTCTCGGCGCCTCAGAGCGGCTCTACCGCTCAGTCGAATTTGTCATTGATTTTTTTCGCTCGACGCCCGCGTCCGCAATGTTTCCTCTTTTTCTTGTACTCTTCGGAGTTGGCGACCGTACCAAAATATCGGTGGCGGCATTTGGAGCAACGCTTGTGATCCTCTTCAACGTCGCCTACGGGGTGATGAATGCGCGTAAGACGCGTCTTTTGGCAGCGAAGGTGATGGGTGCCTCTCGCTTTCGAATTTTGATGGACGTAATGCTGCTCGAGTCGCTGCCGCAGACCTTCGTCGGACTGCGCAACGGCGTTTCGCTTGCCCTAGTGATCGTTGTCGTTGCAGAAATGTTCATCGGGTCCACTGACGGACTTGGAAACCGTGTGTTCGAGGCGCAACAGTTGTTCGCCATGCCCGATATGTACGCCGCCATCTTTGCTGCTGGAGCGCTCGGC
>JBKPRE010000178.1:0-5631 GCA_046734435.1 Pseudomonadota bacterium | reverse complement strand
GTACGGAAGAGGGCGTTGTGGTGCCTTCGACCGCGGTGCAGGTGAGCCAGGGCGGAAACTTCGTTTTCATCGTCAAGGACGGCGTGGCGAAGGTTCAGAACGTTCAGGTCGAGCGGCAGGTCGGCCGCGAGACCATCATTGCGTCGGGTCTGAGCGGCGGCGAAACCGTCATCACTGACGGTCAGCTGCTCTTGTCTGATGGCACGCGCGTGAGTCCACGCCCGCCGAAAGTCGCCGGCAGCTAATCCATGAATCTTTCCGAGACCTGCATTCGCCGCCCGGTGCTGACGACGCTGATGACGGCGTCGCTGATCGTTTTTGGTGCGTTTGCCTACCGCTTGCTGCCGGTGGCGGCGCTGCCGGCGGTCGACTTTCCGACCATCCAGATCACGGCGACGCTGCCCGGCGCGAGCCCGGAAACAATGGCGGCCTCGGTTGCTTCGCCGATCGAGCGGCAGCTCTCGACGATTTCGGGCATCTCGTCGATGACGTCGTCGTCGTCGCTTGGCTCGACGCAGATCACCGTCCAGTTCGATCTTGGCCGTAACATCGACGGCGCCTCGCTCGACGTGCAGACCGCGCTTGCGACGGCGCAACGCCGGCTGCCGGTCGAAATGACGACGCCGCCGTTCTTCCGCAAGGTCAATCCGGGCGACTTTCCCGTGCTGTACATCAGCATGCGCTCGGACACGGTACCGCTGTCGGCGATCAACGATTACGCCGAAACGCTGCTGGCGCCACAGATCTCGCAGTTGCCCGGTGTTGCGCAGGTGCTGGTCTACGGCGCGCAGAAATTTGCAGTGCGCGTGCAGGTCGATCCGGTCGCCGCGGCGGCGCGTAACATCTCACTGGACGATATCCGTAGCGTCGTCACCAAAGCCAATTCTTCCGCGCCCGTCGGCACCCTGCAGGGCAAGGAGCAGGCGGTTACTCTGCTTGCGACCGGCGCGATGCTTCACGCGGCCGACTACCGCGATGTCGTCGTTGCCTATCGCAATGGTGCTCCGATCAAGCTCAACGAGGTGGCGAGCGTTATAGACAGCGTCGAGAACGACAAGATCGCCACCTGGTTCAACGACTCACGCGCCATCGTGCTCGCGATCCAGCGCCAACCCGATGCGAATACCGTCGAAGTCGTGGATCTCGTGCGCGCCAAGCTTCCCCAAATGCGGGCGCAGGTGCCGCCGGCAATCCAGATGCAGCCGCTGTTCGACCGCTCGATTTCAATCCGCGCGGCGGTCTGGAACGTGCAGGAGACGCTGGCGATCGCGATCGCGCTGGTGATCATGGTCATCTTCCTGTTCCTGCGCAAAGTTTCGGCGACGGTCATTCCTGCTTTGGCGGTACCGGTCTCGCTGATCGGGACCTGCGCTGCGATGTACGCCTTCGGTTTTTCCATCAACAACATGACGCTGCTGGCACTGACCCTGTCCGTCGGCTTCGTGGTCGACGACGCGATCGTCATGCTGGAAAACATCGTGCGCCACATCGAAGGCGGAATGCGCCCGTTCGAGGCGGCGCTGAAGGGCTCGCGCGAAATCGGCTTCACAATCATTTCGATCACGTTTTCGCTGATCGCGGTGTTTATCCCGGTCCTCCTGATGGGCGGCATGGTCGGCCGCGTCTTCCGCGAATTCGCGGTGTCGATCTCGGTTGCGATCATTGTTTCGGGATTTGTGTCGCTGACGCTGACGCCGATGCTGTGCGCGCGCGTGCTCAAGAGCCATGACCCGCACGAAAGGCAGAACTTCGTGTTGCGCTGGTTCGAGGCGATGTTCGCCTCCGGACTCAAGGCCTATGAGTGGAGCCTCGACCGCGTGCTGAAGGCGAAGCAGGTCATGCTCTGGGTCACGCTGGCGACGATTGCGGGGACCGTCTGGCTTTACATTGTCGTGCCGAAGGGCTTCTTCCCGACCGAAGACACCGGCTA
Organism: Pseudomonadota bacterium; assembly: GCA_046734435.1. Classification (GTDB taxonomy): domain Bacteria; phylum Pseudomonadota; class Alphaproteobacteria; order Rhizobiales; family Xanthobacteraceae; genus Pseudolabrys. The sequence continues at coordinate 3,701 of JBKPRE010000178.1, read as the reverse complement.
CATGATCGGCATAACTGAAGCGAACACCGACATCGCATTTCCGGCGATGGTGGAGCACCAGCGCAAGCTCGCCGAGCTCGTGCGCGCCGACAAAGGCGTTGCTTATGTCAATTCGACCGTCGGGTCGGGCGGCCCCAACACGCTCGGAAACAGCGGGCGGATGTTGGTTGCGCTGAAGCCGCGTGACGAGCGCGACAGCATGCAGCAGATCAACGCCCGGCTGCGCCAGAACGTCAATGTCGTTCCGGGCATCCAGATCTTCTTCCAGCCGATCCAGAACATCAATCTGGGCGGGCGGCTCAACAAGAGCCAGTATCAATACACGCTGCAGTCAAACGACACCCAAGATCTCTATCGCATCACGCCGCAGCTGCGCGACAAGATCGCGCAAATTCCGGGGCTGCTCGACGTCACGACCGACCTCTACGTGAAGAACCCGCAGGTAACGGTCGAGGTCGATCGCGAGAAATCGGCCGTCTACGGCGTCTCGGTCGATCAGGTTCGTCAGGAGCTCTACAACGCCTTCGGATCTCGTCAGGTGGCGACCATCTATACGCCGGCGAACGACTATCAGGTCATCCTCGAGACCAAGCCCGAATTCCAGCAGAGCCCCGACGACCTCAACCGGATCTTCCTGAAGACAACGAACGGCACGACGGTGCCGCTTTCCGCTGTGACACATTTCGTGCGCACGGTCGGTCCGCTGCAGGTCAACCATCAGGGTCAGCAGCCGGCGGTGACCATCTCGTTCAACCTGGCGCCTGGATTTTCGCTCGGTCAGGCCGTCGATGCCATCACCAAGCTCGAACGTGACGAGCGCCTGCCGGCGACGATCACGACCGGCTTCCAGGGCACGGCGCAGGTCTTCCAGGAGTCCTTGCGCGGGCAGGGCATCCTGATCCTTGCCGCCATTTTCGCGGCCTATGTCGTGCTCGGTATTCTCTACGAAAGCTTTATCCATCCGATCACGATCATTTCCGGTCTTCCTTCGGCAGGTATCGGCGCGATCCTGACGCTGATGTTGTTCCGAATGGATCTGTCCGTGATCGCGATGATCGGCATCGTCATGCTGGTAGGCATCGTGAAAAAGAACGCGATCATGATGATCGACTTTGCGATCGAGCGGCGGCGCGTCGGGCTTTCGGCTGAATCCGCGATCCGTGAGGCGGCGACGCTGCGTTTCCGCCCGATCATGATGACGACTTTCGCGGCGATCTTCGGCACAATTCCGATCGCGCTCGGGACCGGCGCTGGTGCTGAATTGCGTCAGCCGCTCGGCGTCGCAGTCGTCGGCGGCCTGGTGCTGTCGCAGCTGCTCACGCTCTACATCACGCCGGTGATTTATCTGTACCTCGATCGCTTCGACCGGCTGCTCAAGCGCCGTCTCGAGCCGCAATTGACGGAAGTCGAGGAAGCTCCGCCCGCGGTCGCGGCGGAATAAGCGCTACAGCGCGAAGCTGGTGCCGCAGCCGCAGGAGGCTTTCGCCTGCGGATTTTTTACCTTGAACGCGGCGCCGATCAGGTCGTCGACGAAGTCGATCTCCGAGCCGGCCATGTAGTTCACCGACACCGGATCGATCAGCACCACGGCGTTGTCGCGGCTGATGACGAGATCGTCGGCCGCCTTAGCGCGCTCCATGTCGAACTTGTACTGAAAGCCCGAGCAGCCGCCGCCTTCGACGCTGACGCGCAGCATCGTTCCGGCCGGCTCGCCCTTGAGGATTTCGCCGATCCGTTTTGCCGCCCGTTCGCTGACCGTAATGCCTGTGCTCATCCTTGCGCCTTTTCGGGCCGATCCTATTGGCAGATGACCCAACGGATAGTTAAGTGCGCCGGCCAGTGAGGTCAATCAGCGCATGATCCCGAAAAGTGGGCACCGGTTTTCCGATAAGATCATGCGCCAACGACAAAAAATGTGATGGCGGTCGAAATCGGGCGTGAAAGGGCGGTTTATGCTGCCGATCCCGCGCAGAGCCGGGGTCGACGATATTCCGAGACAAGCAGTCCGACGCGCAACGCCTTCCGGCGGGATTGTGACCGGATTATCCATTCTGCGGCCTTCAGGCGGCTTGCCCACAAGACGCAGGTCTTCGTCTATCACGAAGGCGATCATTTCCGGACGCGGCTGACGCATACTTTGGAAGTCGTCCAGATTGCCCGCTCGCTTGCGCGCGCGCTTGGCCTCGATGAGGACCTGGCGGAAGCCCTGGCGCTCGCACACGATCTCGGTCATCCGCCATTCGGTCATGCGGGCGAGCGTGCCCTCGACGAGTGTCTTTCAGCGAGCGGCGGCTTCGACCATAACGCGCAGGCGCTACGCATCGTGACCGAACTCGAGCGTCGCTATGCGGCATTCGACGGCCTCAACCTGAGTTGGGAAACGCTTGAAGGCCTGGTCAAGCACAACGGCCCACTCACCAATCGCGAAGGCGTGCCGGTCGGACGTTATGCCAGACATGGCGTGCCCGCGGCGATCGTTGCCTATTCGAAGATCCAGAATCTCGAATTGTGGAGCTACGCGAGCGCGGAAGCCCAGGTTGCTGCTTTGTCGGACGATATCGCGTACGACGCGCATGATATTGACGACGGCCTACGCGCGGATCTTTTCACGCTCGAAGATATTGCGGCCGTCCCATTGGTCGGCGGCATTCTGGCCGACATCGATCGTGAGCATCGTAGCCTCGAATCCGCGCGGCGCGCGCATGAGCTCGTGCGCCACATCATTACACGAATGATCGAAGATGTGATCGCGGAGAGCGGCCGGCGCGCCGCAATGCTCAGGCCGCGCTCGGCGGCCGATGTACGCGAGGCGCCGCGGCCGATCGTCGGCTTTTCGCCTGCCATGGACAAGGCCGATCGCGACATCAAGGGCTTTCTCTATCCGCGCATGTATCGCCACGATCGCGTGATGCGGGTGATGGATGATGCCGAAGGCGTCGTGCGCGATTTGTTCGGGCACTACAGCGCGACGCCCGCGGATTTGCCGGAGGAGTGGCGCGAGGGAACGGGGACAAATCTTTCCGAAAATGCCCGCCGCATTGCCGACTATATCGCGGGAATGACGGACAGGTACGCGCTGATCGAGCACGCGAAATATTTCAAGCAAACTCCCGAACTGCGGTGAGACTAATGAGTGCAGACATCGATGTCCCTTCCGAGGTCGATCTGCTGATTGCGGGCGCGGGTCCGGCCGGCATGACAGCAGCGCTGGTCGCCTCGCTCGAGGGGCTCAACGTGCTCCTGTGCGAGAAGTCCGAGCAAGTCGGCGGCACGGGATCGACCTCGGCCGGCACGCTTTGGATTCCCGGAAACAGCCAGAGTCGCGCGGCCGGCCTCGACGACACCGCCGAACAGGCGGCCCGCTACCTGGATGCGCTGATCGGGCAGACTGCCAATCGCGAACTCCGGACCGCATTTCTTGTGAGTGGACCAAAGGCGATCGACTATTTGAGCGCCCGCACTGACGTGCAATTTCTGCCTTGCGGCAAGCATCCGGACTATCGCAGCAACATGCCCGGCGCGGCGATTTCGGGCCGTGCCATCGTGTCCGCGCCGTTTGACGGACGTTTGCTCGGCGCGGACTTCGCCCGCATTCGCCCGCCGGTGCCGGAGTTCATGGTTTTCGGCGGCATGATGGTCGGCAAAGCCGACATTCCGCGGCTCATCGGTCGCTTCCATTCGATTTCCAATTTCATTTATTC
>JBKPRE010000177.1:0-4826 GCA_046734435.1 Pseudomonadota bacterium | reverse complement strand
GAAATAAAGCAAAGGGTCGCGTGGGGGCAGCTTGAAGGGTGCGCGGCCTGCCATGAAAAAGGTCTCGCGACCCGCATCCCGATCAAGGCCTTTTGCAATCGCCACGACCGGAACGTCGACGATGCCCAGCGCGGTCAATGTGTCCTGCGCGGCGTTGAGCTGCCCCTGCCCGCCATCAATGAGCAACAAATCGGGCCAAGGCTGGTCTTCGGCTCCGCCGACAATGAGGTCGCGCACATTGTTCGCCACAGTGCGAGGGTTTTCTTCGAGCAGCCGTTTGAATCGACGCTCAAGAACTTCGCGCATCATCCCGTAGTCGTCCCCGGGCGTAAGACCGGATGACCGAATATTGAACTTGCGATACTGATTTTTGCGAAAGCCTTCAGGTCCGGCGACGACCATCGCCCCCACTGCGTTGGTCCCGCCGATGTGGCTGTTATCATAGACTTCAATCCGGCCCGGAGTGCGCGGCAGCGAGAACGTTTCTTTCAAGGCGCCCAGCAGCTTTTGCTGCGATGATGTGTCTGCAAGCTTGCGCGCGAGCGCTTCACGCGCATTGGCCAAGGCGTGCTGCACGAGTTCCTTGCGTTCACCACGTTGCGGCGCGCTCACCTCGACTTTGCGCCCTGATTTGACGGTCAGCGCTTCGGCAAGCAGTGCTCGCTCATCAAAATCGTGCGAAACAAGAATGAGACGTGGCGGTGGCTTGTCGTCGTAGAATTGCGCAAGAAATGCACTGAGCACTTCCACCGGACCAATGCTGCGGTCGGCCTTCGGGAAATAGGCGCGGTTCCCCCAGTTTTGTCCCGTGCGGAAAAAGAACACTTCAACGCAGGAGTAACCGCCCGCCTGATGAACGGCGAAAACATCCGCCTCGTCGGTGCTGCGCGGATTGATCCCTTGATGCGATTGGATCGCCGAGAGCGCCGACAGACGGTCCCGGTAGATTGCTGCCCTTTCGTAATCGAGAGCCACGGAGGCCTTGTCCATCTCGTGCGCCATCTCTTTTTGCACTGACTGGCTGCGGCCGGACAGAAATTCGTTCGCCTCCTTCACCAGCTCGGAATATCCGGCGAAATCGATTTCGCGCGTGCATGGCGCCGAGCATCGCTTGATCTGAAAGAGGAGGCACGGTCTCGTCCGAGCCTCGAAATATGAATCCGAGCAGGACCGCAACAGAAAGGCGCGCTCAAGCGCGTTGATGGTGCGGTTGACCGCACCGGCGGATGCGAACGGTCCATAATAGTGTCCGGGCCGCGTACGCGCGCCGCGATGCTTCAGGATCTGTGGCGCCCAGTGATCCGACGTGATCAGGATATAGGGAAACGACTTGTCGTCGCGCAGGAGCACGTTGAAACGCGGCCGCAGCCGCTTGATCAGGTTTGCTTCCAGCAGCAGCGCTTCGGTCTCGGTCTTGGTGGAGACGAACTCCAGACTTACCGTCGCTGCAATCATCCGGGAAATTCGGCTGTCGTGTCCGGTCGGGCGCGCGTAGGCAATCACCCTTTTTCGGATGTTCTTGGCCTTGCCGACATAGAGCACGTCGCCCTGCGCATCGATCATGCGATAGACGCCGGAGGCAGACGGGGCAAGCTTCGCAAACCGTGCGATCGCGGCACGGCCGGCAGCCAATGTACCGGCCGTCGCACTCTCCATCTCGAGCTCTGGCAACGAAGAATCTTCGTCCTCCTCGCGCAACTCGCTCGCCGGATCGATGTCTTTATTGGTGCCGTTCATGCTTGAGAAGATAATGCGCGGCATGCCTTTACGCATGGCCAAACTGAAAATTGCGCGCCACAGCTATTCTACGGCCTCGCTGTCGGCGGTCCGCCAGGCCAGGTGCTGTCCGCCGTCGACGGGGATTGTCACGCCGGTCACAGTCGTGGCCTGTGCAAGATAGAGGACCGCAGCGGCGATATCGTCCGGCTGCGGGCCGCGCTTGAGCGGCATGCTGTCTGCCTGCGCCGCAAACTGGGCATCGGTCTGGCGCGGGCTTGGAAGCGTCGGCCCCGGGGCTACTCCATTGACCCTGATCCTCGGCGCCAACGCCTGCGCCAGCGTGGTTGTTGCGGTAAAGAGCGCGCTCTTGCTCAACGTGTACGAGAAAAAGCGCGGGTTGGGTCTGAGCACGCGCTGGTCGACGATATTGACGATTGATGCGTCAAGGCCTTCGGGTGCTTGCGCCGCGAAGGCCTGCGAGAGGAAAAGCGGCGCTTCGAGATTTACGGCGATCGCGCGCTGGAAGCGCGCATGCGACAATGTCTCGATATCGTCCGGCTCGAATTCACCCGCATTGTTGACCAGAAGCGTGAGCCGCCCGAATGCGGCGGCGGCCGGTACAAGGCCGCGGACGGCCTCGCGATCGGCAAGGTCGGCAAGGACCACGTGGGCTTGGCCTCCCGCTCCCATGATCGCGGAAGCAAGCCTCTCCGCGTCATCGCGTGAATTGTTGGCATGCAGGACCACCGCATAACCCGCACGCGCCAAGGCAAGCGCGATCGCCGCCCCAATGCGGCGACCAGCGCCGGTGACCAGCGCCGTCCTAGCGGCGCCCTTTGGATTGTCAGCCATAGCAGCCTGCCTAACATCTCCCGGCGGTCGCGCGTTGTGCCACTGATTACGCGCTCTGCGCGTGCTGTCCGCCGCCAACGGATCGGCGCGGACCCTGCATGGTAAAGAAAGTCATACCAAAAAACATAAAGCTAAGGATTCTTTAGGGATGCCGTCCGCGAGTATTCTCGTATTCACAACCGTTTAACCCAAAAGGCCCGATAAATCCCTCACGACAGCGGGACGGTCGCCCTTTTGCGCATTTGGGGTGCGCGAAGAGCGGAGTTGAGTGGAGGGTAAGATGAAGAAGACGATCATTGCGATGGCGATCGCGACGATGGCGGGGGGCAGCGCCGCTGCCGCGGATCTTCCGCGTGGCCCCGCGCCGTATTATCCGCCGCCCCCGGCCATCTATAATTGGACCGGCCCATACGCGGGTCTGAACCTCGGCTACCAGTGGGCTAAAGTTACAAATAACGTCACCGAGCCGAGCGGCATCGCTGGTGGTGGTCAACTCGGCTATAATTGGCAGCTGGGCCAATTTGTGTTCGGTCTCGAAACGGACATTCAGGCTAGCGCCGCCGACGATACGTTCGCTCCGTACAAGTTTTCGAATCCCTGGTTCGGCACACTACGCGCCCGCATCGGCTACGCCATCAATAACGTGATGCTGTACGGAACAGGTGGCCTCGCCTACGGTGAACTCAAGGGCGAGTTCTTCGGTCTGGAAGAGGATAAGACTCTGGTCGGTTGGACCGCTGGCGCGGGCATCGAGTATGGCTTCACCCAGAACTGGTCCGCGAAGCTCGAGTATCTCTATATGGATCTTGCCAGCCGCACCTACTCGATCACTGGCGTCGACAACGGCCTGCACTCGAACTTCGTGCGCCTCGGCGTGAACTATCACTTCTGACACGCGCAAAACTTTTTAAGCGCGAAAACCTCGGGCCAAGCGCCCGAGGTTTTATTTTGCACGTCAAGTTTTGTACGCGCGAGCAGAGAGTTTCAGGAACCGTGTACGACTTAAGTCTTCGTTAGTCTTCATTCACGGTGTGCGCAATCACGCCGACAAACATCGAGGATCGCCGCGGGACTGAAACGCGTGAAAAAGGCCCGGCAAATGTCGGGGCTTTTTTGTTGGAACTTCTCGCGCTTGAGCAACTACCGAGGAACCTCCGTACTCCTACCGCGTTGAATGCCCGATCGGGGGACGGCGTCGTCACGTCCGTCCGCACAATTGGCAAGTGAGGTGCGTCATGAAGAAGCTCCTGCTCGCGGGCGTGGCGGTGATCGCGCTCGGAACAATTTCCGCAATGGCCGCGGATATCCAGCGCCGGCAAATGCCGGCCAAGGCGCCGGCATACATGCCTCCGCCGATTTACAGCTGGACCGGCTTCTACCTCGGCATCAATGGCGGCGGCGCATGGGGCCGCTCCGAGTTTTCGGCGCCGTTTGAGTCGGGTTCGTTCGACACGTCGGGTTGGCTCGCCGGCGGCACGATTGGTTACAACTGGCAGACCGGACCGGTTGTCTTCGGGCTTGAGGGCGACATCGATTATGCTCACATCACCGGCAGCGCACTCTGCGGCGGCGGCGTGACCATCTGCGAGATCCGTAACAACTGGCTCGGCACCGCGCGCGGCCGACTCGGTTACGCGTTCGATCGGATCATGCCCTACGTGACGGGCGGCGCCGCATTCGGTGGCATCAAGACAAACATCCCCGGCTTCGGCAACACGAGTGACACGAAAATTGGCTGGACGGCCGGCGGCGGCGTTGAAGCGGCGATCGCCGGACCCTGGACGGCAAAGGTCGAGTACCTTTACGTCGATCTCGGGCATCCCGATTCCATCCTCGGCTCCGATGCGAAGTTCAAGACGAACATCGTTCGCGCCGGCTTGAACTATCGATTCTGATTCACGATGAAATGCAAAGCCCCGGTCGATCGACCGGGGCTTTTTTCGGAGCGTGTGCGGTTTGTTCAGCCGGTGACGACCAGGTTCACTGCTTTCGGTCCTTTGCCTTTCTTGTCCGGTTCGACATCGAAGCTGATGCGCTGCCCTTCGTTCAGACCCTTCAATCCCGCCTGTTCTACCGCCGTGATATGAACGAACACGTCGCGCCCGCCATCATCCGGCTTGATGAAGCCGTACCCCCGCTCGCCGTTGAAAAATTTCACGACACCCGTTTGCGCCATCGGGAAAACTCCTCTCCCCTCTGCTCCGCCGCCGGCCCCACGCACGGCGGCTCGGCTGGACATTCACAATCGGGGAAAG
>JBKPRE010000176.1:0-6287 GCA_046734435.1 Pseudomonadota bacterium | reverse complement strand
TGGGCTGATCTCACGCACTTATCACTTAGCCACGACGAGCGCACTGCGCTGAGGGCGCATATTGAGCGATGTGTCCAAGATCTTAAGGGGCTAACCGATCGGCTTGACGAATTGACACCAAAATCAAAATAGAAAACGCGCGGCGAGTCCTACTTCTTCTCAAGCTTGAGCACTTGTTTCGCGTATTTCCATTGCCCACTCGGTTTCGCTGGTCAGCAGCAATTTAAATCTGCTGATGTTCGTTTGCCGCAATCGACCGTCCAATTAAAGCGTTCCGACGGATCACTCAAATCGTCGGCCTGTGATTTTCTTCTAGTCATGCATATATAAAATATTGGACCACAGGAGTGCCCAATCCGCACGCACCGGTTTGGACGAAAAATCAAGCTTCCTGCGACGATAGCCATCAAGCATCAGATCCGAGTGCTGATGGCTCAAGATGACGCACCTCGTGTTTCGGCACGACAGCTAATACGAATACCAGTCCCATTACGCCAACGCATGCAAGTAGCAAAAAAGTAATCGGGGCGCCGGACGTATCGGCGACAAATCCGGCAAGAGTCGTGCTGAACGAAGCACCGATGCCAACGGCTGTGCCAACCAGTCCTTGAGCAAAATTAAAATGTCCGCTCCCGCGCGTTGCATCCGCGATGATAAGTGGAACCAGCACGCCAAGTGATGCAGCGGATATGCCATCAAGCAGTTGTGCCGCAACGAGTAAATAAGGGTCGCTCGTTACCGCGAATATTGCGCCGCGGGCTGACAGCGCGACGAAGGTAAGCAGCAGAAGCGGGCGACGGCCCCAGCTCTGCGCCTTCACTCCGATCCGCGGTGCGATGGCTACGACAACGAATTGCGGCACGAGAATACATATTGATAGCACCAAGGCCGCCGTTTCCGGGTCCCGCTTTGCCAATATCCCGGCCAGGATTGGCAGCATCGCAGCGTTAGCGACCTGAAACAGTACGATCATGACAGCAAAACAAATGAGCGCGCCATTGTGAACAAGGCCGGAGATTCCATCGAACCAAGTGCCGACTTCAGTCTTTGAGATTCCTCCACGGGCAAGTTCTGGATCAATTTCAGATGAGCTGATCTGCGCCAATGCGATGAGTGTCGGAATGCCGAGCGCGGCCGTGAGAAAAAAGATTGCCTGATTTGAATAATAGTAGGCGATGCCTCCTGCTACCGCTGCCGCGATCGCATTTCCCAATGACAGGAAGCGGACGTTCCGGCCGAGCCTAATGCTAAACAAGGCATGACCGACGAGGCCAAGGCTCATCGCGACAAGAGTAGGCCCGAGCAATGAACTTGCGATCGCGTGCAGCACTTTAGCAGCGACCACCACGGTGAAGATTGGCCACAATGCAAGCAGGAGGGCGCTGGCGCTAATCGACGCCACCGCAAGAGCGGCGAGCACGCTTTTGGCAGGCACGCGATCCACCAGCGCGCCGGCGGGGATTTGCAATGCCAGACCTGTGACTGTTCCGATCGTCAGAATGAGACCGATCTCGAACTGCGTCCACGCCACCGATGTCAGATAGGTGGCAACGAACGGCCCCCACCCCGTCTGGATATCGGCGACGAAAAACGCAAACCAATCGAGACCGCGAAGGCTGCGCTGCGACGCCATGGTTCTGCTGAGCTTCGTCTAGTTCTATCGTTCCTACCAGCGGCGCAGCAATCCCCGTGTCACGAATAGACTGCGGCCACTCTGATCTCTCCTTCGTTGTGCACCACCTCGAGCGACGCGTCAGTCCCATGCCGGCGCAACCTCAAATCCACGGCCGATTGGCCAAGACGCAGATTACGCAAGGTCACCTCATCGAGGAATGATGGTAGTTGTGGCTTGTGCAACAGGATTTCATTGCGGCCCGGGTTGAATTCGAGACCGAGACAAGCCTGCAGAAGCAGCAGGGGTGTCCCGGCGGCCCAGGCCTGAGGCGAGCACGCGACCGGATAGAGCGTCGGGCCGCGTTCGCGTCCGCGCTGGAAGCCGCAATAGAGTTCAGGCAGGCGTCGCAACTCCATGTAGCTTGCTGCTGCAAACAGGCCCTTGAACACGCGATCCACCGCGCTTTTGTGTCCGTAGCGTGCAAAGCCGGCTGCGATCAGTGAATTGTCGTGCGGCCAGACCGAGCCATTGTGATACGACATCGGATTGTAACGGCGCTCCTCGCGGGCCACCGTGCGGATTCCCCATCCCGAAAAAAACGACGGCCGCATCAGATCGCGCGTGACCATTTCAGCACGCTCTGGCGCGGCGATCCCGCTGAATAGCACCTGTCCAGCATTCGATGTTCGCACACGGCACGGTCGCTTCTGTCCATCGAGCGCGAGCGCATAGGTGCCAATATCCTCGCACCAGAACGCGGACTCAAATCGTTCGGCGAGGGTCTTGGCCTGGGCCTCAAGCCCATCGCCCAATGCGTGCTTGCCAAGCCGGTGCGCACCCCGTGCGGCCAGTCTCTTTGCCGCGTAGACGTAGCCCTGCACCTCGCAGAGTGCGATTGGCCCCTGCGCGAGTGAACCATCGGCATGGAAGATGGCATCCTGCGAATCCTTCCAGCCCTGATTGACAAGGCCCCTTTCGTCGGCTCGCAGATATTCAACAAAACCGTCGCGGTCAGGATCACCCGGCCCATCGATCCAGCCTAGCGCTGCTTCGACGTTGGGCCAGAGCTCGCCCAGCGTTTCGACGTCACCAGTGTGCTCGACATAAAGTCCAGCCAACATGACAAACAGTGGTGTCGCGTCCACGCTGCCGTAGTAAAGGCCAAACGGGATCTCGCCTAGCGCTGCCATTTCGCCGCCGCGCATCTCGTGTAGGATTTTTCCAGGCTCGGCGTCGGCATGCTGATCGAATGTGGTGCTCTGAAAGGCGGCGAGCCGCCGCAAAACGCCTTTAGCGATTCGAGAATCGCACCATAGCATCTGCAGAGCAGTGATGATGCCGTCACGACCGAACGTAGTCGAGAACCAGGGAATGCCCGCATAAGGATAGGGGCCTTGCGACGTATTGGTCGTCAGCATCGCAAGGTCGGCCATCGACCGACAGATCATCTCATTGAAGATATGGTTCGAACTGGTGACCGTCGCCATACCGCGGCTGGCAGTCTGGCGTTGGTGAAAGGCCTCCCTTAGCCCCTTCCGGAACGGAATCGCGATGTGTTTCTCGGTGCCGTGATCGCAGTTTACCGTGACGTATATGGCTCGCGATTCGTTGGGCTGCAGGACGAACGCGTAACTTGCGAGCCTCTCGGATAACCGCTCCGGCACTGGTTCGAACAAAACGGTCGTGCGACGCCGATTGCCGTCTAGGCCCCGATAGTTCAGTACGACGTTGCCATCGCCGACCTCCGCGATCGAGGTTCCGCGACGCTGACGGCGTAGTCCACGCACCTCGAACAGGTCGGCGAAGTCGCTAGCGAAGGCGAAGGAAAGCTGGACGTCGAAAGCACGGTCGCCGTGATTCTGTAAGCGCAAACGTTGATAGACTGTGCCGTTCAAGACGAAAAGCGTGCGTACGACGTGCAGCACATCCTTCGCCTGCACGAGTTTCTGATCCAAATAAATGTCGGGATTGGTTAGGTCGACGGTGAGGAAGGAGTTGTCGTCGCGCACAACGGAACCCAGCAGGAGAGCCTGTCTGCCGCTTATCAGCAGTTCCAGGTGCGAGAGGTGGCGTGTATCGCGATAGAAAATGCCATCAGGGCCGCCGGGCGCCGCTCCGATGTCCGCATGACTGTCGAACACGGCAAAGCAATCGCCCTGCTTGAGCGTGCGGCGCGGCCGCGTGGAGGATCCTGTACCCGGAATGTAGAAAGGTGTTTCGGGAACCTCCTCGATCGGCCTTGCGATCGAGCTGTGGCTAAGCAACAAGAGGCCTCAGAATGTTCAGATCTTTGCCGTTCTGCGCAAGCTCGAGCGCGGAGGGTATCTTCACCAGCGATTGATATATACCAACATAGTCTTTCGCCATTCGTGTGGCGGAAAAGTGCTGTTCGAAACGTTGACGCACCTTTTTTCGATCGAGCGCAATGACGCGCGGCAGCGCGGCGATCGCCTCTTCCATGGTTTCGACGATGGCGCCTGTAACCCCATTCTCCACAATCTCCTGAACTGAGCCGCAGCGAAAAGCCAGGACAGGCGTTCCGCAAGCCATGGCCTCGATCATCGAAAGCCCGAACGGCTCAGGCCAATCAATTGGAAACAGCAACGCCAGGGCGTCGCCGAGGAATTGCGTCTTCTCGCGATCGTTGATCTCGCCAATAAATTCAACACCGCCCCCTTCGAACAGTGGTTCGATCTGCGTCCTGAAATAAACCTCATCAACGCGATCGACCTTGGCGGCGATCTTGAGCGGAATTCCCAGTGCCCGCGCAATTGAGATGGCGCGATCGGGACGTTTTTCCGGAGAGATTCGGCCGAGAAAGGCGAGGTACTTGCGGCGCGTCTCCGAGCTGCCGTGGTGCAGGCGCGAAGGGAGGCCGTGGTAGACCGTGCCCGCGAAGTTCGCGTTCGGTATCGGTCGGCGCTGCGCGTCTGAGATCGAAACCAGCGGCATGTCGCCGAAGCCCAGATAGAGTGGGATCAGATCGGGGAGATCCTGGCGACCGTGAAGCGTGGTAACGGTGCGTGGTGCGATTGATCGAAAAAGCGGAAAATGGAATTGATCGATATGGAAGTGCAGGACGTCGAAGTCGTCGGCCCGTTTACGGACGCGATCCAGCATCAACATGTAGTAGGGAATAGGGTCGCGGACTCTCGGGTCGAGGCGGAGCGCCTTGGGCACGCAGGGAACAAGATTGGCTGCGGTGATCGAATCGCCGCTTGCGAACAGCGTGACCTCATGCCCTAGGCCAACCAGCTCTTCGGTCAGATATGAGACGATCCGCTCAGTACCCCCATATAACCGTGGGGGAACACTTTCCATCAAAGGCGCGATCTGAGCGATTTTCAATTTAGTCCTCATGTACACCTATGTGCCGATGGCGAAGGAACGAAAATTCCTCGATCAGTTCTTCATCCGTCACCAGTTCATAAGCACCGGCCGAAACAAACGGTCTACACTTTCCAACGTGAAGGCGGGCCTGAATGTTCCTGAATGTTAGCGTGCTGCGCTTGGTGCGCGTCATCGCGGTATTCCGTAAAGTGAGTGCTTTCGCAAATAGTCCCGAACGTTGGATACCAACGGTCCGACCGCTCTTACCGCTTCGTTGAGCTTGGCCGCGGACTGGCCTAGTTCCCGCGCCCAATGCCGCATTTCGATCAAGCGAGCGAATGTCGATGCATTTTGGATCGGCGGGGCCCCGCAACAGACCGTCATTGTCAACGGTTCTCATCGCAACAAAACCGTAATGGCAATAGCAATCACAAGTAGAGCCGGCACGACCACAGGCGGAACAAACCAGGCTAACATTTAGGTCCCCTAAAATAGGACGACGCCGCTCGGTCCAATTTTGGCGAGGCGGTAGATAGCGGCAGCTTTTTGCTTAGGACGGTGCGCCTTGAAGGCTCCGATTACCATGCGCCCAATTGCGCGCAATGTCGAGGAAATATGTACGTCAATGTTGAAAATGAGGCATGCCGCTCATTAAAGCGATGCCGCATCGCTCGATTTTTTGATAGGTAATCCCCCCATGCACCCTTTTGGAAAATCCAAATGAGGGGCCACTTCGGGACCACAGCAGCCCCCACCAAATGAGCGCCGCGAGCATTGGGGACACGGGGACTGACAGCGCTGACTAGTTCACCAACTCGGTGCTGCGAGTTACGTTCCTTTACTCCAACGGTCCAGCACGGAAGTAAAACATGCCCAAATCCGGACTTTAGATGAGTGCAGCGCACTCGTCTATGTCGGCTTGCGCGACTGCTAGGGCTCACCTTCCACCGAAATATCCCAGTTGTAGGGGCGTAACTCAGGACTTTGCGAAGTCGTTTAGCGGTCAGCATGGGCAACCAAAATATCTCTCGAAACGCACGGTAGACATCGGCAAACCAACCAAAGGGCTGAATGGCATGAGTCTAACAATACTTGGAATGCGACATAGTTGTCGAAGACCAAAACGTTCCGCCCACGGACCGCGTAACAGGGGGAGCCTTCGGATTTCGGACATGACTTTGATGACACTAATGTCCGCTTTTGACGGTGGTTTCAACCGGTCACTGCAACACCGCTCGTAGTCTATCGGCGGGAGTTTCGAATCCCAAGGTCTCCCGCGGGCGTTGATTGAGCCGCTTGGCAATCTTGTTCAGGTAGGCCTGAGAGAACTGCGAGAGATCTG
>JBKPRE010000175.1:0-7387 GCA_046734435.1 Pseudomonadota bacterium | reverse complement strand
CGTTTGGGTGAACCCCGCGAGTTCGCGGCACTCGTGCTCCACTGCATCCATAACGCCTATCTTAACGGCGAGGTGATCCGCCTCGACGGCGCACTGCGCATGGCGCCACGTTGAGGTCACGGTGACGGCATCCAGCAATACCCGCACGGTGCGGATCGAATGGAGCGACTGCGATCCCGCCGGAATCATCTTCTATCCGCGCTACTTCGAGATCTTCGATGCCTCGACCGCGCTGCTGTTCGAGCGCAGACTTGGAATGACCAAATTCGACATGCTCAAGGATCTCGAATTTGGCGGCTTTCCGCTCGTTCGCACACGAGCGCGATTCCTGAGGCCGACACGCTTCGGCGATGACGTGACGGTCAAGAGCACTATTTCATTTGGCCATTCCAGCTTCGACGTGGAGCACCAGTTGAGCCTGAACGGCGAAACCTGCGTCGAGTGCTTGGAAAAGCGTGTATGGGTAATCCGCGAGGGGAATGGCCGGCTCAAGTCGCATCCGGTCCCGGCCGCCGTACTGGACAAGTTCCAGGGATGATTTCCGGCACAACCTAGCCGAGCTCAGCCGCAATTTTTTTCAAAATCTGGATAAACCGCTTGCGATCCCGTTCACCGATAACCCGGTCGAGGTTGCGCTCGTGCCGCCGTGCACAACGCGTCAGCATGGTGAGAACCTTTTTTCCGGAGGGCGTCAGATTCAGCCGATAGGTACGCCGATCATTGTCCATGCGCTTGCGCTCGACCAGCCCGCGCTTCACCAGGTCCTCGACCACGGGCGTAAGGCTGGATTTGTCACGGCCATTGGCGAGCGACAGCTCCGTTTGGCTGATGCCGGGATTGCGCGCGATCAGTGTCAGAGTGGCGAACCGGCCCGGACTTTCGCCGATCTCCTGCGAAAGGTGGGAGAACGCCTGAAAGGCGGCTTCCTGCGCCATGCGCAGATTGAAGCCGACCCAGTGCGCGAGCGGACCAAAATTGACCGATAAGCCAATGGCTTCGCCGTTCCTGGCGCGCCGGCGCCCCCCTGTGCCGTTTGTACGGCTCGAGCCGTTCGTTCCGTGCACTGCGTCGATCCTTTCAACGGCCAGCATTTAGTTGGGCGTCAAACTATACGCTTTACAACGTCGCTGTCATTCGGCTGAATATTGCAAAAAGTTGGCGACTAAACCAACACCCAACCCTCAAGGGAGGAAACTATGAAACTCCGTTTCGCCGGATGTGTCTATGCTGCCGCTTTGCTGATCGGCGGCGCGACCGGCGCGCTCGCACAAGACAAAACTTTCGAACTCAAGTTGTCGCATTGGGTGCCGCCATCGCATCCGCTGCAGAAGGCGCTGGAAGAATGGGGCGCCTCGGTCGAGAAAGATTCCGGCGGCACCATCAAATACAAGGTTTATCCGGCGCAGCAGCTTGGCAAGGCTTTTGACCATTACGACATGGCGCGCGACGGCATCGCCGATCTCACCTACATCAATCCGGGCTATCAGCCAGGCCGCTTCCCAGTGATCGCCGCCGGCGAGTTACCGTTTCTGATGACAAATGCGAAGGGCGGCTCGGTCGCGCTCGATGCTTGGTATCGCAACTATGCGGCCAAGGAGATGAAGGACGTGAAGTTCTGTCTCGCCTTCGTGCATGATCCCGGCGCGATCCACTCGATCAACAAGAAGGTCATGGTGCCGGGCGATATGAAGGGCATGAAGATCCGGCCGGCACAGGGCACGATCGCCGAATTCGTCACGCTGCTTGGCGGCACCAATGTCCAGGCGGCAGCACCGGAAGTGCGCGATGTGCTTGCCCGCGGCGTAGCCGATGCTGTGACCTTCCCCTGGGGTTCGGTGCCCCTGTTCGGCATCGACAAGGTCACCAAATACCACATGAACGTGCCGCTCTATGTCACCACCTTCGCCTTCGTGTTCAACAAGGCCAAGTATGAGCAGATGTCGGCTGCGCAGAAGAAGGTTATCGACAACCATTGCAATGCAGAATGGGCAGCAAAAGTTGCCACCCCGTGGGCTGATTTCGAGCATGCCGGCATCGCAAAGATCAAGGCCGAGGCCGGCCACGAGGTCTATGACATCAGCCCGGCGCAGCTCACAGAATGGAAAAAAGCGGCGGCACCGCTCGAGGCCAAATGGGCGGACGGCGTGAAGAAGGCGGGCGTTGATCCGGACAAAGCAATGCAAGAGCTCAGGGCCCAGCTTAAGAAAGACGGCGCGGCCTATTGACGGGTGCAACGATGGGACGCAGTCCCGTCGACAGGTTCATTGACCTCATCGAGGTGACGGCTGCGGGATTTCTCGCCGTCGTCACCTTCCTTACGTTCGTGTCCGTCATGCTGCGCTATTTCTTCGCCTGGTCCATTCCCGACAGCTACGACTTCACACGGCTGTTGCTCGGCATCCTTATCTTCTGGGGCATGGCGGTCGCAAGCTATCGCGGCGACCACATCACGGTTGATCTTCTGTGGAGTGCGTCGCCGCCTTTAGCGCGACGCGCCATGGACGTATTCTCAGCGCTGGTCACGCTTCTCGCCATGGCCGCCTTTACCTGGATGTTCGCTGAAAAGGTGCTCAATACCCGCGCTGATAACGTCGGCACTTTCGATCTGCGCCAGCCAGTCTGGATTTATTTCTTCATCGCTTGGATCGGGCTTGCGTCGGCCGTGCTGTTGTTGGTGCTGCGCACGGTCCGGCTTGTAATATCGCCCGGCAAGCTCGCTTCCCACGAAAGCACGGCGGTGGAGTAGCGCCACGAATGAGCACCGATGCCGCTGCCGTCACAGGTTTCATCGCGCTGTTTGCCCTGATGATGCTGCGCGTGCCTGTCGGCATTGCCATGGGCCTCGTCGGCGTGCTCGGCTTCGGCTACCTGATCGGAGACATTACTCCCGCGCTCAAGCTCCTCGCACAATCGCCAATTCGCACGGCGACCGAAGCCGAATTCGCTGTCATCCCTCTGTTTCTGCTGATGGGTGCCTTTGCTTCAGCCTCCGGCATGAGCCGCGAATTGTTCCGCGCTTCCAACACCTTCCTCGGCCATCTACGCGGCGGGCTCGGCATCGCCACCATCGCGGCCTGCGGCGGCTTCGCGGCGATCTGCGGCTCCTCCGTGGCGACCGCGGCCACTTTCTCGAAAGTCGCCTATCCCGAAATGCGCCAGCACGGTTATCCGCAGAGCTTCGCCACCGGCGTGATCGCGGCGGGCGGTTCGCTCGGCATCATGATTCCCCCGTCCACCGTGTTCGCGGTCTATGGGCTGATTACCGAGCAGGATATCGGCAAGCTGTTTATTGCCGGGATCGTTCCCGGCCTTGTGGCCGTCGCCATGTATATTGCCACGATCAATCTTATAGCTTTCGTGCGACCGCAGTTTCTGCCCAAAACGCCACGTCATAGCTGGACCGAACGCCTGCAGGCGTTGCGTGAAATCTGGGCGGTCGTACTACTGTTCATCTTCATCATCGGCGGACTTTACGTCGGGATGTTCACCGCTACAGAAGCTGCCGGCATGGGTGCCGCCGGTGCTTTTATTATCGCAGTCGTGCGGCGCAAGCTGTCGCGCCCGGACTTTTGGCGCTGCCTCGTCGAGTCGCTGCGAACCACTGCCGCCGTTTTCACAATTCTCATCGGTGCACTCTTGTTCGGCTATTTCCTGACCATCACGCAAACGCCGCAGAAGGTGACCGAATTCCTCACCGGACTCGGCCTCGGGCCGTACGGTGTACTGATCCTGATCATGCTGATGTATTTGTTGCTCGGCTGCATCATGGATGCCATGGCCATGATCATCCTGACCATTCCGATCATTTTCCCGGTGATCAAGACGCTCGGCTTCGATCCGATCTGGTTCGGGGTCATCATCGTGATGACGGTGGAACTCGGCCTAATCCATCCACCGGTTGGCATGAACGTTTTCGTGATCAAAAGCGTCATCAAGGACGTCAAGCTGTCCACCATCTTCTACGGCGTCATGCCCTTTGTAATAACCGATATATTGCGGCTGGCCGTGCTGATCGCGCTGCCGGTCCTGGCGACCTGGCTGCCCTCGCACATGTAGGCGCGAACTGGTATAATAGTTGGGGTCCAAACCATTGGCCTGAGAATGGAACGCTCGTTCAAAAAGGAAGTTCAGGAGCTCAAACTCGGTGACGGGGAGACCTTCCACGGCGAAGGCATCCTCGCAGTGACCAAGGCGCTGCTGCAGTCAGGCGTCTCCTATGTCGGCGGCTATCAGGGCGCGCCGGTCTCGCATCTGCTCGACGTTCTCGTCGATGCGGAAGACATCATGTCCGAACTCGGCGTGCATCTGGAAACCTGCTCGAACGAGGCGTCGGCCGCGGCGATGCTGGGCGCTTCCATCAATTACCCCCTGCGTGGTGCGGTGACATGGAAGTCGATCGTCGGCACGAACGTGGCTGCCGACGCGCTGTCCAATCTCGCTTCGCCGGGCGTCATCGGCGGCGCCATGATCATCCTCGGCGAGGACTACGGCGAGGGCGCCAGCGTTATCCAGGAACGCTCTTATGCCTATGCGCTGAAATCCTCGATGTGGCTGCTCGATCCGCGGCCCGACCTTCCATCGATCGTTCGCACCGTCGAGAAAGGCTTCGAGCTGTCCGAGGCGAGCCACACGCCTGTGATGCTGGAGCTGCGCATCCGCGCCTGCCATGCGACCGGTGCCTTCGCGGCGAAAAACAACCGCAAGGGTGTCGTCTCCGGCCTCGATAAATTACCGGGGCCGCCGCGCTTCGAATATGGGCGGCTTTCACATCCGCCGGTGACCTTCTCGCAGGAGCGTCTGAAAGTCGAAGAACGGTTGCCGGCGGCACGCAACTTCATCCGCGAGCATAGTCTCAACGAGACGGTCGTCGGCGACCTGAACGACGTCGGCATCATCGTCATGGGCGGGCTCACCAACAGCGTGTTGCGCGCCCTCGAGCGCATGGGGCTTGCCGATGTGTTTGGCACCTCCCGTGTTCCGATGCTCGTCCTCAATGTCGTCTATCCGCTGGTGCCGGAAGAACTGCGCGCATTCTGCGCGGGCAAGAGCGCCGTGCTGGTCGTCGAGGAAGGTTATCCCGACTACATCGAGCAGGCCGTCAACGTCGAACTGCGGCGGGCGGACATCAATACCCGCGTGCTCGGCAAAGGGTTGCTGCCGAACGCCGGCGAATATGCCTCCGACGTCCTGCTCGAGGGGCTGGCGGCATTTCTGCAGGAGACAAGGCCAAAAGGCATCGATGCCGATGCGATCGCTAAAACCGTGCGCGGGCAGATCGCGCACAAGCCGATCGCTGCCGCTGCGCTCGGTCCACTGCCCCCTCGCCCGCCTGCCTTCTGCACCGGCTGTCCGGAGCGGCCCGTCTTTTCCGCAATCAAGCTGATGCAGCGCGAGCTTGGTCCGACCCATATCAGTGCCGACATCGGCTGCCATTCCTTCGCGACGTTCGCACCGTTCTCGCTCGGCAACTCCATCCTCGGCTACGGCATGTCGCTCGCCAGCGCCGCAGCGGTCACACCCAACATGGAGAAACGCCCGATCGCGATCATGGGCGACGGCGGCTTCTGGCATAACGGACTGATCACCGGCGTCGCGTCCAATCTTTTCAACAAAGGCGACGGCGTTTTGATCGTGATGCAGAACGGCTACGCGTCCGCGACCGGCCAGCAATACATTCCCTCGAGCGCGGCCAGCAAGGAAGGCCCGGCGCCCGGAATGGGCATCGAGCAGACCTTGCGCGTTATGGGCGTGAAATGGCTGCGCACGGTGCGCACCTACAACGTCAGCACCATGGTGAAGACGCTGAAAGAGGCGATGAAAACCGCGGAACGCGGCCTGAAGGTCATTATTGCGGACGGCGAATGCCAGCTCGCGCGCCAGCGCCGCGTGCGCGCGGAAGATGCCGAGAAGCTCAAGCGCGGCGAGCGTGTCACGCGCACGCGCTACGGTGTCGACGACGAGATCTGCACGGGCGATCATTCGTGCATACGCCTATCCGGTTGTCCCTCGCTGACGGTCAAGCCTTCGCCCGATCCATTGCGGACGGATCCGGTGGCCACGGTGATCGAAAGCTGTGTCGGCTGTGGACTGTGCGGCGAGGTTGCGCACGCTGCTGTTTTGTGCCCGTCGTTTTATCGCGCCGAGATCATTCGCAATGCGACCTGGCGCGACCGGCTTAAGCACCGGCTGCGACAAAGGGTGATCGGCTGGTTCGGCGGCTACGCCGGCGAGGCCGCGACATGACGGCGGCGCGCCCCATAACAATGCTGATCGCTGCCCTTGGCGGCGAAGGCGGTGGTGTGCTGACGCAGTGGATCGTATCGGCGGCGGCACGAGCCGGTTTCCCGGTGCAGAGCACCTCTATTCCGGGCGTCGCGCAGCGTACTGGCGCCACGACTTATTATGTTGAGATCCTTCCGACCAAAATTGCAGATCTCAACGGCAAGCGCCCCGTGCTCGCACTGACGCCCGGCGTCGGCGACATTGACATCGCAGTGGCCAGCGAATTGCTGGAATCCGGCCGTACGGTTGCAAATGGCTTCGTCACGCCGGACCGCACCCACGTCATCAGCTCCCTGAGCCGCTTCTACGCGATGGATGAAAAGATCGCGATGGGTGACGGACGATTCGATCGTGACAAGCTCATCAAGGTCATCAACGAGCATGCGAAAGACGCCCTCCTCGTCGACATGGACGCATTGGCAAAGCAAAGCGGCTCGATTATCAACGCGGTTATGCTGGGCGCCATCGCCGGCTGCGGACGACTGCCGCTCGCGCGCGAGCAATTCGAAGCGGCCATTCGCGAGGATGGCAAGGCGGTCGATGGCAATTTGAAAGGCTTCCGTGCGGGTTACGATGCCGCTCGTGCAAAACTTCAGCCTGCGAAGCCTTCTGAAAAAAAGAGCAAGGCCGCTGCAACGCCGGCGTTCGTTGAGCACGAGGTGGCACGTACGTTTCCGGCCGTCGCGCAGGCGACTGGGCTCGAAGGGGTGCGGCGCCTTATCAATTACCAGAATGTCGCCTACGGCCGGCTTTACCTCGATCGCCTGCGGCCCATCATCGCGGATGATCAGGCGATGGGAGCACAAGGCAAACTACTGAAAGAAGTTGCCCGACACCTTGCTGTTCGCATGTCTTACGAAGACGTTGTCCGCGTAGCGCAGGCCAAGATCGCGCCGGCCCGCATGCAACGCATTGCGCGCGAGGAGCTGCGCACGAATGGCGAGCCGTTTTCCGTTCACGATTTTCTCAAGCCCGGTATTGAAGAACTTTGCCAATTGCTTCCATCATTCCTGGCGCAGCCCATCCTGCGATTGGCGGAGCGTAAAGGTTGGCTTGGCCGGGTTTATTTTGGAATGGAGATCAATTCCACCTCGATCAGCGGCTA
>JBKPRE010000174.1:0-8963 GCA_046734435.1 Pseudomonadota bacterium | reverse complement strand
GAGCTTGACTATCTCGATGAAGGCACGCTCGCCACCGCGATCAAGCAACGCACTTTATTCTAGGGCGCTTCCGTACGTCTCAACGGCGCCGTACGGTGTCGGCGTCAGATAGACGGGCCGTGCCATGCCGTCGGGCCCGATTGCGACGTGCGAGCAGTCGCCGTATTTGTTCAGGTGCATATTGTTGTCGTAGGAATTGCGCGAGAAGTAGTAATTGCAGACGCCGTCGTCGTAACGGACGTTCGTCCAACTGCCGTTAGACTCACGATAGATATAGGGCTTGTGCCAGTCCGCTGCGGCGGGCAATGACGAAGCGATCACGCCGGCCAGCGCGCAGCCCAGCACCGAAAGTTTCAAGTTCAGACGCATAGCAGCCTCCTTCAGTAACTGGGGCCAAACGTCTGCCGCGGGTCATCGTTCCGCATATAGGTCGTTCATGATTGTGACGGCCGCGGGCAAATTCGGCGACTTTACGGCTGCTTCGCGGAAAGCTGGACGAAATGTCCGCGCGCCTGCAGCCACCACAGCAGCAGCAGGCTCGGGATTGCCGACACAGCGGTGATCGCGAAAAAGGTCACCCAGCCGGAATATTCGGCGATAAAGCCGCCGCCGGAAGCAAGCGTGGTGCGCCCGACCGCGGCCAGCGCGGTGAGCAGCGCGTATTGCGTGGCGGTGTGCGCGCGATCGCGGCACAGCGCCGACAGGTAAGCGACGAACACGACGGTGCCGATTGCGCCGGTGAAATTCTCCACGATGATGGTCGCCGTCAGCGCCGGCACGCTCACGCCGACCACGGCGAGCCACGAGAAGGTGAGGTTCGACGCCATCTGCAAAAAGCCGCCGATCCACAGGCTGGTGGACAGGGGTAGTGCACGCGCCATTGAGCCGCCGGCGAATCCGCCGATCAGCGCGGCGGCAAGACCGACGCCCTTCACCACGGCGGCATAGGTCGCCTTGTCGAAGCCGATGTTGATAACGAAGGCCGCGGTCAACGCGCCGGCAAAGGCGTCGCAGAACTTATAGAGCACCACAAACAGCAGCACGGCGATGGCCGCATCACGCGTCAGGAATTCGCCGAAGGCGCCGGTCGCCGTCTCGGCAAGCCGCCGGATCGGCTTGTGATTGTGGTCGACCGCCTGTGGCGGCGTATCAGGCTCGGTCGCCAGCAGCGTCGCCACGATGCCGAGCACCATGCAAGCCGCCGCCGCGATATAGCCCCACATCCATACTGCGTCGCGTGCAACGCCTTGCGCTTCCAGCCAGGCCACCAGCACCAACACCCCGGCGCCGGAAACAAGCATGCCGATACGGTAGGCGGCGACGTAGCCGGCCATTCCGGCGCCTTGTTCGCTGGGCTCCAGGCTTTCGATGCGGAACGCGTCGATGACGATGTCTTGCGTCGCCGAAGCAGTCGCCACCAGCAGCGCGCCGAAGATGACGAGCGGCAGTGATTGTGTCGGATCGCAAAGGCTCAGCAACACGATGGCGGCGACCAGCCAGATTTGCGTGAACACCAGCCAGCCGCGACGGCGGCCCAGTGCACGCGAAAGAAGCGGCACGTCGAGTGCGTCGGTGAGCGGCGCCCAGAGAAACTTGAACGTGTAGGGCAGGCCAACCAGAGAGAACAGGCCGATGGTGCCGAGATCGATACCCCGCTCGGTCAGCCACACGGACAGCGTTGACCCCGAGAGCGCCAGCGGCAAGCCGGATGCGAAGCCGAGGAACAGCACGATCAGCACGCGTGGCTTGAGATAAACGGCTATCGCGTCGAACCACGACGGCCGCGGCTGCGCCTCGGGGGAAATCGTCATCGTGTTATTCGCCGGCTTCCAGCTTGCGTGGGCCTGGGCCCGGCAAAATATCGGCGCTCGGCTGTTCGTCACCGTCAAATTCCACGTCGCGGATACGGGCGCCGCGTTTTTCGACCTTTTCGGCGGAAATCAGAATCTGCCGCACATCTTCATTGGCTTGTCCAAAATGGGTACCAAGCTTGCTGACGCGATCGCGGAGTCGACCGAGATCGTCCATCAAAAGACCGACCTCAGCGTGGATCTTGTCGGCGGCCTCCCGCATGCGGGCGTCCTTCTGAATCTGTTGGATGACCTGAACCGCCAGCATCAGCAGGGATGGCGACACGATGACGACGCGGCTTCGAAATGCCTTTTGGATGATGTCATCAAAACTATCATAGAGATCGGCATAGAGCGATTCCGAAGGGACGAACATCAGCGCGAGGTCGTGTGTCTCGCCCGGGATCAGGTATTTTCCCGAAATATCGACAATGTGCTTGTTGATGTCTTGGCGTACCTGGCGGGCCGCGGCCGCACGCTCATCCTCCGTCTTTGCTTCCCGGTGTTTCGTCACCGCTTCCAGCGGGAACTTTGCGTCGATGGCAAGCCGCCGGTTATCGGGCATCAGAATGCAGCAATCGGGCCGCACCCGATTGCTGAGCGTGAACTGAAAATCGTAGCAACCTTTCGGCAAGCCATCCTGAATGATGACTTCCATCCGGCTTTGTCCGAAGGCGCCACGCTGCTGTTTGCTTGCAAGGACCGTCTGCAACGAGGTCATTTGGGACGCGAGGTCAGTTATATTTTTCTGCGCGGTGTCGATCGCTGAGAGCCGCGAATGCAGTTGCTGCAGGTGATCCGCCGTATGCTTGGTAGAAGTCTGCAGCGATTCACCAAGTCGCGCAGTCACCGCATCAAGGCGTTCATGCATAGTCTGTTGCAGTTGGGACTGGGCCCTGGCGAGCAGATCCCCCATCGTCTGGATACGGGCATTGAGTTCGACCATGCGCTGCTCGCCGGCAGCATCGTGAAGCGGCTTGCGCTGCCACAACAATATCGCGATGACGACGATGACCCCGATCGAGACCATGGTGCCAATGGCCAGCATAAGCACTGGCGCATGCGCCAATAGCGCGTTGGCTGTTGAGTGCAAATCGTCCATTCGGCGCTTCTACAGTGATTCGGTGTCGCGGGCGAACGAACGGCGAACGGTAAAGCGGTTGCGCCCGTGGCTCAAGGGGACGTGCGCATTGACCGCATCGGCCCTTGCCCTTACATCGCGGCCATGGCGGTGCGCGACATTCTCATTATTCCCGACAAGCGGCTGCGGCTCAAATCCGAGCCGGTGAAGGCTGTCGACAAGACATTGCGCGCACTGATCGACGATATGTTCGAGACAATGTACGCGGCACCCGGCATCGGGCTGGCCGCGATCCAGGTCGGTGCGCCACAGCGCGTCGTCACCATGGATCTCGCGAAAAAAGACGAGCCGAAGCAGCCGCAAGTCTTCATCAATCCGGAAGTAACCTGGGCTTCGGACGAGAAGGCAACGTATGAGGAAGGATGCCTCTCGATTCCTGAATATTACGAGGAAGTCGAGCGCCCGAAATCGGTCAAGGTGAAGTACCTCGATCTTGACCTCAGGCCGCAGGAGATCGAGGCCGACGGGCTACTGGCCACCTGCCTGCAGCACGAGATCGACCACATCAATGGCGTGCTGTTCATCGACCATATCTCCAAGCTCAAGCGCGACATGGTGATGAAGAAATTCAAGAAAGCGGCAAAGAAAACCGAAGGCGCAAAACCGCTTTCCGAGGATCAAGAGCCTTCGCATCATATCGGCTGACAGCGGGCGCGCCCGCGCGCAGGATGGTGCCTCGATGCGCCTGATTTTCATGGGCACGCCTGATTTCGCGGTGCCGACACTCGTCGAGCTTGCCGCGCGCGGGCACGAGATTGCGGCGGTC
Source organism: Pseudomonadota bacterium (assembly GCA_046734435.1). Lineage (GTDB taxonomy): Bacteria > Pseudomonadota > Alphaproteobacteria > Rhizobiales > Xanthobacteraceae > Pseudolabrys. The sequence goes on along the minus strand of JBKPRE010000174.1, from coordinate 5,206 downwards.
TACACGCGCGCGCCCAAGCCGGCTGGCCGTGGCATGGGCGTGCAGCACACGCCGGTGGAGCAGGAGGCGCGGCGGCTTGCGCTTGCGGTACATACGCCGAGGAGCCTGAAGGATGAGGAAGCCCAGGCCGCGTTCCGCTCCCACAATGCCGACGCGGCGGTCGTGGTCGCTTACGGCTTGATCCTGCCGAAATCCGTGCTTGAAGCACCGCGGCTCGGATGCCTCAATATTCATGCCTCGGTGTTGCCGCGTTGGCGCGGCGCCGCGCCGATCAACCGCGCCATCATGGCCGGCGACACCGAATCCGGCGTGACCATCATGAAGATGGACGAGGGGCTCGATACCGGCGCCATGGCCATGGCGGAGCGCACGCCGATCGGTGCCGATATGACGGCGGGCGACCTGCATGATGTCCTGGCGCGCCTGGGAGCCGATCTTATGCTGCGCGCGCTCGCCGCCGCCGAGCGCGGCTCGCTCACGCTCACGCCGCAGCTGGACAAAGGCGTCACCTATGCCGAGAAGATTTCCAAGAACGAGACGCGCATCGACTGGTCGAAGCCCTGGAAACAGGTGCACGATCATATTCGCGGGCTTTCACCATTTCCCGGTGCCTGGTTCGAGATCGATGGCGCGCGCGTCAAGGCGTTGCGTTCGACGAAAGCTGAGGGCTCGGGTGCCGCCGGCACGGCGCTCGATGACAAGCTCACCATCGCCTGCGGTGCGGGGGCGGTGCGTCTCACGCAAGTGCAGCGCGCCGGCAGGCAACCGATGTCGGCGGACGAGTTTCTGCGCGGCACCCCGGTGAAATCCGGCGTGCGGGTGGCGTGACATGCCGCGCTACAAGTTGACGGTCGAATATGACGGGCGGCCATTCGCCGGCTGGCAAATCCAGGCCGACCAGCTCACCGTGCAGGGCCTGCTCACATCCGCAGTCGAAGCGTTGTCGGGCGATAAAACGCTGGTGCAAGGGGCCGGCCGCACCGATGCCGGCGTCCATGCGCGGGGGCAGGTCGCTCACGTCGATCTCACAAAGGAATGGGATCCGGACACCGTACGCGACGCACTCAATGCCCATCTGCGGCCGCACCCGATCGCGATTCTCGCGGCCGAACGTGGCGTGGATGATTTCAACGCGCGGAGCTCGGCGATCAGGCGACATTACCTCTACCGTATCGTCAATCGCCGCGCCGATCTCACGCTTGAGGCCGGGCGCGCCTGGCGCGTGCCGCGCCCGCTCAATGCGGCCACAATGCATACGGCGGCGCAGGGCCTGGTCGGAAAGCACGATTTCACGACGTTTCGCTCGACCGAATGCCAGGCCAAGTCCCCCGTGAAAACTCTCGATAGTCTCAAGGCCGAGCGCGCCGGCGAGGACATTTATGTGGCCGCGGTCGCACGCTCGTTCCTGCACAATCAGGTGCGCTCGATGGTCGGCTCGCTTGTCCTGGTCGGTGAAGGAAAATGGAGCCCCGACGACCTTGCGAAAGCACTCAATGCGCGCGATCGCACCGCCTGCGGCCCTGTCGCGCCACCCGACGGGCTGTACCTGATGAAGGTTGAGTACTGAAATAGTCGTCCCCGCAAAAGCGGGGACCCATACGCCGTGTGCTCTCGGTCTGCTGCGGAATATGGGTCCCGGGCCTCGCTCACTTTAGTTCGCTCGCCCCGGACGACCGCTGAAAATTACTGAGCGAAATACCTTTCGATGATCTTGCGATAGATCGTCGTCAGCGCACGCAGGTCGGCGACCGGCACCCGCTCATTGACCGCATGCATGGTCTGGCCGACGAGGCCGAACTCGACCACGGGGCAATAATGCGTGATGAAACGCGCATCCGATGTGCCTCCCGTTGTCGACAGCGCCGGCTTACGGCCGGTGATTTCCGCAACAGCGGTCGCGACCAGGTCGGTGAACGGACCCGGTTTGGTCACGAACACGCCGGCATTCGACGGTTCCCATTGGAAGGTGAATTTTATTTTTCCGCCCGCGGCTTTCGCTGTGCGCTGGTCGATCAGCTTTTTCAGTGAATCGAGCGTGTGGTTGTCGTTAAAACGGATATTGAAGCGCGCGCGTGCCTCGCCGGGAATGAGATTGACCGTCTTGTTGCCGACATCGACCGACGTGAACTCGAGATGCGAAGGCGCGAATTGCGCGCTGCCCTGATCGAGGGGCTCCGCCTGCAACGCGGACACCAGCGTCACCAGGCCCCGGATCGGATTGTTCGCGCGCTGCGGATAGGCCACGTGTCCTTGCGTGCCGCTAACGATGAGATGGCCGTTGAGCGACCCACGCCGGCCGATCTTGATGGTATCGCCGAGCTCATCCTGATTGCTCGGCTCAGCCAGGATGCAGTGGTCGAACTTTTCTCCGTGCTCGGCCGCCCACTTCAACAACTTGGGGGTGCCGTTGACCGCGATGCCTTCCTCGTCGCCGGTGATCAGGAACGAGATCGAGCCCTTCGGCTTTCCGCCGCGCTGGCCGAGATGATCGAGCACCGCTGCGACAGCGCAGGCAAGGCCGCCCTTCATGTCGACGGCGCCGCGGCCGTAGAGCTCGCCGTCCGCGACCTCGCCGGAAAATGGCGGATGCTTCCACGCCTTTTCATCGCCTGTTGGCACCACGTCTGTATGCCCGGCGATCACCAGATTCGGCGCAGCGCTTCCGATGCGGGCGTAGAGATTTTCCACGTCGTCTGTGCCGGGCTCGCGGAATGTCATCCGGTGCACGGTGAAACCGGCTTTTTTCAATACGCCTTCGAGAAACATAAGCGCTCCGCCTTCCGCCGGTGTTACCGAGGGGCAGCGCACCAGATCGCGGGCGATAGCGATGGGATCGGCGGACACGGTTGACCTTCAGTCTCTCAGCAGCTCGTTGATGCTGGTCTTCGAACGCGTACGCTCGTCCACGCGCTTGACGATCACGGCACAATAGAGGCCCGGGCCGCCGGTCTTTCCCGGGAGTGTCCCGGGCACGACCACGGCGTAGGGCGGCACTTCGCCTTGCGTGATCTGCCCCGTTTCGCGGTCGACGATGCGGGTCGAGGCGCCGAGATAGACGCCCATCGACAGGACGGCGCCGGTGCGCACGATGACGCCTTCCGCGACTTCGGACCTTGCGCCGACGAAGCAATTGTCCTCGATGATGACTGGCCCGGCCTGCAGCGGCTCCAGCACGCCACCGATGCCGGCGCCGCCGGAGATGTGACAATTCCTGCCGATCTGCGCGCAGCTTCCGACGGTTGCCCAGGTGTCGATCATGGTGCCGGAATCGACATAGGCGCCGAGATTGACGAAGGACGGCATCAACACAACGCCGGGCGCGATGAAGGCCGAACGGCGGACCACGCAGCCGGGGACCGCGCGGAAGCCCGCCTTGCGGAAGCGCGCTGCGTTCCAGCCCTTGAATTTGGAATCAACCTTGTCCCACCACGCCGCTTTGCCGGGCCCGCCCGGAATCACGCTCATGTCGTTGAGCCGGAAGGACAGCAGCACCGCCTTCTTCAGCCACTGGTTGACCTGCCAATGACCGTCGTCCTTTCGCTCGGCCACGCGCGCCTTGCCGGAGTCGAGCAGCTCGAGGGCGGCGTTCACCGCCTTGCGCACGGCGCCCTTGGTCTTTGGGCCGATTTTGTCGCGTGCTTCGAAAGCGTCGTCGATGGTGCTGGCCAGCTTGTCGTTTGACATGGATGCTCCGGCTCGTTCGGCTGCGGTTTGTCGGGGGCGCGGCAGGGGATGTCAAGCCGCGCGCAGCGGGCTATGGTCTCGCTGGGAGAAAAAGCAATGAATCGGCAATTCGTACGTCTGGGTTTGGGGCTTGGCGCATCGGCCTTCGTTTCGGCGCCGGCTTTCGCGCATCACGTGATGGGCGGACGCATGCCGGCGACTTTCGGCGAAGGGATCCTGTCGGGATTGGGCCATCCGGTGATAGGCCTCGACCACCTGGCGGCGGTCATTGCGGTCGGCTGCCTCGCGGCGGCGCACCGCTCGGCATCGGTATTGACAGTTGTGTTTGTGCTGGCGATGACCGGCGGCGTTGCTCTCCACCTGCATGGCACGGCGGTGCCGGGGGCGGAGATTCTCGTTGCGCTGACCGTGCTGGCGCTTGGCGTGTTGATGGTGGTGCGGGGGAATATGGCGGCGGGAGTGGCAGCGCTGCTGTTCGCGATGGTGGGCGCGATCCACGGCTACGCTCTTGGCGAATCGATCTATGGAGCCGAACGGACGCCGCTTTATGCCTATCTCATCGGGCTCGCCGTCATCCAAGGCGTGATAGCGCTCGCCGCAACGCATGTGACCCGCTCGCTGTTGCGCGGATCTCCCGGCTTGTCGGCGATGCGGTTGGTCGGCGCGGGCATTGCCGGCATCGGGCTTGCAATCCTGATGCAGCAGGTCATACCGGGCGCGTGATCAACGTCGCACGATCTCTTCGAGAAATCCGCTGAGGTCGTCGGTCAGGTGATCGACGTAGGGCGCATCGCGCCCTTCCAGCTCCCAGGCTTCCCGAAAAACGTCACGCTGCCCTTCCGGCACGACCAGGACGGTCGTCATGCCGAGCGCATGCGGCGTTTCCAGGTTGCGCGCCAGATCCTCAAACATGGCAGCTTTCGCGGGATTGACGCCATGGCGGGCAAGGAATCGCTCGTAAACCTGCGGCAGCGGCTTGGGATCGAGATCGGCCGCGGCAATGTCGAAGACGTCTTCGAAATGGTGGTGAATGTCGAGCTTCTGCATCACAGCGTCGGCGTGCTTGCGCGTTCCGTTGGTGAGGATGAGCTTGCGCCCCGGCAACTTTTCCAGCGCCGCGCCGAGCACGGGATTGGGCTCGAGCGGCGAATGATCGATCTGGTGCACGAATTCGAGATAGTCGTCGGGCTTCATGCCATGTTCGGCCATCATTCCGCGCATGGTGGTGCCGTAGCGGCGGTAATAGTCCTTTTGCACCCGGAATGCCTCATCCTTCGAGACCTTCAGGAAGTCGGAGACGTAGGCGCGGATGCGCTCATCGACCTGCTGCCAGAGATTGAGGTGATGCGGGTAGAGCGTGTTGTCGAGATCGAACACCCAAGTCTCGACGTGGCCGAAACCACGCGGCGTAAGGCGGGACGTAGACGGCACGACGTTACTGGTCCTTGAAACGCACGATCGTTGCTGGCTGGTTGCCAAGATCGATGACCGCAAAGCCGGTCGAATTCAAGCCCCGCGCGGC
>JBKPRE010000173.1:0-31067 GCA_046734435.1 Pseudomonadota bacterium | reverse complement strand
GCATAGATCTTCATCAGCGCGGGCTCACCTGGCTCGTGCGGCGCGGCCGGATGGACGTGCAGCTCGCCGAACAGCCGACCAAAAGCAAGATGCTGCTGCGGCGTGATGTGCTGGTCGCGGAAGAAGATGACGATGTTCTCGGCCAGCGCCCGGTGGATCTCGTCCACCGTCCGGTTCGACAGCGGCTTGGCAAGATCGACGCCGTCGATCTCCGCGCCGATGATCGGCGTCAGCTTGTCGACGCCAATCGTCTCGTAAGGCTGCGATACGCCGGCGTCGTGCCGGATGCGCGGGCCATCCTTACCGCTCAGCGAGCTCATCGTGACCTCCCGGCAAAATCCCGTTGCCCGTCATGGTAGCGCGGGCGCGGGCGGGCGCAACTTAACTCGCGCAGCAAAGGCCAAAAAACCGCTGGGCGCTGCGATCGCTTTGGCCGAAAGAAACTATCGCTGCTTCGAATTCGGCGCGGATGAACGCATGTCGCCCCATGGATCAGCCGGCGGTTTCTTTTTGTCAGGAAGCTTGTTTATCGCCGACTTGTACGCATCATCGACTTCCTTTCGCTTTTCCTGCTCCTCTTTGGTCAGTGGACGATCGTTATCGAGGCGAAGAGCAGGCATGGAAATCTGAGCCAAAGCCGCGTTTGTGGTCAGTGACATGGCGATGACGCCCGCAACGACCAGACACCGGTTCCTTACGCTTGCCATAGAGCCCCCGGCAAATCGGTGAGCCGGCATCGTATCGCCGGCACGGACGAGCGCAACCCAACTCGCGCAAGGAGCGGCTAAACAGGCCGAAAAACCGGCACAACCCGGGCTACGCGCCCTGCTCCTCATATTAAAATGTGCTTACCTCGGCACCCTAGGAGTCCGACATGCGGTTAGCGGAGTGCAAATTTCCGTCTGGTAATTAGCACGACATGAGAAAGGCTGACCAATACACCCTCGCTGATCATTTCCGGGCGCTTGCCGACGGCCTGTCGGTGCGCGCCGTCACTGAACGCGCGCCCGCGCAACGCGCCGAGTTGCAGCGCCTGGCCGATTGCTATGCGCAGCTCGCGAAACAGCAATCGCCCGCCGATCATTTCGTTCGAGGAGCGGGCCAGCGATGACCGAAAGGCGCACGTTCTTCCGCCGGCAGGCTCTCAAAGGCGGATTTATCGTCCTCAGCGAGAGAGCGCCCAGGCTCGAATGCACGGTCCGCAACTTTTCAAAGGCCGGCGCGGCACTCCGGGTGTCCACCACCTTCGGGTTGCCGCATCGTTTCGATCTGGTGGTCGATGGCATTGCCCGCCGCTGCCGTTCGCAATGGCGAACCGACAACAAGATCGGCGTCATTTTTGAAGCGATGTGACGCGACGGTTCTCTTCGCGATTCACTGGCTTCACCGCGCGACGTGTTGAAGCAGTGCCAGCAATCCTTTCAATAGATCGACCGGCGATGGCGGACATCCGCGAATGTGCAAATCGACGGGAACGACGTCTTTAACCCCTCCCTCGACCGCGTAGCTTCCGGCAAATACCCCGCCGTCTGCCGCGCAAGCGCCTACGGCAATCACCCATTTCGGGTCAGGGGTAGCATTGTAGGTACGTTCCAGCGCCTCCCGCATGTTCTTGGTCACGGGCCCGGTGACCATGAGCACGTCGGCATGGCGCGGCGAGGCGACAAACCGCAGCCCAAAACGTTCGAGGTCATAGAACGCGTTGCTCAAGGCGTGAATTTCCAGCTCGCATCCGTTGCAGGAGCCGGCATCGACCTGGCGAATTGACAATGACCGCCCGAGTTTGATCTGAGCTTCCTTGTTGACGTTCTCTGCAAGCTCGGCGAGCGCGGCTTCGTCCGGGACGGGCGGCCCCTCGGTCAGCGATCCCTGGGCAATTCCTTCGAACAGGATCTTGCGCATCTTACAGGTCGTGCCCCGAGTAAGAACAGTTGAACGACTTGTTACAGAGCGGAAAGTCGGCGACGATATTTCCCTCGATAGCCGCTTCAAGCAGCGGCCATTGGAACCATGACGCGTCGCGCAAATGGCAACGCGCAACCCGGCCATTCCCATTGATCCTGAGCCACACAAGAACGTCGCCGCGGAAAGCTTCGGCGACTCCCAAGCCTTCGCAAGCTTTCACCCTGCCGAGCGGCGCCTTGATCGCACCGGACGGAATGGCGCCGAGAATTTGCTCGATGAGCGACAGGCTCTGCTCGACCTCGCGGATGCGGAGCCAGACGCGCGCGTTGACGTCACCCTCATCCCGCACCGGCACGTCGAACGACAACTTGTCATAAGGCGCGTATCCCAGCGCGCGCCGAGCATCGAAGGTCCGGCCCGATGCACGGCCGACGTAGCCGCCGGCCCCGAACTGCGCCGCCAAATCAGGCCTCACGATCCCCGTGGTGACGGTGCGGTCCTGCAGCGAAGCGGTGTTGTCATAGAGCTCGATCAACTCCGGAAAAACGCCGCGCACCGCAGCAACCAGGGCGGCCGCCTCCGAAAGACCCTCGGGAGAGATATCGCGACTCAATCCTCCAGGGACGATCACATCCATCATCAACCGGTGGCCGAAGCCGGCTTCGGCTGCGCGCAATGTGCGCTCGCGCAGGATAGCGCATTGCGCCTGCATCAGTGAAAACGACGCGTCGTTGCAGATCGCGCCGATATCCCCGAAATGATTGGCCAGACGTTCAAGCTCGGCCATCAGGGCCCGCAGATGGCTCGCGCGCAACGGCGCCTTGATCTGCATCGCAGCCTCCGCAGCCTGTGCAAAGGCAAATGCGTAAGCGACCGTGCTGTCGCCGGAGGTGCGTGCCGCAAGCTTGGCGGCCTGCTCCAGGGTAGCCCCTTCCATGAGCGACTCGATGCCCTTGTGCACCCAGCCAAGACGCTGCTCCAACCGCACCACGTGCTCGCCATTGGCCGTGAAACGGAAATGCCCCGGCTCGATGATACCGGCGTGCACGGGGCCGACCGGAATCTGGTGCAATCCCTCGCCTTCCGCCGGGAGAAAATTGTAAGGAGCGGGCTTGCGCGCGGCGGTCTTCTTGCCCAGCGGATGGCGAACGCCCCAGAAGCCGAGATCGAGCCACGGCCGCACATCGGATGCATTCACCGCTTCAAGGCCAAATAAATCGCTGATCGCGCGTTCCAGCCTGATTGCCGGCGCATGCCGCGCGCCCACGCTCGGGTATTTTCCGGATTTGCAGGTGTAGCTGATGACCGCAATATCGCCGGCGGGTCCATCCAATAGAGCCATATGAACGACGGCAGCATCGCCCCATAGGCCAAGCAGCACCAAGCGGCCGGTCGCGAGCTGGTCGATCGCCTGGCGCCAGCCTTCGTCACTTACCTGGGCACGGGGCCAAGGCCGGTGCCGCTCGGTCACATCGCTGTGCGTTATGGCGTCGAGAATGGCCATGGCTATCCCAACAGCCTCGCAACATTCTCAAAGCCCTTCACCAGCGGCGCGGGCATATAAATTCCGGCCATGAATACCAATGCAAGGTGGGCAAACATCGGCACGTAGGATGCTTCGGCCTTGGCGGTCGGACCACGCGGCTCCCCGAATGCAATCGTATTGAGCCGCAGAAACAAACCACCGAGCGCGACCAGAATGCCCAACGCCAGGATGATGGCCAGCCACGGCTCGCGCGCGAAGGTCGAGCTCACCACCAGGAACTCGCTCATGAAGATGCCGAGCGGAGGCAGGCCCGCAATCGCAACGACCCCCAGCACCAAACCCCAGCCAAGAACCGGATTGGTCACGGTGAGACCGCCCATGTCGGCAATCTTTTGCGTGCCCTTGACCTGCGCGATGTGGCCAACGGCAAAAAAGATCGCCGACTTGGTCAGTGAATGCATCGTCATGTGCAGGAGGCCGGCAAAGTTCGCCAGCGCGCCACCCATGCCGAACGCAAAGACGATGATGCCCATGTGCTCGATCGACGAGTAGGCGAACATGCGTTTGATATCGCGGCGCCGGTAAAGCATGAAAGCCGCGAACAGGCAGGAGATCAGGCCCATGATCACCATCAGCGGGCCGGGCGCGATCGCTTCCGGATTGAGCGCAAGCAGCATCTTGAAGCGCAGCAGCGCATAAAGCGCGACATTGAGCAGCAGGCCGGAAAGCACCGCGGAAATCGGGGTTGGACCTTCGGCATGCGCATCGGGCAGCCAGGCATGCAACGGCGCAAGCCCCACCTTGGTGCCGTAGCCCAGCAGCAGGAAAATGAAAGCGAGATTGAGCAATGCGGGGTCAAATTGTGCCGCGCGACTCATCAGCGCGCTCCAAACCATGGCGTCAACCCCCTCGCCGATCACGGGACGCGCCGCCATGTAGATGAGGATGGTGCCGAAAAGCGCCAGCGCAATGCCCACACTACCGAGGATGAAATACTTCCAGGCCGCTTCCAGCGCCTCGTGCGTGCGATAGATGCCAACCATCAGCACGGTGGTGAGGGTCGCCATCTCGATCGCGACCCACATCAAGCCGATATTGTTGGCGACAAGCGCCAGATTCATCGCAAACATCAGCACCTGATACATGGCGTGATAAAAGCGCACGAACCTCGGCGTGAGGCGGCCGATCTCTATTTCATGGCCGATATAGCTCGCACTGAACACGCTCGTGGTGAAGCCGACAAACGTGGTCAGCACGATGAATACTTTGTTGAGGTCGTCGACCAGCAGATAGGTGCCGGACTCCGGGTGGACGACAAACAACGACGACGCCGTCACGAATGTAAGCAAGGCCGCAAGGACGTTAAGCCGCGCCGTCAGCCGATACCCGGGCAGCGCCGCAAGCAACACGGCTGCCGCAGCCGGAATGACAAGGACGCCGGCGAGCGCGTCGATCATTGCCGTTCTCCGCGGAAACGATCGAGCGCTTGTATGTCGACGGTGTCGAAGCGCTCCCGTATGCGAAAGAGAAAAATGCCGACGACGATGAAAGCGATCAGCACCGAAAATGCCACGCTGATTTCCACCACCAGGGGCATGCCTTTTGCGCCGGTGGCCGCCAGCACAAGGCCGTTCTCAAGCGACATGAATCCGACGACCTGGCTCACGGCGTTCCGGCGCGTGACCATCATCAAAAGACCGAGCAGGACGACCGACAGCGCAAAGGCCAGGTCTTCGCGCGCCAAGGGATCAGCCTCGGCTGTAACCCGCAGCATCACCACCATCGACAGCGCGACCAGTCCCATGCCGAGCAGCATGGTCGGTCCGGCTCCGACCACCGTTTCAATTTCGCGATGAATGCCGAGGCGCACAATGATGCGATGCAAGGCCGCCGGAATGATGATGGCCTTGAACACAAGCGCGATCACGGCCGTCACGTAAAGATGCGGCGCATCCTGCACGAAGGCCTGCCAGCCGACCGATGCCGCCAGCACCAAAGCATGCAGGGCATACACATTGAGAAGCGCGTAAAGCCGATCCTGGTAGAGCTGCATGAAGCTCACCAGCACCAGCGAGCCGGCCAGCAGGTGAGCAACGTCGAAGGATAAATTACCGCGCAACATCACAGGGTTCCGGAAACAAACAGCAACAAAGTCCCAAGCAGGCCAAGCATCAACGCCGCGCCAAGGAACGCCGGCACGCGGAACACGCGCATCTTGGCGATGGAGGTCTCGAACACCGCGAGCAGCACGGCGCCGGCCGCAAGCTTGGCGACATACGAAGCCGCCCCGACGGCAATCGCGCCGGCATTTCCGTCAGGCGGCGCGATGCCCCAAGGTATGAAGAGACAGGCGATCACCGAAACGTAGAACAGGAGCTTCAGCTCCGAGGCGAGATCGATCAGCGCCAGATGACGTCCGGAATATTCCAGCACCATCGCCTCGTGCACCATGGTGAGCTCGAGATGGGTCGCCGGGTTGTCGATTGGAATGCGCGCATTTTCCGCGATCGACACCATGATCAGCGCAAGCAGGGCAAGCCCAAGCGAAACTCTCAAGCCGACTGCGCCCGACGTCATGTGCGCGGCCATGACCGACAGCTGTGTCGACCCTGCGATGAGCGCAACCGTGAACACGATCATCAGCATTGCGGGTTCGGCAAGCGAAGCGATCATGACCTCGCGGCTCGACCCGATGCCGCCGAAGCTCGTGCCGACATCCAATCCGGCAAGCGCCAGGAAGAAGCGCGCGCTGCCGAGCAGCGCGATCAATGCGATCAAATCGGCCGACCAGGAGAACAGCAATCCGCTGCGAAACGTCGGCACCAAAGACGCCGCGACCCATGTCCCGGCGAAGACAAGATAAGGTATGACCCGGAAAAGCCATGACGCGCTGTGCGCCAGCACGACCTCCTTACGCAGCAGCCGGATGAGATCACGATAGGGCTGCAGCAGCGGCGGCCCTCGCCGGCGCAGCAGACGCGCCTTTACGACCCGCACCAGGCCCGTGAGCATCGGCGCGAGCAACAGCACCAGAAGCATTTGCGCGCCTTGGAAGGCGAAATCGCGAATCACGACCATATTGCCAGGACCAGAAGGAGCAACACGAGCGCCGAAAACACCAATGTGAGATAGCGGCGGATAGTGAGGAATTGCAGAACATTGAGCCGTCCGGTGGCGTACTCGATGAAGACGGCAATCGGAGCGTAGGCGGCGTCCCAGATCAGATCACGGATTTCGACAGTAAGACGCGCCGGCCTGGCGGCGCCCGGAGGCGGCATGTCGCCCACCTCGCGCGCATGAAATACGGTTGTACCGTAGACCCGCCGGATCGGCTGCGCAAAGCTCGAGGCCGTGTACTGTGTCGCAGGACTGGCGTCGGGATAGCCGCAATCCCAGGCAGGTCCGCGCCGCAATTTGTCGGAGGCCAATCGATGTATCGCAAAGGCTGCGATCGAGCCGGACATCACGACAAAGACAAAAACCAGTAGCCCGTTATAGGAACTGCGGCTTTCCGCGACCGGCACTACGGTCAACCAATCGAGACCTGCCTGGTGCGGCATGCTCACGCCGAGGAGCGCATTTGTCGCCGGCGCGAGTGCGTCGATGAAAATGCCCGGCAATACGCCAGCCACAAGGCATAAAGCCGACAGGAAAAACATTGCAGCGAGCGAGTGGCTGTCGGTCTCGTTTGCATCGGCTGCGGCCGGCGTGCGCGGGCGGCCAAGGAAACTTATGCCGAACGCTTTCACAAAACAGGCAGCGGCCAATGCCGCCGACAACGCCAGCAAACCTCCGACCGCCGGTACCAGAAATTTGAGACCCCAGGACGGCAATTGCGGACTGAGCAAAATGGCCTGGAAGGTCAGCCATTCCGATACGAAGCCGTTGAGCGGCGGGAGGGCCGAAATGGCGACACAACCGACAAGGAACGCGAAGGCGGTCTGCGGCATACGATGGATCAGGCCGCCGAGATGCTCCATGTCGCGTTCGCCGGTTGCATTGAGGACGGCGCCGGCGCCGAAAAACAGGAGACTCTTGAATATGGAGTGACTGAATACGTGCAGCAGCCCTGCGGTCAGGGCCAGCGCCGCCGCATCGGCCATCCCATACGCCTTGAACGCGAGCGCAAGACCGAGGCCGATAAAAATGATGCCGATATTTTCGACGGTGTGATAGGCAAGCAGCCGTTTTAGATCGTGCTGCATCAGGGCGTAGAGCACGCCCATGACTGCGGTGATCCCGCCTATGGCGAGCACAAGCATGCTCCACCACCAGACCGGCGGACCAAGCAGATCGAACGCAATGCGCACAAAACCATAGACGGCCACCTTGGTCATGACGCCGCTCATCAGTGCGGAGACATGACTGGGCGCAGCCGGATGAGCGAGCGGCAACCAGGCGTGAAGAGGGACAACGCCCGCCTTGGATCCGGCGCCGACGAGAGCCAAGACAAGGACGATCGCCGCCACCCCAGCGCTTGGCGGCGCGGCACGAACCAAGTCGAAGAGATAGTTGCCGTCACCGCCGGCGAGCAGACCGAACGCCAGAAGCAGTGCCAGCGTGCCGAAGCCTGCCATCAACAGATAGATGTAACCCGCCTGCAAATTGTCGCGCTCGCGGTGGTGCGCGACCACTAGCGCCCACGACGTCAGCGACATGAACTCCCAGGCTACCAGAAAACTAAAGGCGTCATCCGCGAGGACCACCACGTTCATTCCGGCGAGGTAAGCCGGATAGAACGGAAGCACCCGCTCGGGCGTGTGCTCGTGCTGGCCGTAACCGAGCGCGAACATGCTCGCGGCCGCGCCTCCCAGATTGACCACGATCAGGAAGAACGCCGAGAGTGCATCGAGGCGGAAATGGGCACCAAGCCATGGCAGGCCGAGGGGCAATGTTATGCGGGACGTTGGTTGCCCGACCAGACACATGCCTCCTACGACAGCCAGCATCAGTGTGACGAGCAGGCAGGAAGCGTAGACAACGCCACTTGCACGCGGCGACCTTGAGAGAACAACGGCAACTGGAGACAGCAACAGAAATGCCGCGACGCAGAAAAGCGCAAAGGTCACCATCACCGCCTCCGCGTCAGGCGAGCAGCCAATGATTCGACGCGCGCGCTCATTTGAGCCGAACCCCTCGTCCACCTTTGCTCGAGGCCGCGCCGTCGCCGATCAGCTCGATTCCGTTGGCGGCGAGCGCGCCGACCAGCTTCATGAGTGAATCAACATTGCCGCGAACCACGCCGTCGCTTGCCTCCATGCGCTGGATGGTTGGCAGCGACAGACCCGCGCGCTCCGCCAACTGGCGCTGATCAATGCCAAGCAGCGCGCGGGCTGCTCGCATCTGCGCAGCAGTAATCATGCAGTGTCTCGACGAATATCAAACGTGGTTTATAATAATTGATACACTTGTTATCATATGTCAAGTATCATATTAGATGTAAAATACATCAAAACGCCGCCAAGCGGTCACGTCGTTCTTCTTTGCAAAAAAAGAGGCCGCCAACCGAGGCGGCCTCTTTCATGTCGGCAATCCTAACAAGTCTTGTCGACGAGCTTTCCAGTTCCGGGAGCTGGCTGTGCTTGCACGGCTTGCATTGCCGCGCCCGCATCATCCGAGTCCCCATCGTGGTCTGGCCCAGGGCCTTCTGCCCTTTCGGCTCCGCTCGCTGTCGGAACGACAGGATGAGAGCCAATAGCCGCAATACTCATAGTACTTACTCCATTGACAGGGCGACCATGTGCGCGCCGCCTGAAGAGTTCCTTAAGCGTGGCGTAAAGCCGGCGTTAATTCGCGATGTCGGCTCAAAAGGATATGGGCGATTTATTCAATCACGTCGTCGGCACGGGAAAGCAGCGAGGGTGGCACAGCCAACCCAAGTGCCTTGGCGGCTTTGAGATTGATGACCAGCTCGAATTTCGTTGGCTGCTGCACCGGCAGATCGGCGGTTTTCTCGCCCTTGAGGATCCGCGCGGTCAGAATGCCGCCCTGACGATACGCATTGGGAATATTCGTTCCGTAACTGACCAGGCCACCGGCATCGGTTGATTCCCGAAACGGATAAATCGCGGGAATTTTGGCCTGCGAAGCGAACTTCGCGAATTGCTCGCTGCGCGAAACAAAAAATGGATCGGACCCAATAAGCAATGCGTCAGGTCGATTCTGCGCAAGCGCCTTGAAAGCTTCATCCAGCTCGGCGGCCGTGGTCGCGTTCGACGTCGCGATTTGAAACCCATTGGCCTGGGCCGCCGCCTGGACATCCCTGATCTCCGGCACGGCGTCCGGGGTATTTGGATTAACGATCATCGCGATATTGGCCGCTTTGGGCAGAAGCTCGCGCAATATCTCCAGACGCTTCTGCGCGAGCGGCCCTGTGATCATGGTGATGCCGGTTGCATTGCCCCCGGGGCGGTTGAAACTTCCCACGAGTCCGGCCGCGACCGGATCGAGGCCCACGACAAAGACAATCGGTATTGTCGTCGTTGCAACTTTCGCGGCAAGCGCGGCTGGTGGAGAGCCCGCAAAAATCACGTCCACGCGCCGTCGCGCCAACTCCGCTGCCATCCCCGACAGCTGCTCGTATTGGCCATTCGCATGCCGGTATTCGATCGAAACATTCTGGCGTTCAGTAAACCCTGCTTCGCTTAAACCCTTCCGGAACGCCGCGACGAGGTGGACGGTAAAGGCTGCAGACGTGCTGTGAAGCCAGCCAACGACCGGTGTGCGAGACTTCTGAGCCCGCGCCGCAAGCGGCCAAGCCGCCGCGCCTCCGAGCACAGTGATGAACTCGCGTCGTCGCATCCGGTCTCGTGATCTTTGCTCAGCTATCCACGCGTTCAGGGTCGTCTCACCTTGCCTGCGTTTTTGTTGCCACCCTTGTTGCCGCCGCCGGGATTGACGGCCTGAACACGGCTTGTCGTTCTCGCGCCCTGGATGTTCTTGTTGGTCTGAATGGTCTTGTTGCTTTTAATGGTCTTGTTGCTCTGGATCGTCCTGTTGGTCTGAATCGTCTTGTTCTGGATGTTGACGTTGCCCGTCTTGACTCCCTGAACATTTCTGCCGCCCTGGACTCCCTGCCCGCCCTGAATCCCCTGCGCGCCTTTGCCGAGCTGTGTGCCGGTTTGCGGTCCGCGCAAGGTCTGGACGCCCTGCAGATTTTTCGTGCCAACACTGCCGAACTGCTTCTGGAGGTTCGTATTCTTGAACTGCGTGCTGCGATGCGCCGCGTTGAATTGCCAGGCCTGGCCGGCGCCGGGAGCGACGACACCCTTGTTAAATTTGGTGTAGAGGGCGTTATTGGTCTGGATCGCCGCAAAACCGGGATGTCCCCAATTGTAGTGGTACCATAAAGCGGGCCCGACGAAGGCGGCCGCGCCGAATGCAATCACGGGACCGGCCACCCACCAGCTCGGACGCCAGAAGAACGGCGTATAGGCCGGCGCCCAGTAGCCGGGGCCGTAGATGAGCACAGGATCGTAGACCGGCACATAAACATAGTCCGGCTCGAACGGCTCAATGACGATGTATTCTGGCGGTCCGGCATAACCCGTGCCTTGCGGCGCGGGGATGCGCCTTACCTTCTGCTCCTTGCCCGATTTCAGGTTGCCGGTCGCCTCCGCCTGCTTGCGCAGCGCCTGCACCGCCGTCTGAACATCGTTGGGCTGGGCCAGGAAGGCCTCACCGAGCTGGGCCGTCCAATCCAGCTTCTCGTTCATCATCGCGAGCACTTGCGGCACCGACGTCAAACCCTTGACGCTCGGATCCCACGGCTCCTTCTGCATCGCCGCCTCGAGTGCCTCACCTTTGACATTTGCATTCTTCTCGGCCCAGCGCGCCGCCAATGTCACTTCAAGCGGATAGGTCGACGCAGTAAGAACCTGCGCCAGCAAGGCATCCGGATAGAGCGCAATCGGCGCGACCAGCTGCTGGAGCTGCTGCTGGCTCAAAGGCTGCTGTTCCGGCTGCGCCTGTGCCTGCGGCGGGGGTTGCTGCTGATTCTGCGCAAGCGCAGGCATCGACAGAATGACTGGGGCCACCAGCGCCGTGAGGCAGTAGCGGTTGATGCGTTTCGACCAGGTTGACATGGTTATCCCTCCGTCGCCCACCCCTCGGGGGAGAACATCGTATCGCCGGAAGTCAGTCGATTGAAAGGGCAATCGTAAAGATCAGGCGTGACGAGGATTGCGACGGTCAAAATGAGGCTGATTTGCTTAAAGCCCTTCCACGATGAATGAACGCGACTTCGTCGTCTTGAGCCGGGCCGCCGTGAATTCTTTCATGCTCTCGCTGTAGGACTTTGCCTTCTTCATGTTCTGGAACGAGACGACGACGAAGGACTTCGGCGCAGGCCCATCGAGAGAGATCGCATTGTCGCTGCGAATGACGTAACGTCCATCTTCCACCATGGCTTCGACCGCGGCGCGCACGTCCTTTCGTTGAAAGGTATGCTTGAACCCGTCGGCATCGACTATCTCGTCAATTTCCGTGACGACGAAGACGGGCTTCACGGTCGCGGCGTAAAGGCCACTCACCGCCATCGCCGCGAGCCCGCCCGCCGCTGCAGCCAGAGCGAGTGCGAAATAACGTTTCATGGTGTCTCCCCCATTCATATGTATCGACACTACCGATCATCGTAGCGCCGACGCAGGCCGGCGCAACCGAGCCTGACGTCGCTAAAAGATCAAAAGTTCAAATTTCGCAAAAACACCAAATATGCGGCGGGAACACCGTTGCCGCATTCGCGATTGCCCGTCGGGGCTCAAACCGAGGAGTTGCAGAATGAACCGCACAATGATCGCCATTGCGGCAGGCGCGATGACGCTGGCGGGAGCAGGCAGCGCGTCCGCGCAGGCCCTCGTCGTGGAAGGCCCGTATGCGGCACCGGTTTACGAAGTCGCACCGGCGCCCTATTACGCCGCGCCGGTCGTGGTGGCACCGGCTCCGCGCGTTTATGCAGCACCGCCCGCGATCTACGACGGAAGAGTGATCCACCGAGGACCGATCGCGCGCGAAGTGGTCGTGACAGAGCCGCAGCCGATTTTGGAGCCTGCGCCCGGCATCGTGTACTCGGACTGGTAGACGATCGGCTTCACGCAAAGCACGAAGAGCATTCCAGGTTCCTGGCAGAGCCTGGAATGTTCTTTTTCTTTTGGATGCAGGGTTTCTCTATTGAGCACCAGTGCACCGTTCTGGCCGAATCAGAAGCGATAATCTAACTGATGCGGGAAGGTACCTCCCGCATGCCTTCCTCGCCTGCAACGCGCAACGAACCACCGACCACGGCCGTCTCACGCGCGCCGACGCCGCGGGAGTTGTTCGATCTCGGCCTCAAGTTCAACGCGTTGAACCAGCACCAGAAGGCGCTCGACAGCTTTGATCTTGCGATTCAACTGCGGCCCGACTTCTTTGAAGCGCACGGCAACCGCGGCGCAATGCTCGCGGTGCTCGGGCGTCACGACGAGGCGATCGAAAGCTACCGCAAGGCGATCACCATCAGGCCCGATTTCGCCGACGCACACTGCAACCTTGGCAGCGCACTGACGCACCTGCAGCGTTATGACGAAGCACTGACGAGCCTCGATCGCGCCATCGCCCTGCGGCCCGAGTATGGCGACGCGCTTTACAACCGTGGCAATGCGCTGAAGCCGTTGCAACGGTATGAGGAAGCACTCGCGAGCTACGACCGCGTCATCGCCCTGCAACCAAACCACGCGGATGCGCACAATAATCGCGGCCAGGTCCTGCGGGAACTGGCACGATATGAGGAAGCGCTGGCAAGCTATGACCGCGCGCTGGCCCTGCGCCCCGGACACGTCATGGCCCATTGCAACGCGGCCGCGCTGCGGCTGCTGACCGGCGACTTCGAGCGCGGCTGGGCCCATTACGAGTGGCGCTGGCTGAAGAAATCGGTCATCCCGACGCAGCGAAATTTTTCCCAGCCGGCCTGGAATGGCGGCGACCCAATCGCCGGCAAGACCATCCTGATTCACAGCGAGCAGGGCTTGGGCGATACAGTCCAGTTCTGTCGTTATGTGCCGCTGGTCGCCGCGCGCGGTGCACGAGTGATATTCGAAGTTCAGAAGCCGCTGCAGTCGGTGATGGCTTCGTTTGGCGGGGTGCAAGTGGTGCCGAAAGGCGGTTCCCTTCCCGCTTTCGATTTACATTGTCCGCTGGTCAGCCTTCCACACACGTTCGGAACGCGGCTTGAGACAATTCCTTCGACTACCCGGTATTTATCCGCGCCGACCGAGCATATGACGAGGTGGCAATCGCGCCTAGAGGGAAAGCCGCGTCCCCGGATTGGCCTGGTCTGGTCGGGCAACCCCGGGCACGAAAGAGACCGGGAACGGTCGATCGGCCTGCGGGGCTTCGTGCCACTGCTGGACGGCGTTGGTGCCGATGTCACCTTTGTCAGCTTGCAAAAGGACGTTCGCACCGAGGATGCCGCCCTACTCAAAGAGCGCGCCGATATTCTTGATAACGGCAATGCAATTGTGGATTTTTCCGATACCGCAGCGCTGATATCGCAACTCGATCTGGTCATCTCGGTGGATACCAGCGTCGCGCATCTTGCCGGCGCGCTCGGAAAGCCGGTGTGGATCTTGCTCACTTATTTCCCCGACTGGCGATGGCTGCTCGGCCGCGACGACAGTCCCTGGTATCCGTCCGCCCGCCTCTTTCGCCAGGATCACTCGCGGACATGGGACGGCGTCATCGCGCGGGTCTGTCAGGCACTGCCGGCCGCAATTTCGTGACTAGCCGCGCTGCCTCAGCTCCAGCGTTACCAGCCTCGCCAATAACGTGGCCGCCCATCCCCTGCCCGAAAATCACTCTGGATCGATCGTAGCGGCTCCAATCAGCGGATTGGAAGGGGTGCGCCAGGTCGGAAAATTCTATGAGCGTTAACCCGCCTTGCGGCGGCCATTTGCGCGCGCGGGCTTTCTTGCCGTCTCTTTCGCCGGTTTCTTGCCGGGAATCGAGAACAGCATTTCGCGCTGGCCTTCGACGCGTTTCTTGCCGCGCTTCGCCTTCGCCTGCTTTTTGCCGCCGGCCTGCTCGGTACGGATGCTCTTGCGCAAGGCATCCATGAGATTGATGACCTTGGCGGGCTCGCCGCGCTTCGGCGCCTCGATCTTGATGCCCTTGGATTTCTTCTCGATCAGTTCGCGCAGTGCCGCTTCATAATGATCCTCGAAGGACTCTGGCTCGAAGTGGCCTGATTTTGTCTCGACGATGTGCTGGGCGAGATCCAGCATGTCCTTTTTGACCTTGATGTCCGGAATGTCGTCGAAATATTCCTTCTCATCGCGCACTTCGTAGGGATAGCGCAGTAACGTGCCCATGAGGCCTTTGCCGCGCGGTTCCATCGCGATCACGTGCTCCCGCGTGGTGAGCACGACGCGACCGATGGCAACCTTGTCCATTTTCGCGATGCTCTCACGGATGACGGCGAAGGCCTCGTGCCCCACGTCGCCGTCCGGCACAATATAATATGGGCGCATGTAATAGAGCTCGTCGATCTCCGACCGCGGCACGAACTCGTCGATCTCGATCGTCTTCTTGCTTTCCAGCGCGACCGCCTCGAGCTCCTCGTCGCTGATCTCGATGTAGTGGCCTTTCTCGACTTGGTAGGCCTTGACGATGTTCTGCTGCTCGACTTCCTCGCCGGAGTGCTCGTCGACCTTGCGGTAGCGAATGCGGTTGCCGGTTTCGGCGTTGATCTGGTTGAAGCTGACTTTCTCACGCTCGCTGGTCGCGGGGAAAAGCTGGATCGGGCACGAAACCAGCGAGAGGCGAAGAAAACCTTTCCAATAGGCACGCGGGGCCATGACAAACTCCTGAAACGCATCCTACTAACGGCCGAGATGTTGAATGTATCCGCTCCGGGCCCGTCCTGCACGGTGCGCCGCGACCGCGTTCTACCTCCGTTCCGGCTTTTTCGTCTTTCGGGTTAACCGAAGGAAAGCGCGAAGACCCGCCCGCGAGCTTCTGCCGCACCACGCTTTTCCATCCCGGGGAGCGTGTTCCTGTAGCTGTTGAAGAACTTCACGCGCCAGGTGACCTCCCTCACACAGGCGCGAGCCGCCTCGCCGCTACTGTTGCCAAATGCAGGCAAATGTACGGGAGGCGTCAATGCCCGATATTTCCGCAACGGAGCACCCCGAGCAAAGCAACATCGTCACTTGGAAGGTGATCTCGATCGGCACGGCGATCGTGCTGGTCGTGTTCCTCTTCCTGTGGCTTTAGGCGCAGCAGGCGGCAGCCGCCAGGCTGGAACGCAATTATACGAGCGGCGTTTGTGTACAGATGCGAATGCCTCTGTTCTCGTACTTCGTCGTGATGGGTCCTACGCTCGCGCTGGCGCTGATCTACATCTGCGACCGAATCGAGCCGCACGGCTCGCCCGTCCCCACATCGCAGATCGCTGGCATTGCCAAGCCGTTCAAGCCCGAGCCGGAACGCTCTCCCTACACCATCACCGGAACGAATTTCGCGGCTGCCTACAAGCCGGTGTCCGCGCGCGCCGCCGCCGAACCGAAGCCAAGCCGCCGGGCTGACTCACTCCCGCAGCAACAGCCCGCTGACGCCGGGGACCGCAACGCTCCACGCTGGAAGGCCATCGCGCAAAATCCGATCGACGCGCTGATGAGCATTCACTGAGCGCCGAAAAGCCGCTCCGATCACACAAGCATGATGCAATGGCGCGGAACTTGCCCGGGCATACGGCATTGTTACGCCATTATCCCAGAGGAGGGCGAAAACGATGGTCAGAACCGTAGCGGCTAAAGCGCGTAAAGCGATCGTTAAAGCCGCGCAACGCAGTGCCGAGAAAATCAGAACAGTGGCCGGCGACGCGGCCGGCGCAGCTGCCGAGGCAGCCGCGGGAGTTGTACTCAAGTCGACAGCAAATGCACTTGAAACGGGCCGCTCCGAGGTCGTTCAGTCGACGCCCACCGTCAAAAAGACGCTCAGGCACGCCGCCAAGCGAACGATCGGACGCGGTCGCGCGTCGGAATCCCGCAAGCGGTCCGTAAGGTCCGCGCGCGCGCACAGAAAGGCGACACGCAGGAAAGGTGGGCCGAAGCACAAGGCAAAACGCCGGTCTCGGTAGCGTCGCGCTACGGGGCTAAAGAGTTTGTTTCGCCGAACGTCAGGACGAGACACATGACGTCTGAATCCCGCGGCTTTGAACCCCGGCACATGCGGCCGCGGAAAAGCATACTCGCTATCGCGGGCGCAGCATGGAATGATTTGGGAGACTTGATCCAGGCGGAACTGCAACTGCTACGCACCGAGATTTCGGAAAAAATAAAGCTCACGGTGCTGTCGGCAAGCCTGATTGGGAGCGGCATCATCCTTCTGGTTGCGACGCTGGTCCTTCTGCTGCAAGCGGCAATCGGCGCCTTGGTTGCCCTCGGATTATCTTGGCTGACCGCCATCCTTGCCTTGGCCGCAACGACTTTGGTTCTCGGTGGGGGGCTTGTCTGGATCGGGTACAACAATCTCACGCAGCGCCTGATGCCGGCCAGGACAATTGGGCAGATCCAGAAAGACGTAAAAACTCTCACGGGATTGGAATGATCATGGCCTCATCACACGAGCTTCAGCGCAGGGCAAACCAGGCACGAGAGCGGCTGAGCGAACGTCTTGGCGAATTGACAGAACAGCTTTCGCCGGCAGCCGTAGTTGGCGATTTCCTGTCGATCGATTACGACCAAGCACGCCAGGATGTGACGCAATTTCTGTCAAAACACGTCCGCGGCAATCCAGTCGCTTTCGCGCTGATCGCGGCCGGCGTCGGATGGCTGCTGATCTCGGAGGCCGGTACGCCTTTGGCCAAACTGGCTCCCGGCCGGGTGACCCCGTCAAGACGGAAGCGCCGCCGCGCGAAAGCGCGGCCACGAAAGTCCGCGTCCTCGCGCCGGCAGCCATAACATCGCGCATCGAAAATGAAGAAGGGCCGGGTCAGGGGACCGACCCGGCCCTAGACCGCGCCCTTCTGCGACGGAGGGGAGATTCCACGGCCCGCAAATTAACGCCGTCGGATGGCACCGCGTTGCGTTCGCACGTTACAAAATCAATTCCTGGAACCGAATGCACGATCAATTCGCGGAACCGATTGCACGCCAGACCGTTCTGTCTTCCGCATGAGGCATTGGGAGGATACGCATGAAGTACGTTGCAATTGTTGCGGCCGTGTTGGGTCTCGCCGCCATCAACACTGCGGGAACTGCGAAGGCCGAAGATTTCGGCGTCACGGTCCGCACCGGCGACAACCATGATCACTGGCGGCATCGTCATCACTGGCGCGGCGATTATGCCCGCGCATGCCGGACCATCGTCACGCATCGCATCAACGGTCGCGGCGACCGCGTCACGGTCCGCAAGAAGATCTGCGACTGATCGCGAAAGATCGACGAACTCAGGAAAAGGCGGCCAGCTCGGCCGCCTTTTCTTTAGCTGGAATTTACGCCCTGCCCTGAAAAATTTGCGCCGGCAAGGCACTCCACTGGCGCATAAGAAAGCCCGTTTTCATATCGGGCGAGGCTTTCATGCTGACCATCATCGGCGCCACCCTGGTCGCAGGCACCAGCGCAGGATTCTGGTATCTGCTCCCGCGCAACGGGAAAGAACACACGCTGGTTCAAAATAACGGCGTCGGCTCCATGGTCACGATCGTGATCCTGACGCTGTTCATCGTCGGCGTGGCGGTGATGTGCGAAGGCCTGCTCGGCTAGCCACCCGGGCTCCCGCCTCGGCGGGCCAAATCAGTCCGAGCCACCACACCAGCTTCCCCACTGTCCGGGACTAAGTTTTCCGCTGTGTGAGGTAGCTCACCTTCGCACGCCTGCTCGCAGGCCTAGGCTTGCCGCATTCGGGGTTGCCTCGATAACAGGGAGCGGCAGCCATGGGCGACACAACAGGCGGCAATCATCCGCACTACGAACAGGACAGAACGCAGATCGAGACCATCATCCGGGAAGCAATGGCCCTGCGCGCGAAATACCTGCAGGGCAACTTCTGGCCGGCATGCGGCACGACCGGTGGCGTGCTGCTGTTCTTTTTGGCGGCGGTCATGGTGCCTGCATGACGGCAAGGCGCCCGGCGCGCTCCGGACACTTTTTCCGTCATCTTTTTCCACTTGCCTCGTCCGTTCGGATGACGCGGGCATCGCGGACGGGCGTTACCAGATTCGCACCGGCGGGGGCCGCGGACAGTCGTGATGGCAGCATCGGAAATGCAAAGCATTTTCCCTGCGGCGAGCGGAACACCCTCATCGCGATCCGTTCCTTCACAAAGGATGAGCTTCATGACTGCCGACGCGGGTTCGCGCGACCCCGTAGCCACATTTGGCATGGCACGGAAGAAATCACGCAAGTCAATCCTTCTACGCTTCACGGAGGCGCTGAAGGAATCACGCCGTCGCCAAGCGCAGCGCGTCATTGCAACCTATGCGCATCTTTTGGCTGATCGCGACACTCCGGACGACAACAATCACCACTAGCTCGTGTGATAGAACTCGCCGAGCAGCTCGTTCCACAGAAGCGCGAATGCAATGAGGCCGGCGCAACCAATGACGAGAGCGGCCCACAAGAACTGGCCATTCCATGCGCAAACCAAGGCCGGAAAAGTGAATACGAAAAAGACAAGCCCAAGCGGCACGACCGCGATCCACTGAAAGCCGGAGCCATCGCCGGCCGGCACCTGGGCGATGCCGTAAAATGTATAAAGCCAGAACAGCGTGCCGGCGATGGACACGGCCAACGCTGCGACGCGCAGGTAACCGGTCTTCGCGGTTTGTGTTGTGGCCTGCATCAGTGTCTTGCCTGGTTGAAACGGACGAGCGCCTTCATCGGCAATACCAATACTGGCGCCGGCCGGGCAGGCCTGTCCGCACATATTCCGTGTACCGGGTGCGCAGCATGTGCTGCTTCTTCGCGCTGTCATATTCCTGTTTGGTCACCGCGACGCAGTTCCCGTAAGGCGGCTTTGCCGCACTTGCCGGCGCGTGTGACAATGCGCTCAGCGCCAGCGCAATTGCGCCGCCCGCCGCAGATCTTTTAGTGCATGCCCCGAGTTTTGGCCCCATCTTGCGGGTACTCCCACATTGCAAATGCCTGCCGGCGACGCACCAGTTTAGCAGAGCCCGAGACTGGCGCCCTCTCAATTCACGGCCGGCGGAGAGCGGGGGTTGTCTTCACCCATACGCGCTCGGCACGCGTGCGGGCGCACGACAACTTTGCGGGTGCATGCTTCACCGCGCGCACGCGCGCTCCCGCGAGCAGCGGGAAAGTCACGATGGATATTTCCCAGAGGTCGACCGCGTGCAGGCGGCGGATACGCGTCTTCGGATCGATGCGCGCTTTGGATGCGCGGAAGCCGATAGATAGGCCATCGATCGCCCCTTCCCGCAGCAGCGAAATGAGCTCGCGCCCGCGCGCCACTTCCGGAATGAGGCGGCCACGCGCGAACAGGCCGCGGAAATCCTCGCGCAGTTCCAGCCAGATGCCGACCGGCTCGGCGGGGTCATGCTGGAACAGCATGGGGATCCGACGGATTCCACGCGAAGCCAGGGTGTCGGCAAAAGCCCCGCGCATGACCATGTCGCGCGCCGGGTCGATCTCGCCGAACAGGCTGGCATAGCCCTCCACTGTGCCGTCGGGATCGATGGTGGTGCGCGGCGCGAAAACGGACGCGACCGTCGGTTCGGAATGTAAAGAGAGCATTGATGGTCCGGGCCCTGAAACAAAATCGGGCCGTCACCCGCGGAACTGGTCCGCGGGCCCGTGAAGTGCGTCTGATGAGGGCCTTCACGGATGGCCGGCGCATAGGCGCGCGAAAGCACGCCGTTCTTCGAACGGCTATGTCCGGCCATGACGGTGGGGAGCTTACTGCTAGCGGGAGCTGGCCCGCCGGCGTTTGTCCTGCGCAGCCGCCGTGGCTCGGCGCGCGCGTTGCGCTCGAGGTGATCGATAAACTCACGGAAAACGTCGAGATGGTCGCGTGGCTTATCAGGGTTTCGGCGCGTCGCCGTGCCTGCCCTATCCATTGTTTTTTCGTCCATTAGAAATTGGCACAAAAGCTCTTTCCGCCGCTGGCCGCAAAGTTCCGTACGAATCATTTGCGATGTGACGGCGCGCACGTGCGTTGCACAATCGATTCTCCGGCATGGAACTGCCCAAGGCGGAACAATGTCACCGCGCCCGCGTTTCGTAACTCAGATTCACAAATTCAGAGGTGACACTATGCGCAAAATTATTTTCGGTGGCCTGCTCGCATCGACGATGCTGGTCCCCGCATTTGCCCAAACGCCCCCAGCTTCGGCTCCGTCGGCACCGCCTCCGTCGGCGCAGCCATCCACTCCGCCTGCCAAGTCGTCTTCGGCAACCGTTGCGCCCAAGGCGCATGGCGACCTGTGGCGGGCTTCCAAGCTGATCGGATTGAACGTCTATAACGACCAGAACGAGAAGCTGGGCGACATCAGCGAGGTTCTGCTCGACAAATCCGGAAAGGTCGACGGCATCGTGATCGGCGTTGGCGGCTTCCTCGGCATGGGCAAGCATGACATCCTGGTGCAGATGGACAAGCTGAAATTCGTCAACGAGCCGGTCCGCACTTCATCCACGACCAGCACCACGACGGGCTCGGCAGCGCGTCCGGCGACGAGCCCGAGCACGAGCACGACCAGCGCATCCTCGACCGCCAGCAAATGGTATCCGGACCATGCGGTGCTGAGCGGTGCCACCAAGGAATCGCTCAAGAGCATGGCCGAATTCAAGTTCGACTAAGTCTCAGGACGCGGGAGGACCGCAAAGGGGCCCCGGGTAACCGGGGCTCCTTCTTTTCGGCGCCGGTAGCGCAGATTCCGACGCTCGTGCTCGCAACGCTCGTTGAAGCGCGCGAGCTCGCGCACGAAGTCGTCGAAGCGGCGGCTAGCCGCTGCAAGCTCGCGCAACGCAAACCAGGCGAGCCCGCTCACCGAGGCCGCCCACAGCAGCAAAGCGAGGTGCGCGAGATCGCCGCGCTCGATGAAAATTTCAAGAAGATCTGTCATGGATCGCGCCCCCACAGCGCGTCGTAGTGCCGTTCAGAACAGTGCTTGGACCGGCGAAAAAAGGCGCCCGCCGCCATAGCGGCGGGCGCCACCGGCCGGCGTCAATGATTCGCCGGCCTCGCCGCAACTCAACGATGCTAACGAGCGAATACGTCACCGCCGTCCACCGCGCCGTAACCGGTGGCGAGGCGCTTCTCATTGACAGTCAGAAATGTCGCATTGCCCACGCGCTCCCACAGCGCGGCACGATCGGAAGAGAGTGCCTCCACGCGGTCGATATCGGCCGCGAGAACCAGGCTGTCGCCGAAAGCGGGTGCAAGCCAGTTGGTCAGCGCACAGGCAATTCGTGCGGCGAGAGGAAGCACGCTCTGCCGCCAGTAGGCCCGGTTGGCTTCCTGATAGTTCGCATAGGTGTTGTCGCCGGGAATAGCGAGCAGCATCGGCGGCACGCCGAAGGCCAGTGCGATCTCGCGCGCGGCCGCATGCTTGGCTTCCAGAAAATCCATATCCCGTGGCGAAAGCGACATCGGCTTCCAGTCGAGGCCCCCTTCCAGCACCAGCGGCCGTCCCGCATTGGCGGCGCCCTGATATTGCTCGGCGAATGCCTGCTTGATCCGATTGTGTTGGGCGTCGGTGAGCACGGTGCCGTCGGCGCCGGCATAGACCAATGCGCCGGACGGGCGCGCTGCGTTGTCGAGCAGCGCCTTGTTCCAGCCGGCCGCGGCGTTATGCGTATCGATTGCGACCGCAGCCGCTTCTATCGGACTCATCCCGTAGTGATCGTCGACCGGATTGAACAACGTCAGATGCAGGATCGGCGGCAGCGCCGCGCTTTGGTCGAAGCGTACCGTGCGACCGCCGACCGTGTAGTCGTAGGCCTGTGGCCAACCATCAGCGCCCGCTACAAGCTTCATCCGATCGGGCCGCAGCGCGTAGAGTTCGCGCACCTGCAGACCTTCCGCGCGCCCCTCCCCGCTCAAGGTCACCGCTTCGACATAAGCGTTGCCCGCGAGCAAAAGGTGCGAAGCGACGGCTTCGAGGAAAGACGCTCCGTCCTCGCGCGGATTGGGCCGACGGAGAAGATCGAGCAACGGATGGGTATCCCGCTCGGTTGCTCCGTCATAGAGAACGAAGCACAGCGATCCGATGCTTTCGGCGATCATCCGCACCGCCCGGTAGACGATGGCATTGCGGGCATAGCCTTCCCGCGCAAGCGACGCGTAGGCGCGCGGTGTCCAGCGCGGGTGTCCACCATGCTCGAGTGCGATCAGCCGCGCCACCAGCGAGGACTTCGTCTCGGGCGGCACGAACATTTTTTTGATGTGGGACCACATGGGATTTGTCACGGACATAAAAAAGCGCCGGGATAACCCGGCGCGGCATCTGCACACGCGTGTTGCCGCTCAGCCGCGTGTGAGCAAATAAACGAGCGCGAAAAGCACAACTACCGCCAGCGTGCTGATCACGAGCACGTAACGCACATTGTGTCCCGTTACGGCAGCGCGCGCCTCGGTCGTGCTTTCAACGGTGCGGTTGTCTTCTACCCGCGGCATATGATCGCTCCCTGGACGACGACGTGACGTCGTTCAGGAAACAACGCAGAAGCACGCGCCGATGTTCCGCCGGATGCGGCGGTGCCTCTGAGGGGGGCGCAAACGTGGAGCGTGCCCAACCACTACCCAAGCAGCGTCACGCTGTCAAGGAGTATTTTCCTATCCTGGGTCAGCGCACCGTCTGCTGCTATCTTTTACGGCAAGTGGACTTGCGTCCCGACCCGATCGTGGTTGTGATGCGGGCTACAGGGGGGACAATGGAAAAGCTTCAATTCCTCGGCGCGGCCGTCGCTTTTTTTGCCGTCGGGATCGGCATGATCCTGTATGAAATTGCGCGCAACAAGGCGAACCGGCCGATTCTCAATGGCGGCAACGCCATCCAGCTTTATTATTGCGGCTACCTGTCGTCTTTCGTTCTTGGTACCGTGTGCGTCATCGCGGCCATCGTGAAGTGAGTCACTGACATGTACGTCCTGCTCATCATCCTGCTCGTGGCGCTGCCCTTCGGAACCGCCATTGCGTGCGGCGCGCTCATGCAGTGGGCCGGGAATACGATCTCGGGCTGGTCGTCGATCGGCGGACTGGCGCTCGGGATTTATTTCTTTCACAAGTGCATGGAAGTGTTGGCCGCAGCTTGACGCGGCGAAGCCGCAATCCTGAACAGGCATTCAGTTCTGTCTAGCTGCACGTTTTCGCAATTTGCGGAACGCGACAGGCCGACCGTCGTTTCCTCTCTTAGGGTGACGAGAGGAGGAACGCAAATGAAACGCATCGTTTTGGCTACGGCCATTGCAGGCCTGGCGGCGGTGGGAGCCGTCGGAGTGCCTGGAATTGTTGCCGCCCAAGAGGCCGGAATATCAACGACGCTGAGTGCGCGTCACTGGCACGGGCGTCATTATGGCTGGTACCGCGGCCATCATCGCGGTTGGTGGAATCACTACGCCGGCTGCAGAGTCGTCGTCAGGCGCCACATCAATCGCTGGGGCGAACCTGTTGTAGTGCGCAGACGGGTCTGCTTCTGATAAAATCGCTTCACAAGAAGGGCCCGACCTTGCGGTCGGGCCCTTCTCGTTCAGGCGTTTACTTTTTTCAGGCAGGCAAAAGAATCATCGCCCGCGAAGGTGGTCTCGAAATGAGCGAGCGTGCCTTTCGCCGGGCGGACAGCCGGATCGGAGACCTGAGGAGCCCAGGCCGTGCCGGCAAGACGTTGCGTCGACAGAAACCATTCGGCCGGCGTTGAGCCGATTGCATTCGCGAAATTGCAGACGCGCGCAGGCTCGGCAAGCATTGCGAGCCAAAGGATCATGAAGTCCTGCGCCGACAGTGCAGGCGTCCTCGTCTCCGCAATGGCGCGGATTGCATTGCGTGAAATCTTTTCTCGGATATCCGGCAGCAGGAGCAGCATTTCCAGCAGCGAGCCGATTTCCTCGATCGAGGAGGCAATGAAGCCGGTCTGCCCATCCTGGACGATGGCCTTCTCCGCCGGATTGTCGAGCACAAGCGGCGCAAGGCCAAGCGACATCGCCTCCACCAGCGCATTTTCGGCCGTGCCATAATGATCGCGCTGGAGCGGATAAAAGAAAATGTCGGCATTGGCCAATGCCGCGGCCGGATCCGACGTCCGCCCCATGAATTCGATCCGCGCCGGATGCCGCATGGCCCTGGCGCGCGCGACCACGGGGCCCTGCCGGTCGACCTCCCCCCACACGGCGGCGCGCACCTTGTCGTCGCCTAACGCATCGATCGCATCGAAGAAGCCGGGATGCATCTTCGCGAAGTCGACCGTGCCGAGATAGGCGATGGCCGGCGCCCGCCCGCGGGCGATCCGTGGCGCCGCATCGGGAAAGCCGAAGCCGCTGTTGATCACCGAAACTTTCTTGTGCGTTTCCCGACGCAAGGCCGCGACCGATGCCGACGCGAGTGATGCTTCTGT
This sequence comes from Pseudomonadota bacterium, assembly GCA_046734435.1. Lineage (GTDB taxonomy): Bacteria > Pseudomonadota > Alphaproteobacteria > Rhizobiales > Xanthobacteraceae > Pseudolabrys. The sequence continues at coordinate 6,135 of JBKPRE010000173.1, read as the reverse complement.
CGTGAAGACGAAACGAGCGGCTTCCGCCATCAGCGCAGGCTGGATCAGCGGCCTGGCAATCCCGGAAATGTGCGACCAGAACGCGCTACGCATGGCCGGGAACTCAGCCCTCGCCAGGCATTCGAACATGCGTGGGTGATTCCAGAATTCGAACTGGACAATTTCGGATTCGCGCGCCAGGGCGGCAACGTGCGCAAGATTGTCCGCGGTCAACACCCGCGCGCCGCTCGCCTCGATCATGTCGATGTAGCGGCGATCGCGTGGCGCCTCGAGCAGAACGAACGTCTGCTGCACAATTTCCGGTAGGACCGCGCTAAGTCCTGCGTGCGCTTTGCCGACACCACCGCCAAGATGCGGCGTGACGTGCAGGATCCTCATTCGGCCGCCACCGCCGCAAACCGGCGGCTGCTGCCGCCCGGCGGATCGAGGTTTGGATCAATGGAGACGCGCGACGTGAATTTCTCGAGCAGCATCGGACGATGCGCGTCGATATTGTCCGGCAGGCAGTGACTCAGCTGTCCGCAATTGCCGCAAACCTGGTTCTGCTTGCGCCGGCCCTCGAGATGCTGCAATCGCAACGCGTTCATCGCGTCGGAAGTCCAGATCGACTTCATCGACTGGGTGCGCACGTCGCCGATCACCAGCTTGCGCCCCCAATCGAGGAAGCAAGAGCTGACCAGTCCGTCGGCATTCACCGAATAGCCGTAGAAAATGTAAGGGCAGGTATCGGTTTCGCCGATGTCCTGCTGATAAATACCCTTGCTGATCTTTACGCCAGTGTGCTTCTCGATGTCGAATTCCGGCCAGCACGGCGCGAAGTTCTCGACGAAGATACGGTCGCAGTGATCGCCGAAGGTATCGAAAAATTCCTGGCGTTGTGCTTCGGTGATGAGCTCGGCCGGAATTTTGACGACGATCTCGCAATTGCCCTTGTTGGCATTAATCCATTTGATGTTTTCGACGAACTTCCTGAAATCGAACTTGAAGCCGGTGAACCGCATGTACGTTTCTTCGTTCATGCCGTCGACGGAGATGTTGATCTTGTCGATGCCGGCCTCGAGCACGGGTCCGACGCGGTCGGGCGAGAGGAACGTGCCGTTCGTCGTCGTGTCGATGTAGTCGACGTGACCCGACTTCTTGGCGTAGGCCACCATGTCGGCGATACGCTTGTTCAGGAACGGCTCGCCATCCTTGTACATACGCAGAACCTTGATCGGCTTCTCGAACTCGCCGAAGTCGTCGATGATCTTCTGGAAGACATCGAGCTTCATCACGCCCTGGAAGCGGCCAGTCTCGGCGATCATGTCGCGGTGTCCGGTCGGACAGAACGTGCATTTGAAATTGCAGGAGCTCGCCGGATCCACGAAGACGATGAACGGGGTCGCCAGAGGGATGACCGTTTCGAGTGGCGTGCGTCCGACGAGATTGATTCGCGGTTCGAGCCGGGCCTTCATGGGATGTCCTGCGATAGGGAGCGCGCAATGGTCTTCCTACAGGACAATAGTTAACAGTGGTTAACCAAACGTAAGGCCGTCAGCTGCGGACGCCGACGATGCAGGGCGGATCGACCGGATTGTCGGGACGCGCGCCAAAACGCAATAAATCGCGGCGGCCGAACTCGTCGGCAATACGCTCGGCCAGTTCGCGCACGGTGACCGGCTTGCCCGAGCAGATATTGACCGGCCCCTTCTGCGATCCAAACGCGACATCGACGATCATGCGCGCAGCCTCGCGCACATCGAGAAAATCGCGGATTTGGCTGCCGCTCGACAACTCCGCCGGCTCGCCCGCCTGTAGCCTGCCGCGCACATAGGACACGAGCCGGCGCGAGTCCTCGCCTTCGCCGTAGAGATAGAACAGCCGGCACCAGGCAAACGCGACGCCCTGCGGGGGAAGCGCGGCCGAGAGCGCATTGAAGGCATCGACCTTCGCCTGCGCGTAAGGTGTCGATGGCCTGAGCGGTGTTTCGATGCTCAATCGGCCCGCATTGAGATCGTATTCGAAGCAGGTGCCGATGCCAACGAAGCGACGCACCTTCGCCCGCACCGCACCCTCGGCGAGCCGCAGCGTGCCGGACAGACACTCCTGGTTTTTTGGCGACTGCAGGTACTGGCCCGGCTCTGCGTACCAGGCGGCATGGATCACCGTGTCGGCCCCGCTGCAGGTCCGCGCCCACCAGGCGGCGCTTTCCCCAAAAATATCGGGACTGACGGCAATCGTTTCGATCGCCGGGTCGCACGCGAGCATTTCCTGTTTGCCGGCACGCACGACCGGGCGCACGCGGCAGCCGCGCTCGCCCAGCGCGCGCAAAACCTGTCGGCCGACAAATCCAGCCGCACCCGTCAGCAGAATCAATGGAGCAGAAGCGGCCATCGGACACCCGTATCGGCGGCTTGAAATGACGTGATCGCGAATCGCGCACCCCGATGGTATGTGATTCGGGCGCGCGGAAGCCGTCGCGCCCCTGAGACAACCGCCGATGCTGACGAGGCCGAAGCAAGTCCAGCAATCAGACTCGCTGCGTGAGCAGATCCTGTCGCTCGGGGAAGAATTCTTTGCCGAGCGCGAGGCCGGCAAGACGTTCGTGCCCGGACAGACCTACATTCCCTGCTCCGGCAAGGTTCTTGACGCGCGCGACCTGCGCAATCTTCTCGACGCATCGCTCGACATGTGGCTCACGGCCGGCCGTTACGCCGGCGAGTTCGAGGCTGCGCTCGCCGCGCGGTTCGGTCTGGCGCATTGCCGGCTCACCGTCTCGGGCTCTGCCGCCAATCTTCTTGCCTTTTCGGCGCTGACATCATGGAAGCTGCACGAGCGACGGATCGCGGAAGGCAGCGAAGTCATTACCGTGGCCGCCGGATTTCCGACCACGGTGGCGCCGATCATCCAGAACCGCTGTATTCCGGTTTTCGTCGATGTCGATCTTGAGACGGCCAATGTGAATGTCGATCGCCTGGCTGCGGCGGTCGGGCCAAAAACGCGCGCGATCATGCTCGCGCATACTTTGGGGAATCCGTTCAATCTCGCCGCGGTCACCGCAATCGCGAAACAGCACAAGCTCTATGTGATCGAGGACTGTTGCGACGCCCTGGGCGCGACCTACGGCGGCAAGCACGTCGGCACGTTTGGCGATCTTGCGACCATCAGTTTCTATCCCGCGCACCACATCACGACCGGCGAAGGCGGCGCGGTGCTGACCAACAGGAAATCTTTTGCCACGCTCGTTGAATCCTACCGCGACTGGGGACGCGACTGCTGGTGCCCGCCAGCGGAAGCAAATACCTGCGGCAAGAGATTCGAATGGCGCATCCGTGGAATGCCGGAAGGCTACGACCACAAGTACACCTATGCGCACATCGGCTACAACATGAAGGCGACCGACATGCAGGCTGCGGTCGGAATCGGCCAGCTGCAGAAGGCGGACGGCTTCATCGCAGCCCGGCGCGAGAATTTCGCGAAGTTGACGGCGGCATTCCGCGCGCAGGGCCTCGACGAGCACTTTATCCTGCCACAGGCAACACCGGAGTCGGACCCGAGCTGGTTCGGCTTCCTGCTCACCATTCGCGACGGCAGCCCGCTCAAGCGCCGCGAAATCGTGACTTACCTCGAGAGCAATAAAGTCGGCACGCGGCTGCTGTTCGGAGGGAACCTGACGCGGCAGCCGGCATTCCGAAACGTCGAATACCGCGTCGCCGGCGAGCTCGCCAACACCGACAAGCTGATGAACGACGCGTTCTGGATCGGCGTGTGGCCCGGCATCGGGGACGCGGAACGCAATTACATTCTGTCGACCTTCGCCGGCATGGTGCGGCACTACACATGATCGACGTCAGCCCCGGAAAGATCGCGGGCGTCAAGTTGATCCGGCCGGCCGCGCAGCACGATCTCCGCGGAACCTTTGTGAAGACCATGCAAGCGGAGATTTTTTCAAGGCATGGGATCCCCATGCAGTATGCCGAGCAATATTATTCCGTGTCGAAGAACAACGTCCTGCGCGGCCTTCATTTTCAAACCCCGCCGCACGACCACTACAAGCTGGTGACTTGCATCGCAGGTGAGGCGTTCGACGTCGTCGTCGACCTGCGCAGGAGCTCGCGCACTTACGGGCAATATGAAAGTTTCGAATTGAATGGCGCGGGCGGCGACAGCGTCTTCGTTCCCACCGGTTGCGCGCACGGCTTTTACGTCCGGTCCGAAAGCGCAACTTTGCTCTACAACGTCAGCACGGTTTATGCGCCGTCCCACGACACGGGCATTCGCTGGGATTCGATCGGCGTGTCGTGGCCTTCGGCCAATCCTGTCATGTCGGAACGCGACGCCGGATTGCCGGCATTCGCAGAATTCAAGACGCCGTTCTGAACCGCGCTATCCGGACGCCCTGGCCCGCCGCGGCGCGGCACTCGCCGCACTGCTCTCAAAATCCGACATGTCAGTCAGGCAAAGCATGCGTGGGTCCGCGCCACGTTGCCGCGCACGGTACCAGGCCATCGTCCGCTTCACGCCCTCGATCAGTGTCCAGCGTTGCGACACACCGAGCACACTCTCGGTCTTTCCGGCATCAAGGACGAGCCATCCCGATTCATGCGGGCCTTCGCTGCCGTCGCCGTAGTCGACCGCGCCGTTGCCATAGGCCGCGCAGGCAAGTTCGAGCAGATCGCGCACCTTCACCGCATCGCCGAGCTCTGGCCCGAAATTGTAGGCGCCGGCGAGCGCCGGCTGCTCCCACAGCCGCTGCGCCAGCACCAGATAACCCGACACCGGCTCGAGGACGTGTTGCCAGGGCCGCACCGCGTCCGGCCGGCGGACCTGCAGCGTCTTGCCCGCCTGCCAGGCGCGTACGGCATCAGGAATGAGACGATCCTCGGACCAGTCGCCGCCGCCGATCACATTGCCAGCGCGAGCACTCGCGACCGCAACCGGCTGTTCGGCCAGATATGACTGACGATAGCTTTCGATGACCATTTCGCCTGCGGCCTTGCTCGCGCTGTAGGGATCGTGGCCGCCAAGCGGATCGTCTTCGCGGTGCGAACCCGGCATTTCAACCGTGCGATAGACCTTGTCGGTCGTCACCATCACGGCAACCCGCACGCCGTCGAGCCCGCGCAGTGCTTCCAGCACATGCGCGGTTCCCATCGTATTCGTTTCAAACGTCGTCAGCGGATCGCGATAGCTTTCGCGCACCAGCGGCTGCGCCGCGAGATGAAAAACGACTTCGGGTCGAGCGGCGCGGATGAGGCCGGCGAGGCCCGCAGCATCGCGAATGTCGAAGAAGTGGCTTCGGCACAGGTCCGCGATTTTGGCTTCCGTGAAGAGATCGGGCGTCGTCAGCGGCGGCAGGCCGATGCCGGTCACTTTTGCCCCGCGCCGGTGCAGCGCGAGCGTGAGCCACGAACCCTTGAAACCGCTGTGGCCCGTGACGAGCACACTTTTGCCCCGCCAGAAATCCGCCTGCGATGCCGCTGTCACTGCCATATTTTCCAGGGCGCCTTGCCCGAGGACCAGAGCTCTTCAAGCATGGTCTTGTCGCGCAATGTGTCCATCGCGTGCCAAAAGCCGCGATGCTCGAAGGCCATCATTTGACCCATTGCCGCGAGCCGGACGATCGGGGAGCTTTCCCAGCTGCTGTTGTCGCCTTCGATCAGGTCAAGGCAACGCGGCGAGAGAACGAAGAACCCGCCGTTGATCAGCCCGCCGTCGCCGCGCGGCTTTTCGATGAAAGCTGTCACCGCCGGGCCCTGGCACTCGAGCGCACCGTAGCGGCCCGGCGGCCGCACCGCCGCGACCGTTGCAAGCTTGCCGTGACTGACATGGAATTCAATCGCCGAGCGGATATTCAGATTGCTGAGCCCGTCGCCATAAGTGAAGCAGAAGGCCGGCTCGTCCTTGATGTAATTCGCAACGCGCTTGAGGCGTCCGCCGGTCAAAGTGTTTTCGCCGGTATCGACAAGCGTCACGCGCCACGGCTCGGCCTTTTGCTGATGCACGACGACGCTATTGTCCGCCATGTCAAACGTCACGTCCGACATGTGCAGGAAGTAGTTGGCGAAATACTCCTTTATGACATAGCCCTTGTAGCCGCAGCAGATCACGAAGTCGTTGGCCCCGTGCGCCGAGTAGAGCTTCATGATGTGCCAG
>JBKPRE010000172.1:0-5153 GCA_046734435.1 Pseudomonadota bacterium | reverse complement strand
GGCTGACGCCGGCCTGCACTACGCTCTCGGTCTGACGCTCAATCGCCTCAAACGGACCGATGACTCAGTTGTTGAACTTGGCCGCGCTGCCGAACTTGATCCGAACAATGCACGCTATTCCTACGTCTATGCCGTTGGTCTCCACTCCGCGGGGCGTGTAAACGACTCGATCGCGGTTCTTAAAGAGAACGTGGACAAGCACCCTGCGGACCGCGATTCGCTGCTGGCGCTCGTTACATTCAACCGCGACAGCGGAGATGTTGCAGCAGCTTTGGCCTATGCCGAACGTTTGGCGCAGCTCGACCCCGGCGACCGGCGAATTTTAGAGTTAATCGCAACCCTCAAGCGTCAACTTGAATCGGCGCCCCGATAAAGAAGTAACCTAGGGTCAGATCATCCGCGCTGGAGCGGGCATTGTCGGCGCGCATGCGCTTGCCCGCATTGGCCCATGGTCCAATTCAGCAGTCATATGACGAAACTAGAATGGCGGCGGTGGGCTGCTCTCATGCCGCGACGAAACATTCGCAATGACGCATATTTGGCGGGGCTCTTCAGTACGAACACATATTGCCGCGGTCATCGCATTGCTTTGCATGAGCTGCCAGGCGGATGCGGCCGGTCAGCGGCGCCGCATCTATTTTCTGGAGAGCCTGTCGCCGGCGCTGCCCGCTGCCGTCCGCACCATCGACGCCTTCAAAAAGCGGCTCAGTGAAACGACGAGCGAAGAGTTCGAGATCTTCGTCGACTACATGGAGCTGGTTCGCCTTCCAAGCCAGGCCCATATCGAGCGCACGGTGCAATATCTTTCCGGGAAATATGCCGAAGCGCCGCCGGATGTGCTGATAACCTTAGGGCGAGCTGCAGTACCGTTCATGGTCAAGCACCGTGAAGCGGTTGCACCTCACGTGCCGCTCATTCTCGTTAGCGTGCCGTCTCTGGACGTCAAAGAAAGTCACCTGGATGACGTTTTCTGGGTCAACACGGAATACAGCTTTTCAAAAACTCTGGAGCTTGCGCGGCAGTTGCAGCCGGACGCCCGGCATCTTGTGGTCGTGAGCGGCGCGGGCGCCTACGACCAGCGATGGCTGATCGACGCGCGCCGGGAATTGCAGCCATATAGCGAACGCTACGATACAAAATACATTGTGGGCCGTTCCTACGAGGACACTCTGAAGGAGGTCTCCCAGCTACCGAAAGACACGATTGCCATCATGTCGTTCTTCTTCGTTGATGGTTTGGGCCAGACGTACTCTTCGCCCAAAGTTGCCGCTGATGTGGCAAGGGTTTCGCCCGCGCCGGTGTATTCGCCGATCAGCACCAATCTCGGTGAGGGCATTGTGGGCGGGTACATGGACAGCTGGGAAGAGCATGGTATTGCCGCCGCAGATGTCGCCTTGCAGATTCTGGCAGGCAAACCGTCCGAAGCAATTCAGCGCGAAAACAAGCCCAAAGAGGCCTACCACGTCGACGCGCGACAGCTGACGCGGTGGAACATCGCCGACGCGCGAATCCCGCCCGGGTCGGACGTCCACTATCGTGAATTCAGTGTGTGGGAGCGATACCGGTGGCAGATCATTGCCATTATCGCGACCGTAATCCTGCAGGCCGCGGTCATCGCAGGATTGTTTTTCGAGCGCCGGCGCCGGCGAATTGCGGAACTCGAATTGCGCGAGCGCCTTATGGAAGTGATTCATTTGAATCGTACGGCGGTCGCAGGCGCATTGTCGGCCTCTGTGGCGCATGAGCTCAACCAGCCCTTAGGGGCGATCCAGAGTTACGCCGAAGCTGCGATGCTTTATCTTCAGGCTGACCCTCCGAACATAACGCGCGCCCAAGATATCCTTTGCAGTATCCTTCGTGACGACGAGCGCGCGGCCAAGATCATCACGCATCTCCGTAGCCTTTTGAAAAAGCGAAGCCAGAGCGAATTGCAGGAATTCGATGTCACCGATGTTGTGGACGATATGCTGCAGATTGTCCGCCCCGAAGCCCAGAAAATGGGAGTCGAACTAAGGGCCATGAATACGGGTTTTCCGCTTCCCGTCCGAGGCGATCGAATTCAGGTGCAGCAGGTGCTGATGAATCTCGCGATCAACGGGATCGACGCCATGCATGATTGCAGGCCCGGAGAAGCCAAGATGTTGATCAGCACTGCATTGGTCGGCGGCTCCGCAGTTCGCGTTTCAGTCGCGGATTCAGGAACTGGTATTCCGCCGGACAAGCTCAACGAGATCTTCGACGCGTTTTATACAACGAAGGGGCACGGCACAGGGCTCGGCCTCTCGATCGCCCGGACGATCGTGGAGACTTACGGCGGCAAGATATGGGCAGAAAATCAGCCGGGCGGGGGGGCTACGTTTTTTTTCACGATGCCATTGTCCAAAGCGATGGTATGACTTCGCGCTCAAGGCTGCCTCCCGAAGGTGACTGCGTGTAAGACATAATGAGTGCGGTTGTCGTCGCTGCTGCCGATGAGAAATTCGACACCCAGGTGCCGCTTATCATCGTCGGCGCCGGGGCCGCAGGGCTGTGCGCAGCTTTGGCCGCAACGGAAGCCGGCCTCGATGCTGTGGTCGTCGAGCGCGATGACATTCCCTCGGGCTCTACGGCACTCTCAGCCGGTCTGATACCGGCTGCCGGAACGCGCTTCCAGCGTGACAAAGGCATTGCTGACAGCCCGGACCTGTTCGCCGCCGACATCCAGCGCAAAGCGAAGGGCGAGGCCGATCCTGCCATCGTCGGCGTGGCAGCGGTCGGCGCGGCTCCGCTCGTCGAGTGGCTTTCGGACCATTACGGCCTGCCTTTCGACCTCATCGACAACTTCAACTATCCCGGCCATTCGGCCATGCGCATGCACGGCCTGCCGAGCCGCACCGGCCGCGAGTTGATCGATCGGCTGCGCGACGCCGCCGAAGCGAACGACATCGTCATTCTTGCGAAAAGCACTGCCCAACGCCTATTTGCGGATTCCGACAGCCGTATTCGTGGCGTCGAAGTCGCTCGCCGCGATGGCAGCTGCGAGCGCATCGGCTGCGAGGCGATCATCCTCGCCTGCAATGGCTTCGGCGGAAATCCAGAGCTCGTCCGCCGGCATATTCCGGAAATGGCAGAGGCTCTCTATTTCGGTCATCCGGGCAACCAAGGCGACGCCATCATCTGGGGCGATGCGCTCGGCGCGCAGCTTTCCGATCTCGGCGCCTATCAGGGTCACGGCGCCGTCGCGACGCCGCATAACATCCTGATCACCTGGGCAACGATCATGCAGGGTGGCATTCAGGTCAACGGCGAGGGCCGGCGCTTTTGCGACGAGACGCGCGGCTACTCCGAGCAGGCGGCCGAGGTCCTTCGCCAGCCAGGTGGATTTGCATGGACCGTGTTTGATACGCGCATTGCCATAGTGGCGCGGCAGTTTGATGATTTTCAGAAAGCTGAAAGCATCGGCGCAATTCTCGCGGCGGACTCGATTGAAAGTCTCGCGAGCGCCATGCGTGTGCCGGCTGCGGCCTTCGTGGCCGAATGGAACGACGTCGAGAATCTCAAATCGTCCGGCGGTCAGGATCGCTACGGCCGCAGGTTCAGCGCCGACCAGGCCTGCAATCCACCATTGCACGCGGTCAAGGTTACCGGCGCGCTGTTTCATACCCAGGGTGGACTCGCCATCGATTCAAAAGGACGGGTCAAGCGCAGGGACGGAAGGAGCTTTCCCAACCTGTTTGCGGCGGGCGGCGCGGCCGCCGGCGTGTCGGGCTCGACAGCGGCGGGTTATCTCTCCGGCAACGGCCTTTTGACAGCCACCGTTCTAGGCCGCTTGACTGGAGAAACTGCTGCGGAGCAAATACTGCATTCACGCGGCGGTTCGCTGCCCTCGGGCAGCACGCCAGCTTTCTCCCAAGGCGCCGGTAGCTCAGCTGGATAGAGCACCAGACTTCGAATCTGGGGGTCAGGGGTTCGAATCCCTTCCGGCGCGCCAATGACTTAGCACCCGGCTTCCGTGCAAAAAATTAGCGATTTTTACGGTTTTTGCAAGGAACAGCGCTGGCTCACCGCAACTCGTTATGCCTGGTATCACGGGGACCGAGTTCGAATCCCTCCCTCTCCGCCAGCAAGACAAAATGTAACCGGAAGATTGGGCGCATTCTCACGGGCAACGGATCGTGCCCTAGCAGCTGCCCTAGCGTCTTCGTGCGTATCTGACGCGTTTTGTTCTGCTAGGTGCCGAAGATCTGATTGTTCGCTTACGAAACTCAAGAACGCTTGCTCATGCGACTTCAATGCCGCCGTTAGCGTGCGTTCCTTTGCAAGTTCGTATGCGAACGTTTCGCCAATCCCAGCATTGCACAAGATCTGGAGAGTGCGATCGTACAAGGCGCGATATCGTTCGTTCCAAGCGTGTGTCATGCCGAGGCTAAGTCGGGCAATTTTGACCCCCCCAGGTACCCTGGACTGGCGGGAGCCCTTTCCGCGCGCGAAGAGGTGGCCAGCGAAAATATCTGGAGCAAAAAACCAGCCTTAACCTTTTATTTGCGCGTTGGCTGGCCGCACCCGCAAATTGTCGAGTGGACCATGAACCGGTAAAAGGTATCAAAGGCTGACGTTAATTTACATTTTGACAGTCGGGGCCCAGCAATGGACGCGAAGGAATTTGTTCGGGAAGTCGTCGTGCCTAACTGCGAAGAATAGCGCATGTCCGCTAAGGCAGCCAATAGCGGACATCGCGCCTGCGGCCCGCTCAAAAATAAAGAGGCCACCAACTGAGGCAGCCTCACATTGTGAAGGTGGTCATCGTCAATCTTTGACAGCTTCCTTGACCGCGTCCTTGAAGCCGCCGACCGCATTCTGAATCTTACCAGCGACCTGCTGCGTCGAGCTTGGAGTCGCCAGTTACTTTGCCCGCGACTTCCTTAACCTTGCCTTTGGCCTGCTCGACGGAGCCTTGGATTCGATCTTTGTCCATGTTTTTCTCTCCTTGCTTGGTTCAACCTTTTCCTGGTGGTGGTGGTTGCTTAGATATTGGGTGTTTTTGAAGCCACGCATCCGACTTCTTGGCAATCCATTCCCGCGCCTCAGAATCAGACCCAAAATCGTCAACATGCTGAGTGACACCATCTGGCCACTCGGCATCTACATGCCAGCCGCTTCCATCCAGGAAGGGC
>JBKPRE010000171.1:0-3586 GCA_046734435.1 Pseudomonadota bacterium | reverse complement strand
TCTTCGGCGGCAACCCGGTACTGTTTTCCGCCGGTCTTGATGACTGCGAACATCTTTCGTCCTCGTGTTCGATCCCGGTGCTCGGACCCGTTCCGGACCGGCTTCTTTCAGTCGGTTTGTTGTTTGTTTTTAAGGGCTTATTGAGCCCTCGAAAAAGCACGCGGACCCAAAGGCCCGCGCGCGCCATGCTTATGGCGGGGAAAAGCCTGTCCTGTCAAGAAAGCGCGCGTCACCGGGAAATAGCGTTAACCGGCCGCGCCGATTGCCCTAGTTTTCGCTCTTGGCCTGCGCGCTGCTGTCGGACCAGGCGCCCGCATCGCCTTCTGCGCCGGACTGCACAAGACGGTATCCGACACCCAGTTCGGTGACCAGAATCTTCGGAGTGTCCGGATGCGGCTCGATCTTCTGCCGCAGCTTGCGAACGAAGATGCGGAGATAATGAGTGTCGTGAACATGGATCGACCCCCAGACCTCCTTGAGCAGATGCTGATGGGTCACGACGTTGCCCGCATGTTGCGCAAGCACCTGGAGCAGGCGGTATTCCTTCGGCGTCAGGGTTAACCGCTTGTCGTTCAGCAGGACCGCGCGGGCGGCGAGATCGATCGTGAGCGGCCCGGCCTTGACGATAGGTTCGCCGGAGACCGCGCGCATTTGTCTCCTGAGCGCCACCCGCACGCGTGCCAGCAGCTCCGCCATCCCGAATGGCTTGACCACGTAGTCGTCGGCGCCGAGTTCGAGCAGATGTACTTTTTGCGCCTCGGATGAGCGAACCGACAACACGATAATCGGCACGCTTGACCACGAGCGGATCCGCTCGACCACCTCGGCGCCGTCCATGTCCGGCAAACCGAGATCGACGATCGCGAGATCAATTGGCCGCAGGGTCGCCGTGCGGATCGCTTCAGCACCCGTGCCGGCCTCATGGACGACGAATCCGTTGAGCTCGAATCCCGTTCGCAGGAACCGGCGAATTTGAATTTCGTCGTCGACAACGAGGACGATGGGGGCGGGCTCACTCATCGGCACCACTTTCCAGTTGGGGCAGGGCGGCTTGCGATACCGGCAGCTCAATGATCACCGTCGTGCCGCGACCCACGCCGTCGCTCTGGGCGGTGACCTTGCCGGCATTGGCGCCGATGAAAGCGTTGGCGATCCAGAGACCAAGCCCGGAACCGCTGGTCGTGGCGGCATGACGCTCGCCACGCGCGAAGCGGTCCCAGATTTTTGCTGCTTCGGTCGTGGTCAATCCCGCGCCCTGGTCGGTGACGCTGATGTCCAGGTGGCCGTCCTGCGTTCGCGCTGAAACTTTGATCTGGGAGCTCGGTTCCGAATATTTCACCGCATTGTCGAAAATCTGCACCAGTGCTTGCTGCACCAGGACCGGATCGACGTGGATCAAAGGCAGATCGGGGGGCACATCGACGGTCAGGCGCCGATCCGAAAGACGTTGGCGGCACCGATCCACTGCGGAATTGATGATATCAGCAGGGTCCGCCCACTCGATGTGCGGCTTGATGCCATCGCTGCTGATGCGCGTGGCATCAAGCAGATTCTGGATGTCGTTGTTGAGGCGCTCGGCTTCGTCACGCACGTCGTGCACAAGCGCGGTCAGCTTCCTCTCCTGGCGCAGCGCAGGTGCCGCGCTCAACACAGTGGCGGCACCGAGAATGGAGGCGAGCGGCGTGCGCAGCTCGTGACTGACCGATCCGATCAGGGCCTCGCGCAGTTGATCCGTCTGCGAGCGCATGCGGGCTTCGCTGATGGCGTGGGCGACGCCAAGGCGCTCCAGTGTCGCGGTCGCGTCTGCCAGCACCGCATCGACACGGATGCGCAATTCATCCGAGTGCTCTTTCGATTCGCGGCCGAGATTGATCGCGATCACCCCGAATTCGAGGCTCTTCGGCGACACCGCGCGGACGAGCCAGATTTCCCCGCTTTCGGTCGTGACAATTGTGCCGCCGACGGCGTCATGGCGCCCCGAAGCGACTTCGACAACTTCGGCGAGAACGCGCTGCGGCACGGTCGTGCCGGCGCGCCGGCCGCTGCTGTCGGACGCCTCGCGGGCACTGGAAAACAGGACCACGTTGCGTTGCATAATGCTGGCGAGGTGGTCCTCGATGGCCGCGTGGATATCCGACACATCGAAAGCGACAGCGAGTCGGCGGGAAAATGCATAAAGATCGCGCAGGTCGATTTCCCGCTGCCGCGCCATCTCCAGTTGCCGCTTGAGGCGGGTGGCGAGCTGGCTCACCGCCACTGCCACGAATATGAAAAGGATGAGGTCAACGACTTCCTGCGGTTCCTTGACGCGGAAACTGTAGGCGGGCGGGTAGAAGAAATACGCCGATGCAAGCAGTCCGCAAACGGCGGCGACAAGAGCCGGAACGATCCCCCAGCGCGTGGCTGCGATCACTACGGGGATCAAATAGACGATGGAACCATGCGCGAGTCCGCTTTCCCAGACGATTACAAAGAGTATGGCAGTCAGCGCGGCGACGAGGCCGAGCGTGAAAAATATGCCGGGCAATTGCTTGCGGATGCGGTCGAGGACTGTTGCGTTATCCATTGCCATACCGATGGCGCCGTCCGTCAACCAATATACGACGCGCGACCCTTGTTTGTCTTGGCGCCCTTGGGTACATAGCGCCGTCCGTTCCGAGCCGTTTAATGGCTGGTTTCGGGCTCCGGAGAGGTGGCTGAGTGGTTGAAAGCACCGCACTCGAAATGCGGCATACTCGCAAGGGTATCGGGGGTTCGAATCCCTCCCTCTCCGCCAAGCCCCGCGGAATCGACATCCCTCGCTAGTGAAGCGTCAGGCTTGTGGACCGGCGCCGGGATCAGAAATGACGCCGCGCGCGACGAGCCGGTGCCATACAAAGAGCACGAGGACGGCGCCGACAGTTGCGGCGATGAAGCCGGCTCCCTGGTCGGGGCGATACCAGCCGATCGCCTGACCGATAAACGTCGCGAGGAATGATCCCGCGATGCCGAGAACCACGGTCAGAATAAATCCGGAAGGATTATTGGGACCCGGCACAAGAAATCGCGCGATCAAGCCCGCGACGAAGCCGATAAGAATGATCCACAGGATGCCCATGTCAGACTCCCGTTGCAGATTCCCGGTGCAAGATTGCCTAAATCAGGCGTGACGCCTCGTGCTCGGTCGGAATACGGCCATTTGGGGTGAGCTGGTTCACCAGTTCCGGCAACTGTTGACTCAGCGTTGCAATCAGGTCGTCACGCGACATTCCGCTTTGGGCGCTGAGCGTCCTGATCTGATCGGGGCTTAGCACCTTCGACAGCACGTCGGATGAAATCGACTTGTTTGGGCCGGTGCCAATCCAGGACTGAACGACGTCGCCTTGGCCGCCCTGCTGAAATTGCTTGAGCAGGTCATTAAGTCCGCCGCTCAGGACGCTGCCAGCGGCGCCGCCCGCCAGAAGACCGCCCAATGGACCCTGCAGCAATCCGCCAAGGCCGCCACCGGAAGGATTGCCTGCGGTCGATGCGCCGCGATCGGCGGGCGCGGTGCTTGGTTGACCCGGGCTCAACTGTTTGATCGCCTTGTAAGCGACGAGCCCAAGCA
>JBKPRE010000170.1:0-11176 GCA_046734435.1 Pseudomonadota bacterium | reverse complement strand
GCCAGCATCTGCTGTTCGCGCGCCGTGATTTCCGCGATCGCGGATCCGTAGGTCAGTTCCGGGATCGGAATGCCGTAGTGCTTGGTGGACAGAATCACGATCGGCGTGAGGTAAGCGACGATCAGCACGATGTACTGGGCGATCTGCGTCCATGTCACCGCCCGCATGCCGCCCAGCATCGCGCAGAGCAGGATGCCGACCAGGCCAGCGAATACCGCGATCTCGAACTGCATGCCGAGGAAGCGCGAGGCGATGATGCCGGTGCCGTAGATCTGCGCCGTCACGTAGGTGAATGAGCAGCACACCAGCACGACTACGGCGATGCCGCGGGCGAAGTTTCCGCCGAACCGGAACGCCATGAAATCCGGCACGGTGTAGGCGCCGAACTTGCGCAGATACGGCCCGATCAGGATCGACACCAGCACGAAGCCGCCGGTCCATCCGAGCACCCAGGCCAGCCCGTCATAGCCGAGCAGGAACAGCGTGCCGGCCATGCCGACGAAGGATGCCGCCGACATCCAGTCGGCGCCGGTCGCCATGCCGTTGTAGAACGCGGGGACACGCCGGCCAGCGACATAATATTCGGACAGCTGAGCGGTTCGCGTCATCACGCCGATGACGGCATAAACCGCCAGCGTGAAGAAAACGAACAGATAGCCTAGAACCCTGTTCGGGACGCCGACCTGCTCGAGAATCGCGAGCAGGATGATGAAACCGATGAAGCCACCGGTATAGGTGCCATACATCCGTCCCAGCTGTTTGATGAAATCCGAACTACCTGCAGTTTGAGTTGCCATGGCTTTTCCCTCCGTCAATCGTCTTCGGCCATGCCGAACTCGCGGTCGATCTTGTCCTGCTGCTTTGCAAATAAGAACAGCATCACAACGAACACGATCAGCGAGCCCTGGGCGGCCATGTAGAAGCCGAGCGGGAAGCCCAAGATTGGAATTTTGATTGCATTAAGCTGGTTGACGAACATGTGGATGACGTAACCGAAGAAGAACCACACGCCGAGATGCGTCAGCATCAGTCGGGTCGTCCTCCTCCAGTGTTCGTCAGTGTTGGCTTGACTGGGTTGAGCCATAGGTTGCTTCCTCCCTGAAATTCGCCGTGCGCCGCGCGGCTCGGAAGTGATCAGTGAGGGGGAAGCCAATGTTGAAAAGATAGCGACGTCCCCCCGAACTGCCGCGGTCGCGTCCGGTTTGCTTGTGGCCGGATCGGACCAAGGCCATCAGCCTAGCATCGGGGTTCCATCGCGACTTATACGACTTTTGGCTAAGTGATGTCTAAAACATCCTGATTTCCAACAAGAATTCAGTTCCGATCAACGGTCATTTTGCCGCGCCGTTCAGCTGCATCGCGTTGTTGGCATGGACGCGGATAGTCGCGAATGGGTAAGCGTTCGCGTGGAGTGATATTATATGCGTACGGTGCAGGCCGACCCGTGAGCCAAAGGATTACTCCGATTGAATGAAATTATGCAGTACCGGCTTGTGATCGCCGACGACCACCCGCTATTCCGCGGTGCGCTGCGCGAAGCGGCAGCCGGCCTGCTGGAGCGGGTGGATATCGCGGAAGCGGGCACGTTCGACGAAGTCGTCGAACTGCTTGAACGCAGCGGTGACGTTGACCTCGTGCTGCTGGACTTGGCGATGCCAGGTGCGCGCGGTTTTTCCGGGCTTATGTATATGCGCGCGCAATATCCGGGCGTGCCAGTGATTGTGGTTTCGGCCAATGACGATCCAGCAACGATTCGGCGCTGCATGGAGTTCGGCGCTTCCGGATTTATACCCAAGACACTCGGCGCCGATGCCATGCGCGCGGCGATCTCGCGCATTCTCGGCGGCGGGGTGTGGACGCCGCCCGATATCGACCTTTCGACCGGCTCGGACACCGAAGCTGCTGAATTGATGACGCGAATGGCGACATTAACCCCGCAGCAGGTGCGCGTGCTGATGATGTTGTCCGAAGGTCTCCTTAACAAGCAGATTGCTTATCAGCTTGGCGTGTCGGAGGCGACGGTGAAGGCTCACGTCTCGGCAATCCTCCAAAAGCTTGGCGTCGAAAGCCGGACCCAGGCCGTGATCGCGGCGGCCAAGATCGAAGCCGGCCAGTGGCCGCAAAGCGTCGCCGCCGAAAATTGATTTTTTACTCTGCCGCTGCGACCCGCAGGATGCGCCACTGAGCGAGCAGCGCGCGCAACGCCGCTGGCTTGAGCGGCTTGTGCAATACCTGAACGCCTTCGCGGCGAGCCGCTTCGCGGACATCAGGTGAGCGATCCGCCGTAATGAGAATGGCAGGTAAGTCGCCAAGCCGACGGCGCAGCGCGATGATCGCTTCGATGCCGTTGCCCTGGTCCAAATGATAGTCGACCAACAGGCCGTTCGGAATGCTCGTCGCGGTGGACACGGCGTCGAGCGCAAGCGCCAGGCTCGGCGCCTTGATCACATCGCAGCCCCAGCCACGCAGCAACGTCTCCATTCCGTCGAGCACCGCGGGCTCATTATCGATGCACAGCGCGGAAATGCCGGCGAGCTGGCCGGAATCGACGCGGGTGCCTTCGCGCGCCGGCAATTCCATCGGGGCGTCAGTCGAGCGTGGCACAGTGATCGCAAAATGCGAGCCGCGGCCGCTTTCAGATTCGAGTTCGATTCTCGACCCGAGCACGCGCGCAACGCGCTCCACGATCGACAGCCCCAATCCGAGTCCACGGGCGATCTTGGCGCCCTGATCGAGGCGGTGAAATTCGACGAAGATATCGCGCCATTTTGATTGCGGTATGCCGACACCCGTATCGTAGACGTCGATGCGAACGTCGTCGTTTTGGCGCCGGCAGCCGACCAGCACCCTTCCTGCGGGCGTGTATTTAATAGCGTTCGATACAAGATTTTGCAGCAGCCGGCGCAGCAGCCGGCGGTCGGACCTCACCACGAGAGAGCAGGGTACGAAGGTGAGATCGAGCCCCTTGGTCGCGGCAAGGGGGGCAAATTCGAGCTCGATCTGGCGCATCAACTCGTCGATCCGGAAGCTTGCGAATTCCGGACGCAGTGCGCCGGTGTCGAGGCGCGACATGTCGAGGAGCGCGCCGAAGATTTCTTCCACGGCCTCGAGCGATGCATCGATATTGTCGATCAGCCGGCGGTCTTCGCGGCCACCGCGCTCGATCAGGCTCGTGACGTAGAGGCGTGCGGCGTTGAGGGGTTGCAGGATATCATGGCTGGCTGCTGCCAGAAACTTGGTCTTGGAAATGTTGGCAGCGTCGGCCTCGCCTTTTGCGCGCGCCAGCGCGGCATTGAGACGGGTCAACTCCTCGGTGCGCTCGCGCACGCGGCGCTCGAGCGTTTCGTTCGATCTCTCGAGGGCCTCGGCGGCTTCGACGCTTGACGTGATGTCCGTGAATGTCGTGACCACGCCGCCGTCCGGCATTCGGTTTGCGCGGACCTCAATTACCATGCCTTCGGCAAAGCGCTCGAGGAACGGCTCGTTGCCCGAAACGTAGCGCTCGATCTGCGCGCTGACGAACTCTTCGGTGTGGTCGTCAGCCCGCCCCCCGCGGCGGCTGTTGAAGCGCAGGATGTCGGCAAGGCCGACGCCGGCGCGAACAAGGCTTGGCGGCAGGTCAAGGATTTCACCGAATTGCCGGTTCCAGCAGATCAGTTGCAAATCTTTGTCGAAGACCGCGATGCCTTGCCGTACGTGGTCGAGCGCGGTCTGCAGAATCTCCCGATTGTACTGGATCGCCGCGTTGGCGTCGTCGAGCAGCTTCAACGCCGCTTTGGTCGAGACCGTGCGCTTGCGCAACAGCAGCGAGAGTACCAGGCGCGAGGACGCACCGCCGATCGCCGAAGCGAGGATGTGTTCGGCGTGGCGGACAAGGCGGAAATCGGCGTCGTCCTTCGGCTCGAGGCTGATGCGGTTTGCTGCGGCAAAGCTGTCGAAAGCCGAGCGCGTCCGTGCTTCGCCAAGATAGCGCGCAATAGTTGTCGTGAGCTCCTCGACCGTCACCGAGGAGCGCCAGAGCCGGAAGCTCGGGGCAATCGGCGTCAGGTCGGAAGGAACAAATGTGTTGGCCTGCAGCCGTTCGATCGGCGATGGCTGGCGCTGCAGCGAGAAGCCGATATAGCCGAGGACATTGAACAGGAGACTCCAGATCACGCCGTGCACGAGCGGTGGCACGTCGAGACCGAACAGATGCTGCGGCCGCAACATGCTCAGGCCCCACGGGCCGTCGGTCAGGATGCGTGCGCCAACGATTCCAATGTCGGACAGCGTCGGTAGCAGCAGGGTATACCCCCACACCAGGAAACCGACCGTCATCCCGGCAATTGCGCCTGCGGCGGTGCCGCGCCGCCACAGCAGTCCGCCAAAAAACGCGGGCGCCAGCTGTGCAATAGCGGCGAAAGAGAGCAGGCCGATGGAAGCGAGCTGTGCTTCGCCGGCCGACCGGTAATACACATAGGCCAGCAGCAGGATCGAAAAAATCGCGATCCGCCGCACCGTCAGCAGCAGGGAGCCGATGTTTTCCCGGCCGCTGAGCAGCCGCTCGCGGCGCTTCAGGACGAACGGGATGACCAGGTCGTTTGAGACCATGATCGACAATGCAACCGATTCGACAATCACCATGGCGGTTGCCGCCGACAATCCTCCGACAAAGGCAATGAGAGTGAAGAGGCTCGAGCCAGTTTGCAAAGGCAGCGCGAGCACAAACATGTCGCTGTCGACCTTACCCACCGGGAATG
This sequence comes from Pseudomonadota bacterium, assembly GCA_046734435.1. Taxonomy (GTDB): domain Bacteria; phylum Pseudomonadota; class Alphaproteobacteria; order Rhizobiales; family Xanthobacteraceae; genus Pseudolabrys. Next base: position 6,437 of record JBKPRE010000170.1, on the reverse strand, counting down.
TCAGTAACCCTGCGAGTGCAATCGGCACGACAAAGAGATTGATCAGCACCAGATAGACCGGATAGAGCCAGACCGCGCGCTTGATCTCATCCTCGTTGTTGTTTTCGACCACGGCCACGTGAAACTGGCGCGGCAGCATGATGAACGCGACGAACGACAACAGCGTCATCGCAATCAGCGTATCGAAACGCGGCTCCCGGCTGAAGATGGTGGCTGTCGACGGGCGCTGCATTGCTTCGCTGACGAGCGCGAGCGGGCCATCGAACATCCAGAACGTCACGAAGATGCCAACTGCCAGGAACGCCACCAGCTTCACGATCGATTCCGCTGCGACCGCAAGCATCAGGCCGTCCTGATGCTCGGTCGCATCGATGTGGCGGGTGCCGAAAAGAACGGCGAATGTCGCCATCGACAGCGCGACAAAGAGCGCGATGTCGCCAAACAAGGGCCGGCTGGCGTCATCGCCGGCCGCGACATGGGCAAGGATCGTTTCGAGCGAGGATGAAACCGCTTTGAGCTGCAGAGCGATGTACGGAATGGTGCCGACGATTGCGATCAGCGCGACTGTCGCGGCAACCGCCTGGCCCTTTCCGTAGCGGGCGGCGATGAAGTCGGCGATCGAGGTGATGTTGTGCGCCTTTGCGAGGCGCACGATCCGGATCAGCAAGGGACTAAACAGCCCGATCATGAGCGCCGGGCCGACATAGATGGTGAGGAAGTCGAAGCCGGTGCGCGAGGCTAAACCGACCGATCCGAAGAACGTCCACGACGTGCAATAAATTGCCAGCGACAATGGGTAGATCAGCAATCGCGCAGGGCCATTGCGGCCAAGACTACGCGTGCGATCGCCGTAGCTCGCAATCAGGAACAGCAACCCGATATACGCAAGCGCAACTGCAATGACGACCCAACCTTGCAGCATGCACACTCCAGATCGGGGCTAAACCCCGGCAAGGGAAGGATTTATCCGAATAAATCATCATATCATGCCCGCGAGGTCCATTCTGGCGTGATATGCCGGTGCGCGGAAAAGCCGTCTGATGCCGGTAAATCGGCTGATCCAGGTGGGAATCGGCGCTAAAAGGACGACGAAACCGCCTTGCGTGTGAACTGCTGGAAGCGAGCCCATGGGTTTTCTCGACCTGTTCCGCCGAGCCGAACCGATCGCAGGACGCGATGCATTCATGGATTTTCTCGACACCCAGGCGGCTTTCCTGGCGCAAAAGGGAATGTTTGAATATTCGCGCGCGCGTGCCGGGCCGTACGGGAATGTTCTGTTTAGTGACGCGGTGTTCCTTGAAGAACTTGAGAAGTCGCGTTGGGTGGCGTTTCCAGTCATGTTGGCCATGATCAGCGAGGCGCTGGAAGGCGTATTGCGGCCGGCGGCCGGCGACCACCGGAACGAAGTATTGCGCGGCGTAAGCGCCGCGGCGTTGGCGATTTTTGATCGCTATCCGACTCCCGCAGCTCTGAGTGCCGACATCTGGATGGAAGCACGGCGCCAATTGGAGCACGATCTTACGCTTATCGGCCTGCACGGGATCAAGCGCGTTATGGATATTCCAATCCGCTATGTTGATCGCTATGTGGCGTCGATGCCGATCCACGAAAAGCTGCGTGCGAAGGATGCGCCGACCATTCACAATTACCTGAGGACGAATCTGTGCAATGTGCATGACCTATTCGTGCAACGCGCCCACGTTCCGAAGCTTGTCGAGGTGCTGACCAAGCAAGATTAATGGTGTGGCGCGCCAAGCCAGGGGGCCAATGGCGAGAATTACCAATGCAACACCGCTGATCGCTCTCGATGCCATGGTCCTCGATACCGAGACGACCGGCCTCGATCCGGCGAAAGCGCGCATCGTCGAGATCGGTGCGGTACCGCTGAGGAGGGGCAGGCTCGACGAAACTGCCGCGCTGAGACGATTGGTCAATCCGGGCGAGCCAATCCCAGCGGACGCGACGCGCATCCACGCCATTGATGACAGCATGGTGGCCTCGGCAACAGAATTCGCCACTGTCTGGCCGGAGATCTCCGCTGCGACCTCCGACGCAGTGCTGATCGGACACACATTCGGATTCGATCTCGCCGTTCTTAAGCGTGAATGCGAACGCGCCGACCTGGGTTGGATCCCGCCGCGAACGCTTGATACCCGGCTTCTGGCGCAGGTGGCCGAGCCGAATCTCGGGGGCTACACGCTTGAGCAACTCGCGAGCTGGCTTGGCGTCGAGATTGACAAGCGGCACTCCGCGCTCGCCGACACCATTATCACCGGGAAAATATTTCTCGCACTGCTGCCCAAGTTGCGCGAGGGCAATATACGTACGCTTGCCGAGGCTGAGCAGGCCTGCCTGGCGTTGACCAGCGTGCTTGACGATCAGCACCGCGCCGGCTGGGAACCGGCTGTCAGGGTTCCGCGTGCGCGCGCCGAGCATACGTTTGCGCGCATTGATCCATATCCCTATCGTCACCGCGTCGCGGACGTGATGAATGCGCCAGCGATATCCATCGGGATCGATACTTTACTGGGCGACGCGGTGCAGCGCATGGCGCGCGGCAGGATTTCCTCATTGCTTGTTGTTGCGGCTGCATCTCGGATGCAGTCGCGCAATACCGCAATTATAACCGAGCGCGACGTATTGCGTGCCATTAGTGAAAAAGGCGTACAGGCCCTGTCGCAGCCGGCCGCTCAGTTCGCAAGCACGCCGCTGGCGACGGTGCCGGCCGATGCGTTTGTCTATCGAGCGCTGGGCCGGATGAGTCGGCTGAAAGTGCGCCACCTCGGCGTTGAAAACGAGAACGGCGATATCTGCGGCATCGTTACCTCACGCGACCTGCTGCGGCTCCGCGCGCAGGAAGCCGTCATACTCGGTGATGAAATCGATCAGGCCGACGATGTGCCGGCCCTGGGCGCGGCCTGGGCCCGGCTTCCGCACGCAGCCGAAGGATTGCTCGCGGAAGGCGTGAGCGCGCGCGACATTGCAGCGGTAATTTCGCGCGAGCTTGCTGCGCTCACCGGACGCGCAGGCGTGCTTGCGGAACGACGGATGAAATCCGAGGGCCAGGGCGAGCCGCCATGCGCTTATGCTCTGTGTATTCTCGGTTCAGCGGGCCGTGGCGAAAGCCTGCTCGCGATGGATCAGGACAATGCCATCGTATTTGCCGACGGCGCTCAGGGGTCCGCCACTGATCAATGGTTTGCCCGGCTGGGCAGCCTAGTCGCCGACATTCTGCACGAGGTTGGCGTGCCCTACTGCAAGGGTGGCGTCATGGCCCGCAATGATTCGTGGCGTGGCTCGCGGGAGACATGGCACATGCGCATCGCCGACTGGATCGCACGGTCGACCCCGGCCGACCTGCTTTCGGTCGATATCTTCTTCGATCTGATGTGCGTGCACGGCGATGCAACGCTGGCTAACGACGTCTGGCGTTCGGCATTTGACGCCGCCCAAGGCAATGTTGCGTTTGCAAAACTTTTGGTGGAGGCGGCGGGCGACGTTGAGTCCGGCCTCACAATGTTTGGGAATTTCCGAACCGAGAATGGTCGTATCGATCTCAAGAAAACGGGCTTGTTTGGTATCGTAACGACTGCACGCGTGCTTGCGATCCGTCATCATCTCCTCGAGCGCTCAACACAAGCACGACTCTCGGCTGTCGCTTCGCTTGGCCACGGGGGCGATGCCGATCTCGATGCGCTGGCGCGCGCACAAGAGGTCTTCATCGACCTTATTCTTGGACAGCAACTTACCGATATGCACGGCGGTCTTCCGCCCAGCAGCCAGGTTGCGATCAAGCCACTCTCGCGCGATCAGCGCGTCCGATTGCGTGAATCGCTCGGCGCGGTCCGCCATCTCGACGCGCTTATGCGAGATCTCTTGTTTTAGGAAGCGATAGCATCGGATACGGCATTGCGGGTATGTCGATCCGCATTTGACGCGGCTGCGCCCGCGCGGCATTGATCGCGCAGGTGCGCCCGGTTCCGTGAAAGCCCTGCCTTGTCTGCAACGTCCTTCAGCACTCGCCTCTCCGTTTTGGGCCGCCTGACCGAAACGCTGGTCACAGCCGCCATCGGCGGCGCCGCGCTCGGCCTCATAGGTGTTCCTGCCGGTTGGCTGTCAGGCTCGATTCTCGCGGTCGCCGGATCGGCGATCGCCGGCCGGCCCATGCTGATCCCGACGTTGCTGATGCGCGCGATCTTCGTGCTGATCGGCGCCTCGCTTGGCGCCGTGGTTACGCCCGAGACGCTGCATGGAATGGCAACCTATCCGTTGAGCATTGCCGTCATGGTCCTGGCGATGGCGGTCATTTCCGTTGGCGGCGCAGGTTATCTGCGCCTTGTGCACAAGTGGGGGACAGTCGACTCCTACCTTGCAGCGGCCCCGGGCGGCATGTCGCAAGTGCTGGCGCTCGGCGCCGAGCTCGGTGGTGATCTTCGGGCGATCGCGATCGTGCAAAGCATCCGTGTTGTCGTGATCGCCGTCGGTCTTCCGGCCGGTCTTTCACTGCTCGGGCTCGTTGGCCATGCGGCACCGAGAATGACCGCTCCGCTCAGCGTCGATGTCCTCGACGAGCTGGCCATCCTGCTCGCGGCATCGACCGTCGTCGCGATCATCGCCTATCGAATCCGCTTTCCGGGCGGACTGCTCTTCGGCGCCATGCTCACCTCCGCTATCCTGCACGGCAGCGGCCTCATTCATGCAGTGATGCCATGGTGGGTCGCGATCGCGGCAATGATCGCGATGGGTGCGATCACCGGATCGCGCTTTGCCAACACTTCGCCGCGGATGCTGTTGAATTTCTTTGCCGCGGCCTTCGGTTCGTTCGCGGTCGCGGTCGCGATATCCGCGGTTTTTGCGGCGTTACTCATCAGCATGCTGTCGCTGCGCGCTGCCGAGGTGATGATCGCCTTTGCGCCGGGAGCCGTCGACGCCATGATGCTGCTGGCGCTCGCACTCAGCCTCGATCCCGTCTACGTCGGTGCGCACCACCTCACGCGCATCTTCTTCGTGTCGCTCACCATGCCGCTGCTGGCGCGCTACAGCGCCCGCGCGCAAAAGACGGCAGGTGAAAGCGCGAAACGGCCGATAAAGCCGCCACCATTCCAGGATTGACAGGTAGAATGGATTATTCCGCTGCGGCCGCCTGCTTGCCCCGGCGCAATCCGAGCCGATCCCAGACGTCGACCAGCGCTTCGGCAAGCGCATCGACCAGCACGTCGTCGTGATACGGCGAAGGGGTGATGCGCAGACGTTCCATGCCGCGCGGCACGGTCGGATAGTTGATCGGCTGGATATAGACGCCATGCTCGGCAAGCAGCAGGTCGCTTGCCGCTTTGCACTTCTCGGGGTCGCCGACGAGGACCGGCACAATATGTGTCGTGCTCGGCATCACCGGAAGGCCCGCCGCATTGAGCACAGCTTTTACGCGGGCGGCGCGTTCCTGGTGGCGCTCGCGCTCCCAGCCTGACGTCTTGAGATGACGGATTGCTGCGGAAGCCGCCGCGCAGATTGCGGGCGGCAGCGCCGTGGTGAAGATGAAGCCCGGTGCATAGGAGCGCACCGCATCGACCACGTCCTCGCTGGTCGCGATGTAGCCGCCAAGGCAGCCGAACGCCTTGGCGAGCGTTCCCTCGATCACGTCGACGCGTCCCATTGCATTGTCGCGCTCGCAGATGCCGCCGCCGCGCGGTCCGTACATGCCGACCGCGTGCACTTCGTCGCAGTAAGTCATCGCGTTGTAGCGCTTGGCGAGGTCGCAGATCGCATGCACCGGCGCAATATCGCCGTCCATGGAATAGAGGCTCTCGAAGACAATGAGCTTCGGTTGCGCCGGATCGGCAGCCTTGAGCAGTTCCTCGAGGTGCTGAAGGTCGTTGTGGCGCCAGATCTTCTTCTCGCTGCCGGACTGGCGGACGCCTTCGATCATGGAATTATGATTGAGCGCGTCGGACAGGATCATGCAATTCGGCAACAGCTTCGCGATCGTGGAGATGCCGGTCTCATTCGAGACATAGCCCGACGTGAACACCAGCGCCGCCGGCTTGTTGTGCAGGTCGGCGAGTTCACGCTCGAGCTCGACCAGCGGATGGTTGGTGCCGGCGATGTTACGTGTACCGCCCGCGCCGGTGCCCATTCGGGTTGCGGCCTCGACCATGGCACCGATCACCTTCGGGTGCTGAGCCATGCCGAGGTAGTCGTTCGAGCACCAGATCACGACGTCGCTTTGGCCCTGCGGGGAGTGCCAGATCGCGTGCGGGAAGCGCCCGGCGACACGCTCAAGATCGGCGAAAACCCTATAACGACGCTCGTCTCGCAACTTGCCCAGCGCAGACGCGAAATAGCCCTTGTAGTCCATGTCTTATTACTTTCTGGCCCCCGCGAAGCCCTCTTTTAGAAGGGTTCCAGGCTATTTGTCGAGGCGAGATTCGTCGCATTCC
>JBKPRE010000169.1:0-9995 GCA_046734435.1 Pseudomonadota bacterium | reverse complement strand
CAGTAGGACCACGATGCGACGAACGCGGGGCGCAACACAACGCGACCGGACCGAAGCGGCGCTCGGACGCAAAAGATTGTCCCCAATTTTGGCCCCAAACTCTTCAGAACAGATCAACACACACCAACACTGTGCAGGATTGTGATTGCAAAAAGCCCGCATGAAATCACACTGACTGACACGCGGCGGCACTCGACAATATTGTATTGCTCGTCTTTCAAGACCGGTGCCTTAAACCGCTCGGCCACCCTTCCAGTCTGCCTTGGAACTTTTTACAGCGGGAATGTTCCGCAATATCAGCAGGATAATAGCGCCGCCTGCGTAAGAGATCGGTAATCAAGGGGTTATATACATTCGCCGGGTTTATCACAAAGCTGCACCATGAGCGGGTCAGATAAACGACGTTATTTCCGGGTCGAGCCGAAGGGGTTGGTCCCGCGCGCCGGGCGACTCCTGCTTGGCCCGAATACGCAGCCGATCGACTGCAAGATCGTCGATCTCTCCGCGGGCGGCGCGCAGCTCGAGTTGCAGCGTGTCTATGACTTGCCGCAGCGATTCGACTTTCTTCATGGCGGCACAAAGCGGCACTGCACGCTGGCATGGTCGCGCGGCTTCCGCATCGGCATTTCCTACGAAGGCAGCACCATCCAGCGGTCGTCCGTCAGTGGTGGGCTGAGCCGCCCCAAGAGCGGCACAAGCCTTCTGTCGCGCCGGTAGGTCTCTAAACCAGCCGTAAACTTGCAATGGTGAAGCCCGTTGGCTATGCCCGCGGCTCCGGCCAGATTGCTGCGGAACCAACCATTTACCACCGTTCCGTCATACGGTTTTCGCCGGGGTAGCGACCGGGTAAACTGGCTGCTTCCGATTGGGGACCAAGCAGGGATGGGTTACGTGGGGGCTTTCGTCGGCAGTCGACGTTTTGCGAGCCTTGTCGTCCTTGGCGTAGGATCCCTCGCGCTCGCCAACTGCTCGGGCGCCGGCAGGATTGATCCACGCTACGGCGTTGCCGCCAGTCCGCGCGTCGTCGAGCCGGGTCAGCCGGTGCCGAAGGGCGGCGGGGTCTATCGCGTCGGCAAACCCTACACCGTCGCTGGCCGCGTCTACGTGCCCGAGGAAAACATCAATTACAGCGCGGTCGGTCTGGCTTCGTGGTACGGCGACGACTTTCACGGACGCTACACCGCAAACGGCGAAATCTTCGACATGACCTCGATCTCGGCGGCGCATCCGACGCTGCCGCTGCCGTCTTATGCGCGGGTCACCAACCTTGCGAACAACCGGTCGATCGTCGTCCGCGTCAACGATCGCGGGCCATATGTCGGCGAGCGGGTCATCGACGTCTCCGTGAAGACCGCCGAGCTGCTGGGCTTCTACGGCCACGGTGTCGCACGGGTTAAAGTCGACTATGTCGGCCGCGCTCCGTTGACAGGTTCGGACGACCGGAAACTGGTCGCGACGTTGCGGGAGGGCGGGCCGGCCCAACTGCCCGTGCAGGTCGCATCCGGGAAGCCCTTTGCGCCGACTTACTTCGACAACAGGCCGCTGCGTGCCGCGGCCCGCATTCCGTCGCCACCGGACCGGCCCTACAGCCTGGGCAATACGCCGCGCGAACTGCCGGCGGCGGAGGCGCCGACCACCGAGCTCGCCGCGCGGCCGCGCGCGTCGAATTCCGAAGTGTCAGAACCTGTTGAGGCGGCGGGGTCACCGGTTTCGGCCTATGCCCCTCGGGCCTATGATGTGCGGTCCGGTTACATGAGTGGCCGCGGCCTTTACTGAGCCGTATTTTACCGCCAAAGGTTGCCGGAACTGGCTGCGTCGGACTGAGCGGCGCCGCTAACGAGCCTTGATGATGGCCATGCGCAAGCTTGCATTTGGACAATGGTTGATGGTGGCGGCACTCGCCGCCGGCCTTTCCGCGGCCGCGATTGCGGCGCCACCGCATAAGATCGCGCCGACGGCGGCGCACAAAAAAGATGCGCCAAAAAAAGAGGCGCCAAAGAAGGACGAACCGAATATCGGCGCGCCGCACGCGATCCTGATCGATGCCCAATATGGCGGTGTCTTGTTCGACCGCGACGCCGATCGGCTGATCTTTCCGGCCAGCCTCGCCAAGCTCATGACCGCGGAATACGTTTTTCATGAGATCAAGGAAGGACGCATCAAGCTCACCGACGAATACATGGTAAGCGAAAACGCCTGGCGTAAAGGCGGCGCGCCGTCTCACGGCTCCACAATGTTCGCGGCGCTTTACAGCAAGGTCTCCGTCGACGACCTGCTGCATGGGATGATCATTCAATCGGCCAACGACGCCTGCATCGTGCTGGCTGAAGGAATTGCCGGAAATGAAGCCGAGTTCGGCAATAGGCTGACCCAGCGCGCGCGCGAAATCGGCTTGGAGAAATCGGTCTTCACCAATTCCAACGGTCTACCTGATCCGAACGAGAAGGTGACAACCCGCGAGCTGGCCATGCTTGCGCGGCACATCATCCGTACCTATCCGGATTTCTACCCGCTCTTCGCGCAGCCCGATTTCACCTGGAACAAGATCCGTCAGCAAAATCGCAATCCACTTCTGGGCGCCATGAACGGCGCCGACGGTCTTAAGACCGGTTACACAAAAGAGGCGGGTTATGGCCTGGTCGGATCGGCGGTGCAGAACGATCTGCGCCTGATTGTGGTCGTAACCGGTGTCCACACGGCCAAGGAACGCGCCGACGAAGCAAAGAAGGCGCTCGAATGGGGCTTTCGGAATTTCGAGCAGCGCACGATCTTTGCCGAAGGCCAGACGATTGGCACCGCGAAGGTTTTTGGCGGCGCAAGCGGCCGCGTCGCGCTGAAGGCCGATGGGGAGGTCAAGGTGATGCTGCCCAAATCGGGGGCGGAACGGCTGATTGCTCGTATCGTCTATACCGGGCCGGTGCCCGCGCCGGTCACCGAAGGAACGCCGATCGGAAATCTCAAGGTCTGGCGCAACGACAACCTGATCCTGACGATGCCACTGAAAGCCGCTGAAAGCATCGGCAAAGGAAACATGCCGCAGCGCGCTTTCGATGCTGTGACTGAAATGATAATCGCGCTGTTCCGTGCCGGAGCCGAGCGGCTATGATGGCAGACGCCACCGCAGGTGGGCGGTGACCGGAAAAGGCTGATCGGCTTTGCGCGGACATTTCATTACCTTCGAAGGCGGCGAAGGCAGCGGAAAATCTACGCACGCAGCCACCCTGGCCCAAAAGCTCAAGTCCATTGGTCAGAACGTGGTGCTTACCCGCGAGCCGGGCGGCTCAACCGGAGCCGAGATCATTCGTCACATCCTGCTGTCAGGCATTGCCAAGCCTCTTGGCGCGGAGACCGAGGCGATCCTTTTCGCCGCCGCACGCGACGATCATGTGCGCAATACGATATTGCCGGCCTTGAAATCCGGCATCTGGGTCATCTGCGACCGGTTCATTGACTCAACGCGCGTCTACCAGGGCGCTCTCGGAAATGTCGATCAACGGTTGATCCGCAGCCTTGAGCGCGTGACCGTCGGGCCGGCGGTACCCGAACTGACGTTTATTCTCGATGTTCCGGCGCAAATTGGACTGGCGCGCGCGAAAAGCAGGCGTGGCCAAACCGAGGCTGACCGGTTCGAAGCGGAATCGATGGAATTTCACGAGAAGTTGCGCGGGGCGTACCGGGCGCTTGCCGCCGCGGAGCCGAAGCGCTGCATCGTGATCGATGGCCGCGCGCCGCGCGATATCGTAGCGGACAGGATCTGGTCGATCGTTCAGGAGCGACTGCATCCTGAATCGCTCGGAATTGCGGAGACGACGCCATGACCGCCGGCGATGAAGACACCGGCGCAAAATCTCCGCGCGAGACGACCGCGCTGTTTGGCCACGCCGAAGCGGAAAAAGCGGTGCTTGACGCATACAAGAGCGGACGAATAGCGCATGCCTGGCTGATTGGCGGTCCATCCGGCATCGGCAAGGCGACTTTGGCGTATCGCATGGCGCGTTTTGTGCTGGCTCATCCAGATCCGCAGTCGGCGGCGGTGCAGAATGCCAAGTCACTTGCTGTTGAGGCTGACCATCCGGTCGCGCGCCGCATCGCCGCACAGGCGCAGGGCGATCTGCTCGTCATCGAACGTGTGGTCAACGAGCAGACCGGCAAGCTCTATACCGTCATCCGCGTTGATGATGTCCGCCGGACCGTCGCTTTTTTCGGCTCGACCGCAGGCGAGGGCGGCTGGCGTGTTGCCATTGTCGATGCCGTTGATGATCTGCAACGCGAGGGCGCGAACGCACTCTTGAAGATTTTGGAGGAGCCGCCGCAACGGTCGCTCATTCTGCTCGTCAGCCATGCTCCGGGCCGCGAATTACCGACCATCCGCTCACGCTGTCGCAGGCTGCTGCTACGGCCGCTCGATGTCGACGACGTTACTCTGGCGCTTGCCGAAGCAGCCGGAAAAGACCGCCGGGACGATGATGTTCGCGAAGCAGCAGCTGCAGCAGAGGGGAGCGCCGGCCGGGCGCTCGCCTTGCTTGAAGGTCAGGCCCTCGCCTTGCGCCAGCGGGTTCTTGATCTGCTGGCGCATTTGCCGGAAGTCGACGCGCGCGCTTTGCACGCCCTTGGTGATGCAATGGGTGGGACTGACCCGAAGGTGCTCGAAGCCTTCATGGATCTGATCAATGGTTGGCTGTCGTCGCGCCTTCGCGAAGCCGGACAGGAAAAGGCGCGGATGGCGCGCGTTGCAGAAACCTGGGAGCGGGTCAATCGCGCGGCCAGCGAGGTGGACACCTACAACCTGGAGCGCAAGCCGCTGGTCTTTGCAGTGTTTGGGGCGCTTGCGGAAGCGGCGCGGCCGTAACAGCTACGGCCAGGAGAGGAAAAAGACTGAACGAAAGAGCGCGCGGCTGAAAGGCCGCGCGCTTTCATTTCCCGCGGAGTTTTTCAGGCGGGATAGGACAGCGTCTCGGGGCTGCGGTCCTTGAGGTACTGATCGAGCCCCCAGCGCTCGACCTGCGCGAAGACTTCGTCGAATTCCTCGCGCGGCAACGGCTTGTTCACGAAGCGCTCGCCACGGCCGAATTTGCTGAAATCCCAGGCGTGGTAGTTTTCGAACTCGGCCGGGACCGCGAGCTTCCAGAGCGGCAGGTATTTCGGAAGATCCGCGTCCATCGCTTGCTCGGCGCGGTTGAGGGCGCGCATATAGCCGTGCACAACGTCGGCGGTGGCGTTTTCCGGAACCCACCACAGCGTCTTGAAACGATCCTCGATGATCTTGCGAAGGCCAAGCTGCTCAGCCATCGCGATCTGCGGCGGCAGCAGACTTGCGGCTTCGACCTCGCCGTCGAGCAACGCCCTTAGCCGCGCGCCAAACCCGCCGGTGTTGACGGTCTTGATGTGCTCGAGCGGCAGATACCGTTCAAGACGGTAGGGCACGTTGAAATGGCTGCCTGCGCGCATGCCGACGGAAATCGGCACGTCCTTCAGATCTTCCGGCTTGCGGATTCTGGAATCGGGCCGGACGAAAATCGCCCACGGTGAATCGCCGTAGCCTTCGGTAACGACACGGCCCATGCCGGCGCTCGCATTGCAGATCGTGCCCCACAGGCAGGCGCCTTGCACCACGTCCTGTTTGTCTTCGGTGTAGGGGCGGTCCTGCGGGCGCTGGAAATACTCAAGACCTTTCCAGCTCGACTGCGTGCCGCGAAACGTCTTCCAGTCAAATTCGACGTCGAGCTCTTCGGCGGCGAAGAAGCCTTCCTGCATCGCGACGAAATCATTGAGACCCATGCCCTTGGGCGCGACTTTGACCCGCTTGAGGCTCGCTGCCATATCGGAGTCCTCCTGTTGTGCTGCTTGTTGAGGGTTAATTTACCACGAGCGACCCGGCGCAGGCAGCGGCATCCAAATGAATATTGCCCATAACCGCCCGGACCACCTGGCTTGCCCGAATGAACGCGGTCATTCCGTCAAATTTTAGGGAATTGCAGAATAATTCGCTGGTGGAGAGAGGTTACGACGGAACTCCATGAGCATTGCGAGCACGATTGCGGTTTCGGGATTGAGCGTGGCGAGCCTGCGTCTGCAGGTGGCCGCTAGCAATATCGCGAACGCGTCGTCAGACGGCCCGCTCCCAGGCGCGCCCAATCCGGAGAATTTCCCTCCGGCCTATTCGGCCCTGCGCCTCAATCAGGTGGATAGTTTGGGCGGCGGAACCAGCGCGACCGTCACCAATGTTTCACCGTCTACCATCGCAACATACGACCCGACCGCGCCATACGCCGACGGTCGCGGCATGGTGGCAAGCCCGAATGTCGACCTCGCCAATGAGCTGGTTCAGGTGCTGATCGCCCGATTCAGTTACGCCGCCAATGCGCAGGTCATTCGCGCCGACGCGCAGATGAGCGCCGCGTTGTTCGACCGTACTGCCTGATCAAAGTCCCGGGTGGCTACTAGTTGCTGCGCGTGGGCCGCATCGGCATGCGGTGGAAGTCGAGGATCTGCTGCGCGGTAGACTGGCGCAGGCGGTTGAACGACGACATCGATTGATCGATCCCCGCCATCGAGCGCCGGTATCGCTTGGCCGCGAGCGCCATGATGCCGCGCGTCGTGTCCCACGAGAGCCCGATCGCCTTTGCCAGGACAAGCAACGATTGCGTGTTGGTCTCGCGCATGTTGCGCTCGATGATCGCCGTCGGCACGCCGGACATGACGGACAGAGCCGCGACCATTTCCTCGAACCGGTCGGCAGCCGCAAATTCGTCGAGTTTCATCGGCGTGAGCAGCCCGCCGCGGTGCAGCGACTCAGCAAGCACCTGCGCCGCGGCATAACCGAGCGGCTGATCGTTGGACGCGGTCCGGATACTGTCGGACACCTGGCCGACGACCTCGTCGATATCGGCTTTCAGATACTTGCGTTCAACCTCGAGCTTCGCGCGCACCTTTTCGGATGCGGCCTCGAGCAATTTTTCGAACAGCTCCGGCGGCAAATCGGAGCGGGAGCCGACACAGGCGGCAAGCTGGTCGTCGCCATGTGAGCGCCGGACCAACGTTGCAAAGCCCTGGCCTGAAAACCTGGCGCCACTGTTTTTGGCGGTACTCAGCACCACCTGCTGATCGCCGCGTTCGACCAGGACGTCTGTAAGCGATTCCGGCAACGACTTGCGGCGCGAAATTGCCAGGAGGTGTTCCTGATTTTTGGTCTTGGCGCATTGAATCAGAGTTGCAGTGTCGAGCCGTTCCGCCTGCGTCAGCACTGGGGAGGCGACCTCGATCACGTCGTCACAAGCGAGCAAGCGCAGGATTTTTGGAGGGGCGGTCGGCACCGGGCCAAGCCGAATCGCCAGCAGCGCCCGCGAGGATTCCTCGATCGTGGCAACAAGCCGGACAAAGACGTCGTCAATCAGATCGAACTCTTCGCCGGAATATGCGTCCGAGCCGACGAGAAAGAGATCGGTGAGGTGACGCAGCATGGCCGACCGGCGCTCATCGGTGCTGTGCGCGATCGAGTTGTCGAGCTGATGGATAAGTTCGAGGGGAGCGCCCATAGGTCCTGGGAAACCGTTCTGGTTGGCCACGGATCTGGAATCTGCGGTTGGTTAACGTCCATTTAGATTGTACGCGCAGTGGGCTTAGGAATTCGTAAAGGCCAATTCCGGCTGCGAAATTGCCGGTCTGGCGTCCGGCGCGGGGGATGGCCGTTTTATTGCTTGAGAAGTCCGCAATATCTTTGCGGGCCGCTGTCCCAACAACCGGATCGCATGCACGCCGACTGGCGCAGCCCGCAATTGGTCAGGCAGGTCGACAGCGACGACCGGTCGAGGCTCTTTTTGCAGGCGGCGATACAGACCTTCTCCTCGCCGCTGCAGCGCATCGGCGCGGAAACAGCCGGTGCAGAAGCGAGCAGGGCAACCGAAATTGCAACCAGCGCCGCGATCCTGCTCAGCGGGCGTGCACCACGCGAATCGATCCGTTGCATCATGCCGATGTCCTAGGGACGCTGCCCGCCGGCTGCAACTTCCGGGTTTGCGTTGCTTGCCCCAGCGGCTTGCGATTGATACGTACTCCTCGATCCTCATGGCCGGGCATTTCCGGCCATCCATGTCTTTGAATTGAATGGGCAAATGCCGGCCAAGACGCCATCCAAGACGCCTTTCTACATCACCACGGCGATCTCCTACCCGAATGGTCCGCCGCATATCGGTCATGCCTACGAGGCGATCGCGACCGACGCCATCGCGCGCTTCATGCGCCTCGACGGCTATGACGTCTATTTTCTCACGGGCACCGACGAGCACGGTCAGAAGATGCAACAGACCGCGGCACGCGAGGGCCTGACCGCGCGGCAACTGCGCGACCGCAACGTGCCGCGCTTCGAAGCCATGGTGAAGCTGCTCAATTGCTCGAACGACGATTTCATCCACACGACCGAAGAGCGCCACCACCGCGCCTCCCAGGCCATCTGGCAGGCGATGGAGAAAAATGGCGACATCTATCTCGACAAATATGCCGGCTGGTACTCGGTGCGTGACGAAGCGTACTACGCCGAGGGCGAGACGCATCTCAACGAGCAGAAGCAGCGCATCGCCACCAAAACCGGCACGCCGGTTGAGTGGGTAGAGGAGGAGAGCTACTTCTTTCGGCTCTCCGCCTATGCGGACAAGTTGCTCAAGCTGTATGAGCGGCCGAACTACGTGCTGCCAAAAGAGCGGCTGAACGAAGTCGCCAGCTTCGTACGCGGCGGGCTGCAGGATCTGTCGATCTCGCGCACCACGTTCGACTGGGGCGTAAAGGTTCCGGGCAACGACCAACACATTATGTATGTGTGGGTCGACGCGCTGACGAATTACATTACGGCTGTTGGCTATCCGGACGTCGACAACGAGAAATTCAAGCGTTACTGGCCGGCTTCGTTGCACGTCATCGGCAAGGACATTGTCCGTTTTCACGCGGTCTATTGGCCGGCATTTCTGATGTCGGCGGGCGTAGCGGTCCCGAAGCACATCTTCTCGCATGGATTTTTGTTCAACCGCGGCGAGAAAATGTCGAAGTCGGTTGGCAATGTGATCGACCCTTTCACGATGGCCGACGCCTATGGCGTCGATCAGTTCCGTTATTTCTTCCTGCGCGAAGTTCCGTTCGGCCAGGACGGCAATTACAGTCACGAGGCGATCGTCAACCGCATCAATGCGGATCTGGCAAACGACCTCGGCAACCTGGCGCAGCGCTCGCTCTCAATGATCGGCAAGGCGTTTGGCGGCAAATTGCCGGAGCCGGGTCCGTTCAGCGATGCCGACAAGACCATTCTTAAGGCTGCCGACGCGATGATCGGCACGGCCCGCGAGCACATGAAAACGCAGCAACTGCACCAGGTGCTCAACTGCGTCTGGGCGGTCGTGGCCGATGCCAACCGCTATTTTGCATCGGAGGCGCCATGGGCTCTCGCCAAGACCAATCCCGAGCGGCAGGGGACCGTGCTCTACGTGACGGCTGAAATTCTGCGCCAGGTGGGCATTCTTGCGCAGCCTTTCGTGCCGGCATCGGCCGCGAAATTGCTCGACTTGCTGGCGGTGCCCGCTGCCGAGCGGGAATTTTCCGCGCTTGCGGTCGAGCGGCGCATCAAGGCCGGCGCCACGCTGCCGCCGCCTTCGCCGGTTTTCCCCCGCTACGTCGAAACCGAGGAGAAGGCCTGATCATGCTGGTGGACAGCCTACGAATAATGTTTGTCACCGCGTTTCATACTATTGTGCCGCGTTTCCTCTGACCTGCTCCATAACTTGTTCGCGAATATATCGCCGTGTTTCCTTCGGTGTCGTCGGGCCACACCACGTTTCATCACTGTTGTGGCCCCGTCAGGCTCCCGAGGAGGCACAACAATGGTTGCCAACCGCCGTAATCTCACCGACACCCGCATCGACGCTCTCACTGGCGATGGTCAGCGCCGGCCCGAACTGCGCGACTTGGAAGTACCCGGCCTCATCGTTCGCGCCGCGTCCAAGCGGAAAGTG